>NZ_LT629786.1:4975938-5286935 GCF_900105675.1 Pseudomonas synxantha | reverse complement strand
ACGGTTCGGCCAAGGGTGATTGGGACGTAGGCATCACCATCGACATCATGGACGCCGCCGACCATGTCGACGAAATCGTGCTGGCCTCCGGTGACGGTGATTTCGACATGCTGCTTGACCGTGTCATTCACAAGCATGGTGTCGAAGCCGTGGCTTATGGCGTGCCCGGGCTGACGGCCAATTCATTGATCCGCGCCGCCAGCCGCTACGTGCCGATCGAAGGCGCGTTGCTGCTCAAATAAATTGTTAGACGGAGTGGGAACAGGTTTGGAACGTATAGCGGTCATCGACTTTGAAACCACCGGCATCACCCCGAGCAGCCACTGCCGGGCTACGGAGATTGGCGTCGTCATCCTCGAGCGCGGACAAATCGTGGATCGCTACCAGAGCCTGATGAACGCCGGCGTGCGCGTACCGGCTTTTATCGAACAACTCACCGGCATCAGCAACGCCATGCTGCGCAGCGCGCCACCGGCTGAGCGGGTGATGAACGAAGTCAACGAGTTCGTCGGTACCACGCCCTTGATGGCGCACAACGCCGCCTTCGACCAGAAGTTCTGGGACTTTGAGCTGGGCCTGATCCGCCGCACCCGCCTGCAGAAATTCGCCTGCTCCCTGCTGCTGGCCCGCCGCCTCATGCCGGCTGCGCCCAACCACAAGCTCGGCACCCTCAACGCCTACGCCAAATTGCCCCACACCGGCCAGGCTCACCGGGCGCTGGCGGATGCGGAAATGGCCGCCAACCTGACCGCCCACCTGGCCCAGGAACTGCGCCAGACCCACGGCCTGCGTGAACTGTCCCATGACCTGTTATGCACCTTGCAGAAAGTGCCTGCCGCCAAAATCAATGAGCACCTGAAAAAGCATCGCGGGTTCTAAACCAGCCACCCTCTCAAGCACACCAAAGATCCAAATGTGGGAGGGGGCTTGCTCCCGATAGCAGTGTGTCAGCTAAAAATAAGCTGGCTGATACACCGCCATCGGGAGCAAGCCCCCTCCCACATTCAGTTATGCAGCGCCTATCGAGGCTGTGTGCACGCCAACGCCTGGTCCACCACTCCCTTCGCCATCTCCACCAAATGCATCACCGCCCGCTGTGGCGCCTTCACTACCTCTCCCGAGGCATGAGCCGTCTCCACCGCGCAATGCAACAAATCCGCCGCATGGGCCAAGGCCTCTTCGAAGCTCAGGTTGTCATTCAGGATAAAAATGGGTGCATCCGGAGCGGACGCCTTGAGGTAGTAATCGATGGCGCGACGGTGGAGCAGGGCGTCTTCGCTGAGGAAGCCGGGTTTGGACTTGGGTGGATCGGGGGTGACTTTGACCATGGTGAAACTCCTTGCTGGAAGAAGTCGACACCGTTCGCTTGCACGCGAATTAGGGTGGCAACTGTGCGTAGGTGTGCAAGACCGGGGCAAGGATCCAAACCCAGCAGGCCCGAAGGCCTCCCACGCACAGCCGCCATAACATGCATATTGGCTGTAGGTTTATTTATGATCTTGCTTGCCATCGGACTTGCACGTCCGGCCACCGAAAATTCGATGACAGGGCGAGACTAGCTACCGAATCCGACGGAAACAAGGCCGTGGGATTCTCTCGGAAACGTCCCGCAAATGAAAGGGACTGGTCTTGCTGGCCACTGAATCACGGGGTTTTGAGGTCTCTTTCACCTGAGCGCTGAATGGTCGGTAGGCTAAATCCGGATATGATCTAGGACCTTTCTGGTTTTCCTCTTTACTCACCTATCGCGTACTACTGCGACCTACCATCCCTTCTGCCACTCATGCACAGGGATCACAGTCATGCAGGAAAGCGATCTTCATACAGCGATCATGCGAAGCAAGTTGGAACTTGAATCAAATGGCATTGATCTGGGTTCAAGTTCAAGCATGGCGTTTCATGTGGGCAACACAATGACAAGCTGCCCGGCAGTCATGGTGTTGCCGAGTTTGCCAGCTTGGAGTCATGGCTCTCATTACCAGTTACTCAAGCCCCTTCACGCTGATCCCGCTGTGCCCGATACGACGTTTGATGAACTCTGGAAATGTACACAGCAACACTACGGCCTCACGGCAGCAACAGTTGATACGGGCGCGGCGGGCATACCGATAAGCAAAATCGCTGTGGATACTTGGGTTCACGTCGGCTCCAGCAAAACCACGAATCTGGCTAGCCTGATCGGAATGCGTTTTTTCCCTCGTACATTGATCAGGCAACCCACCATGGCCAGAATGGCAAAAGCAACGTTTGGCACGGTCCGGGTATTTGGCATCATCGGGCGAGGCATACCCTTCGTTGCTGCCGGGCTTGCAGTTTTTGATCTAGTCAGTATTGGTAAGTGTGCCTATGAGGCGAGAAATGGAAGGTAACCTGACCAGAGCCGAGATCAGCGAAAAAGTGCTCCAGCTGTTCGTCGATATCATCGGGTTTATCGACCAAAGCGATGTGACGGAGCAAACCGATTTCATCCATGATTTCGACATCATTGATGACGACCTGACCTGCTTTATCATGCAGATCAAGTGGCAGTTCAAGCTGCAAGCGCCTCAGGAGGATTGGGATCACATCACTACGATTGAGCAGATAGTCGATTTGATTGTTCTGCGTTCGAATCTTCGGTGAGGCTACTGACCCCATCGGGAGCAAGCCCCCTTCCCACATTTTGAAGGTGTTCACACATCAAATGTGGGAGGGGGCTTGCTCCCGATGGCGATAGGTCAGCCACCATGTTTCCCATTGGCTTCCAACTGCCCCAACGGCACCCGCCGCTCTATGGCGCTGGACAAAATAATCGAGGTCTTGCTGAACCCAAACTTGGCCACCCGATTAATCAGGTCTTCCAGCTGCGGCATGGTGCCCACCGCCGCTTGCATGATCACGCACGGATCACCCGTGACCCGGTGGCATTCGGTCAGCTCGGGAATTTCAGCCAGGGCGTCGTAAACCTTCTGGCTGCCGTGATTGGTCAGCCTCAGTTCGATCACACACTGGATCGGCAAACCGACTTTGGACAAATCCACCTTGGCCTGGTAGCCGGTGATCACGCCGCTGGCTTCCAGTTTGGCGACCCGTTCGGCCACGGCGGGGGCGGAGAGGTTCACCGTGCGGGCCAGTTGCGCGTAGGACGCACGGCCGTCTTCGAGCAGGGCGCTGAGGAGCATGCGGTCGTATTTGTCCATGGTAAGGCTCCAGTGGCGTGTGGCTTTCGAAAGCAAGGGTTATAGCCCTGATAACCATGGTTTGAAAAGTGTATGGGCGGTTTAAACAGGTTTTGTAACTTATGTTTATCCACCTGTCTTTCTAGAATAAGCCTCCCATCTCCTGCCATAGAGCCACCCAATGCCTGGCCCACGTCGTTTTCCCTTACCGTTGATCGCCGCGTTTTTTGCCTTGTATGTGATCTGGGGTTCCACTTACCTGGTGATCCGTATCGGCGTGGAGTACTGGCCGCCGCTGTTGCTGGCGGGCATTCGGTTTTGCACGGCAGGCGTGTTGATGTATGGCTTCCTCCGGTGGCGCGGGGTGCCGGCGCCGACGTGGCCGCAGTGGAAGGCGGCCGGGATGATCGGCATTTTGTTGCTCACCGTGGGCAATGGCGGCGTCAGCGTGGCCGAACATATGGGCGTGTCGTCCGGCGTGGCGGCACTGGCCGTGGCCACCGTGCCACTGTTCACGCTGCTGTGTGGTTTTTTCTGGGGCGCACGTAATACGCGGCTGGAATGGGCCGGGGTGATCCTGGGCATCATCGGCATTGCCATGCTCAATATGGGCAGTACCCTGCAATCAAGCCCATTGGGTGCGGTCTTGCTACTGGCGGCGGCGGCCTCCTGGGCCTTCGGTTCGGTATGGAGCCGACACTTGCCGCTGCCCCAAGGCGCCATGGCCAGTGCCGCGGAAATGCTGGTGGCCGGCGTGGCGCTGCTGTGCGTCAGCGCGCTCTCCGGTGAGCACCTGCAGGCCATGCCACCGCTGGAAGGCTGGCTGGCCCTGGCCTACCTGACGGTGTTCGGCTCGATTATCGCCTTCAACGCCTATATGTATCTGCTCAAGCACGTGCGCCCGGCGGCGGCGACCAGCTATGCCTACGTGAACCCGGCGGTGGCGGTGTTGCTGGGGATTGTGTTCGTTGGCGAGACCATCGGCCTGGAAGAAGCCCTGGCGATGCTGGTGATCATCAGCGCCGTGCTGTTGATCAGCCTGCCCCAGTGGCGTAAGCCCAAGGCGGAAATAAGGTAAACTGCCGCGCATTACGCCTTTGCGCTGAATTTTTCCTACGGTAAACACATGACTTTCGCCACCCTTGGCCTGATCGAACCCTTGCTGCGCGCCCTTGAGACGCTTGGCTACCAGACCCCGACGCCGGTGCAGGCGCAAGCCATTCCGGCGGTGCTGGCCGGTCGCGACCTGATGGCTGCGGCCCAGACCGGCACCGGCAAGACCGCAGGCTTCGCCTTGCCGTTGCTGCAATTGCTGACCATGGAAGGGCCGAAAGTCGCCGCCAACTCGGCGCGCGCGCTGATCCTGTGCCCGACCCGCGAACTGGCTGAGCAGGTTCACGCCAGCGTCGCCGAGTACGCCCAGCATCTACCGCTGACCACTTACGCGGTGTACGGCGGCGTGAGCATCAACCCGCAGATGATGAAGCTGCGCAAGGGCGTCGACATCCTGGTTGCCACCCCTGGCCGCCTGATCGACCTGTTCCGCCAGAACGCGCTGAAACTCAACCAGCTGCAAACCCTGGTGCTCGACGAAGCCGACCGCATGCTCGACCTGGGCTTCTCCGAAGAACTGGCGAATATCTATCGGATGCTGCCGAAAAAGCGCCAGACCTTGCTGTTTTCCGCGACCTTTTCCGACGACATCCGCCTGCTCGCCGGGCAGATGCTCAACGACCCGCTGAGCATCGAAGTGAGCCCGCGCAACGTCGCCGCCAACACCGTCAAGCAGTGGGTGGTGCCGGTGGACAAAAAGCGCAAGGCCGAGCTGTTCGTGCATCTGATGCGCAAAGGCCGCTGGAAGCAGGTGCTGGTGTTCGCCAAGACCCGCAACGGCGTTGACGCACTGGTGGACAAGTTGCAGGGCCTGGGCATCAATGCCGACGGCATCCATGGCGACAAGCCCCAGGCCACCCGCCAACGCGCGCTGGACCGCTTCAAGGCCAGCGAGGTGCAGATCCTGGTCGCCACCGACGTGGCAGCCCGTGGCCTGGATATCGAAGATCTGCCGCTGGTGGTCAACTTTGATCTGCCAATCGTGGCCGAGGACTACATCCACCGTATCGGTCGTACCGGTCGTGCGGGCAACACCGGTGAGGCGATTTCCCTGGTGTGTGCCGACGAGGTGAACATGCTTTCGGCCATCGAGATGCTGACCCGCCAGACCTTGACCCGCAAGATGGAGCCGGATTTCGAGCCGGAGCATCGTGTGCCGGATACCGATGCCAGCGGCCAGGTGGTGAAGAAACCGAAAAAGCCGAAGAAACCTAAAACGTCCGGCGGCGGCGGCAAGCGCAACCTGGGCAAGTGGGTGGACAGTGGTGAAGTGGCGCCGGCAGAGCCCTCGATCAAACCGGTGCGCAAGGTGCCAGTGTTCAATACCGGGCCGCGCAAGAGGAAGTAAAGGTTTTATAAGGGTTGGCGCACAGAGTGGGCGGGGCAATCCCGTCCACTGCGCAAGGAATCTTCTTGTAAATTTTTTCCGCGTGGTAAAACTGAACTCAAAACGCTCGATCGCCACTCAGGTAGGCGGCAGGAAACTGACCGTTAATCAGCAGCCTTTGAGTGGAGGTAATTGATATGGAATTTGCGGCTTCTTTTGCATCGCTATCCTTCAAGCCGGGAGAGGAAACATTCGGGCAGTACATGAGGCGCGCAGCGCAAACGCATAGAGACACTGCTGCCGCGTCAGAGAGGAGTCATGAGGCGCGTATCAGCGCGCTGGAGAAAGAGCTGACCGATATTAAAAAAACCCAACCTGAGGCTTATGCGCACCAAATCAGGTTGTATAAAGAATTGGCTTCTTTGCAGCATCATGTCGGCGTAAATGCTCACGAAACCTTGCCGCTGAATCAGTTTATCAAAGAGGTTGAATATAAGAGCCAAGAGAAGGGGCTAGCTCTCAGTCGTGGCTTCAAAGCTGAGCAGGAGAGTTTGAAAGATCAACCCGTGGCGCTTGAAACTGCGCACCGCACTTACATAGACGCACTGTCGGTAGCCCTGCCAGAAGGTGACGACTTTTTACGAAGGGAACTGGAAGGGTTTGAGCAGAAGTACCCCGATGCCCAAGCTATTTAAGTGCAGCAAATTAAAACTATAGAGACATGCTTCAACGTAAATTGCGCGGCTCTAAAATATGGTTGAGCTACTAATTAAAGATTTTTCATAGAAGGCTGTCAGATTTTTCGGCGTTTTAGACATATTTGCCAGGGGGGAAAGTACGTGTTGGAGAATACCCGTAGAACTTATGGTGTACTGCGAGAGTTGCCCAGTGAGCTCGACAGCAAAGCAAAGGACGACAATACCTCATACCGCGTTTCAAATAAGAAAGTTGTAGAGCGACTTTCAGCGGAGGAGCAACTCACCACCTCCTTGCTAGCCTTGCAACGGGCCGCGCAGTCGATAGAAAATGATCTGTCCAGCCGACAGACCAGTTATCAGCGCCGTCTTCATGGCGGGCTGAGAAGCCAGTTTTTATAAGCATTAAGGCAGGTGGCTGAAGGACGAGCCTTCAACTCAAGTTAATACAGGTTCAGTCACCTGACGCCTCCAGCCATGCCAGTATGCCTTGTCCGCTCATGTACCCACTGGCAAAGCACCCCGTTAACAAATACCCACCGGTCGGCGCTTCCCAATCGAGCATTTCCCCCGCACAAAAAACGCCAGGCACTTGCTTGAGCATCAGTCGTTCGTCCAATGTTTCAAAGGGTACGCCGCCTGCGGTACTGATTGCTTCATCCAGCGGTCGGGTTTGCACTAGTGTCAGGGGCAGCGCCTTGATATCCACAGCCAATTTCGCCGGATCATTGAAATGTCCAGCCGGTGCCAACTCGCGCAACAGCGCCGCCTTGACCCCATCCAAGCCCAACTGACTGTGCAGGTGCTTACTCATCGACCGCGAGCCGCGGGACTTGGCCAATGCCGTCTGTATTTTGTCCAGCGATTTACTCGGCAGCAGGTCGATATGCACCGTGGCTGAACCGTCGCGGTTGATCGCTTCACGAATGGGGGCCGACAGTGCGTAGATCAAACTACCTTCGATGCCCGTGGCAGTGATCACGCATTCACCGAGCCGAGGCAGGTCATCGGCCAGGCCAATGGCGACGTTTTTCAACGGTGCCCCAGCGAATTTGCTGACCAGCAACTCACTCCAGGCTGACACGTCGAAACCGCAGTTGCTCGGTTGCAAGCGCACGTAGGGCACGCCTTTATTTTCCAGCAGCTTGAGCCAAGCCCCGTCAGAACCCAGGCGCGACCAACTGCCGCCACCCAGAGCGAGTAGCACAGCATCGCTGTGGACAACTTTGTCTCCGTCCGGGCTGTGGATAAGTAGGCCGCCTTCGGCATTCCAGCCCAGCCAGCGATGCCGAGTGTGGATAATCACGCCTTGGTCCCTTAGCCGCTTAAGCCAGGCTCGCAGCAGGGGAGCGGCTTTCATGTCGGTAGGAAATACGCGCCCGGAGGTGCCGATAAAGGTTTCGATGCCCAGGCCGTGAATCCATTCGCACAACGCTTGCGCCCCGAACGCCCGCAGCAACGGTGCCATATGCGGCGCACGTTCGGCGTAGCGGGAGACAAACGCAGGGTAGTCCTCGGAGTGGGTGATGTTCATCCCGCCCACACCGGCAAGCAGGAATTTGCGCCCCACCGAGGGCATGCCGTCGTACAGGTCCACCCGCACGCCTGCCTGGCTCAAGACCTCAGCGGCCATCAGCCCGGCGGGGCCGCCGCCGATAATGGTGACGTGATGAGAAGAGGTCTTGGGCATGGCAGGGCTACGGTCGCTTGAACAGGCCGAGCATTCTACCCGACGAAGGCGCGGTTGCCTGATCAAAAAACGTACACTTTCCTACAGACCATACGGCTGCTAGCTTGCAGCCGCTTACGCTCAAGTTATCCACAGGCCGTTCCACAGGCATTGTGGGTAACGCCCACAGTTCAGTGACAACCTGATGACGCCCATACCCGCTGGGCGCTGTGGTGCAGGATGCCGTGGCGGCGGGCCAGGGCCAGGCGGTCCTTGCTGTAGCCGCCGCCGATCACGCCCATCACCGGAATGTCGCGACCCAGGCAGTGGCGCATCACGCTTTCATCACGGGCGGCGACGCCCTCATCCGTCAGCTTGAGGTAACCGAGGGCGTCATCCTTGTGCACATCCACGCCGGCGTCGTACAGCACCAGGTCGGGCTGGTAGAGCGGCAACAGGTAGTTGAGCGTGTCGTCCACCACCTTGAGGTAGTCGGCATCGCCCATGCCTATGGGCAGCGGGATATCCCAATCACTCTGGGCCTTGCGCGCCGGAAAGTTTTTTTCGCAGTGCAGCGACACGGTGATGGCGTCCGGCGTGTCGTGGAGGATGCGTGCGGTGCCATCGCCCTGGTGCACGTCGCAATCGAAGATCAACACGCGATTGACCCGACCGCTGGCCAGCAGGTAATGGCTGATCACTGCCAGGTCATTGAAGATGCAGAAGCCCGCAGGGTAATCGTAGTGGGCGTGATGGGTGCCGCCGGCCAAATGGCAGGCCAGGCCATGTTCGAGGGCTTGTTCAGCCGCCAGTATCGAGCCGCCTACCGCGCGCACGGTACGCCGCGCCAGTGCTTCGCTCCAGGGCAGGCCGAGGCGGCGCTGATCTTCGCGGGACAATTGGCCGCTCATGTAGCGTTCGATATACCCAGGTTCATGGGCCAGGGCCAGGATATCCGCTGGACACAATTGCGGGCGCAGCAATTGGCTGTCTTGGGTCAAGCCAGTGTCCACCAAGTGGTCGCGCAGCAGGCGAAACTTGTCCATGGGGAACCGGTGGTCCGCCGGGAACTCGGGGCTGTAGTCTTCGTGGTAGATCAATGGCAAAGGCATGGGATTTTCTGACGGGAACCTGCGAAGGATCTTAACAGCGCTGTACACTCACGCACATGGCAAGGGAGGGGGACCCATGGAGCCGATATTGGAATTGGAAAGTGCACGCCTGCTAATGCGCCAATGGCGCGACAGCGACCTGCCGGACTTTGCGCGCATGTGCGCCGACCCGCAAGTGATGCGCTATTTTCCGGCCAGGTTGAGCCATCTGGAAAGCGCCGCTTTGATCGGCCGGATTCGCGGGCATTTCGCGGAGTACGGCTTCGGTTTTTGGGCCTTGCAGCGCAAGGATACCGGCGAATTTATCGGCCTGACCGGGCTGCAGAATGTCAGCTTCGAAGCCGGTTTTACACCGGCAGTGGAAATCGGCTGGCGCCTGGCCCGCGAACACTGGGGCCTGGGCTACGCCAGTGAGGCGGCCTGGACCGCGCTGCGCTGTGGTTTTGATCGCCTGCAGCTGGATGAAATTCTCGCCTTCACTACCGAGACCAATCTGCCCTCACAAAAAGTCATGCAGGCCATCGGTATGCATTACGATCCGCAGGCAGATTTTGAACACCCTAAAGTCGCAGCCGGTGACCCGCTGCGCCCTCATGTTTTGTACCGCATCACCCGCGCCCAATGGTTGGACACGCTGCATGGATAAGCAGCCCGGAATGCCCTATTGATTGTAGGAGTTGCTCTATGAGCCAAGTATTGGAAGATCTGGTGGACTTGCTGACCCTGGAACCGATCGAGGAAAACCTCTTTCGCGGCCGCAGCCAGGACCTGGGCTTTCGCCAGTTGTTCGGCGGCCAAGTGCTCGGCCAGTCGCTGTCGGCGGCCAGCCAGACGGTAGAAGAAGCGCGGCATGTGCATTCCCTGCACGGTTATTTCCTGCGCCCTGGCGATGCAGCCTTGCCAGTGGTGTATTCGGTGGACCGCGTACGCGACGGCGGCAGTTTCAGCACTCGGCGGGTAACGGCGATCCAGAAGGGCAACCCGATCTTTACGTGCACCACCTCGTTCCAGTACGACGAACAAGGCTTCGATCACCAGACCACCATGCCGGTGGTGGTCGGCCCGGAAAACCTGCCGTCGGAGCTGGAGCTGACCAAGCAACGTGCGCACCTTATCCCCGAACACATGCGCGACAAGTTGCTGTGCCCCAAGCCCATCGAAGTGCGCCCGGTCACCGAAAAAGACCCGTTCAACCCGCAACCGTCCGATCCGGTCAAGTACGTGTGGTTTCGTGCCGATGGCGCCCTGGCGGACGCGCCGGCGCTGCATAAGTACCTGCTGGCCTACGCCTCGGACTTCGGCCTGCTGACGACTTCGTTGCTGCCCCATGGCAAGACCGTGTGGCAGAAAGACATGCAGGTCGCCAGCCTCGACCACGCGCTGTGGTTTCACGCTGACCTGCGCGCCGATGACTGGTTGCTGTATGCCATGGATAGCCCGTGGGCCGGCAACTCCCGGGGCTTTTCCCGTGGCAGCGTGTACAACCGCTCCGGGCAACTGGTGGCCTCGGTGACCCAGGAAGGTTTGATCCGCCATCGCAAGGACTGGGCATGAGCCTGTCGGACATTAAGCATTGGGTGTTCGACATGGACGGCACTCTCACGGTGGCCGTGCATGATTTTGCCGCCATCCGCGTGGCGTTGGATATTCCGACTGAGGACGACATTCTCACTCATCTTGCTGCGTTGCCCGCAGACGTTGCAGCAGCCAAGCATGCCTGGCTACTGGAGCATGAACGCGAGCTGGCACTCGGTTCGGTCGCGGCACAAGGGGCAGTGGACCTGGTGCGTGAATTGGCCGGGCGCGGTTATCGCCTGGGTATCCTGACCCGCAATGCGCGCGAGCTGGCCCATATCACCCTGGAAGCCATAGGCCTGGCGGACTGTTTTGCCATTGAGGATGTGCTGGGGCGTGATGATGCGCCGCACAAACCTGATCCGGGTGGTTTGTTGAAGTTGGCGACAGCGTGGAAGGTAGCGCCGAGTGAGATGGTGATGGTCGGGGATTATCGTTTTGACCTGGACTGTGGCCGGGCAGCGGGGACGAAGACCGTGTTGGTGAACCTGCCGGAGAACCCATGGCCGGAGTTGGCGGATTGGCATGCGGCAAACTGCGCTGTATTGCGCCGAATGATCTAGCCCAGACAATAGAGATCAAATGTGGGAGGGGGCTTGCTCCCGATTGCAGTGTGTCAGCCAGCCTATGTTTAGCTGGCACACCGCAATCGGGAGCAAGCCCCCTCCCACATTTTGATTGGGTTCCTTCAGGTGCTACTGGGCAAACAGCACCTTTTCTCCCTCTGGCGAAGTAAACATCTTATCCCCGTCATGCCCCACCCCCGGCACTTCCACCAGCTTGTGACTCAACTGCGGATGGCGCAGTTTGAGGTAGTCAAAGTAGTTGTGCCCACGAATCAGCCTATACGCACCCTGGGTTTCGGCCTCGCAGCCTTTATCCAATGCCGGGTGGTTGGGGTCGGTGTCTTGCTGGCCCAACAGATAAGTGATGTCGCGTGAAACGTAGGCCTGTTCCAGTTGCTGGGCGCCTCGCTCACCCACGTAATCCGGCAGGTTTTGCATGCCGTATTTCCAGTCGTTGAAGCTTGGGCAACTGGCCGTATCGAACGGCACCGGCCGCTGCGGGCTGAAGTAGGCGTAGGACGATGGGTTGGCCGCCACGTACCGCAGGCTGATGCCTTCGGTTTTCAGCAACGGGTGGTCATGGCCGGTGAGGGCGAAGCGTTGGACGACTTGGCCGCCACCGGAATGCCCGGCGATCACGATTTCTTTCAGCGCCGGGAACAGCTTGCGGTTGCCCAGGTGCTTGATGATCTGGTCCAGAACGCCATAAGAACTGACCTGCCCAGGCGCGGTGGAAGCTTCGCCAGCCATCCAGTCGTTGCCCTTCCAACGCAATACCTGATTGCCCAGATGGTTACGCTTCACGTCCGATTGATTCAGAAACTGCGGCGCGATCACCAGCGTAGTGCCGCCAACTCCGGCATGGGTGGCGGCGTCGATGCCGCTTTGCAGGTAGGTCTGCGCATTGCGCAGGCGGCCATGCACGATGATCAGCGCACGCGTGACCTTGGGCAGCGGCTGGCGCCAGTCCTGGCTCACGCCGAGGCTGAGGTCGCCGGCCTCCAGATGAAAGCGATCGGGGCTGACCACCTTAACGCCGTGTTCGGCCGCCAGGGTGCAGCAGGACACGAACACACCCAGCAGCAACCCCAATCGTTTGATCATTTAGAGACTCTTGGCCGCGAAGGTATCGCATTGAGAGATCTGACCCTGGGCGAAGCCGGTCTTGAACCAGCGCACGCGCTGGGCCGAGGTACCATGGGTAAACGAGTCCGGCACTACGCGCCCTTGGCCCTGTTGCTGCAAACGGTCATCGCCAATGGCGTTGGCCGCGTTCAGTGCCGCTTCGATATCACCCGGTTCCAGCCAGTTCAGGCGTTTCTGTGCGCGGTTGGCCCATACCCCGGCAAAGCAGTCGGCTTGCAGTTCCTGGCGTACCAGCAGGCCGCCATCGCCTTGCATCTGCCGACCTTGCTGGCGCGCTGCCTGGATCTTGGATGAGATGCCCAGCAGCGTTTGCACGTGGTGTCCGACTTCGTGGGCGATCACATAAGCCTGGGCGAATTCGCCGGATGCCTGGAAGCGTTGGGACATTTCCCGGAAGAAATCCAGGTCCAGGTACACCTGTTGGTCAGCCGGGCAATAGAACGGGCCGCTGGCGGAGGTGGCGCCGCCACAGGCCGAGTTCACCCGGCCACGGAACAGGATCAGCTTCGGGTTCTTGTAGGCCAGGCCGTTTTCCTGGAACACCTGGCCCCAGGTGTCTTCAGTGTCGCCCAGCACGGCGCGTACGAAATCGGCCTGCTGGTCGTTGGCCGGCGGCGCCTGGCGTGGCTGGGTGCTGACCGACGGTGCCTGCTCCATCTGGCCGCTCAACTGGCCGAGGATCTGCATCGGGTCCTGGCCGGTCAACCAGCCAATGCCCACGATCAACACGATCGCCGTCAGGCTCAGGCCCTTGCCGCCGCCAAAGCGCATGCCGCCACCGCCACCACCACTGTCATCGCGGGCATCCACCACGTTGTCGCTGCGTCGGCCTTTTTTCCATAGCATGGGAGCAATCCTCTGTGTGCTAACCGTGAGTGATTATGGTCGGTATTAACGGCAATAGCCTTCGCCGGTGGCGACGATCAGGCAGTCTTTTTTATCCGCCAGCCATTTCAGGCCAGTGGTGACACCGTCGCCGGCGCGCAACAGGTGTGGGCCGTCGGGGCGGGTGAAGGCGATACCGTCTTCGGCGGCTTCACCTTTGAAGGTGCCGGAGGCATCGGCATCGAGGCCGTATTGCATGGTGAGAAGGTAGTGGCCGCGGCCAATGCTGTCGTCTTTGGCGATGGTCAGGTTCAAGCCTTCGACGCCGATCCACTTACCAACCCATTGATCGGTCGGGGGCGTTTCCGGCACCAGGGCCGCCTGTACAGAGGGGGGCGCAGGTTTGGGCGCTTCCTTGGCTTTATCGCAGGCGGCAAGCAGGGCGACAGCAGAAAGAGCAAAGAGGATTTTTTTCATAGCGGCAAGGCCTTGATTAAAAAGTGTGCAACGCCGGGGCGAGCGTGCAGGGTTGGACTCGATTGCGGTGATTTAGTGCGCTGTTCGCCCACTGTTTGGTTATGCTCTCGGGGCAGACCCATGCCCGGCTGCTAGATTACTCGGTTGAGTGCTACCGCGTTGAACTCGCCACGCAAGAGAATTCCATGACTGTCAGTACCCCGCTTTCCGGCGTCAACCATCCCTTCAAAGGCATCCTGCTGATTGTGCTGGCGACGTTCCTGTTCTCCAGCCATGACGCCTTGTCCAAATACCTGGCCGGGTTCTACCCCATCGTGATGGTGGTGTGGGCGCGCTACCTGGTGCACACCTTGCTGATGGCCGGGATCTTCCTGCCGCAATCGGGCTTGCGTGTGCTGCGCAGCAAGCGGCCGGGCATGCAGGTGGTGCGCGCCTTGTGCCTGTTGGGCACCAGCTTGTTTTTCACCGCGGCGCTGCATTACATCCCGTTGGCGGAAGCCACGGCGGTCAACTTTCTCGCGCCGATCCTGGTGACGGCGCTGTCGGTGCCGCTGCTGGGTGAGCACGTCACACGCGGTCAATGGCTGGCGGTGATTTGCGGCTTTATCGGGGTGCTGGTGATCATTCATCCCGGCGGCGAACTGTTCACGCCGGCGGTACTGTTGCCCTTGTGTTCGGCGACGTTCTTCTGCTTCTACCAGCTGCTTACGCGCATCCTCAGTAAGTTCGATACGCCCACCACCAGCAACTTCTTCGCCGGGTTATGCAATACCTTGGTGATGAGCGCCATGGTGCCGTTCTTCTGGCAGGTGCCTAGCCTGTGGCACGCTGTGTTGATGCTGGCGCTGGGGACTTGCGGGATGACCGCGCATCTGATGCTCACCCAGGCGTTCCGCTTCGCGGCGCCGGCCTTGCTGGCGCCGTTCGGTTATTGCCAGATCGTGTTCGCGGGGTTGTTGGGCTGGCTGGTGTTCAGTCATACCCCCGATACAACCACGGTGGTCGGCATCGGGGTGATCTGCATGAGCGGGTTGGCCGCTGCCTGGCAGCAGCGGCGGCGTTGATTAGACGTCTACCGTCGGAATCTTGCGCGGCGCCATGAAGTACATCCATACCAGCGCGATGAAGTACATCGCCGGGATCAGGGTGAACAGCACGGTGTAGTTGTTATTGGTCACGGTGAGGATGTGACCTACGACCTGAGTCATGAACATGCCGCCAATGGCCGCGCACATCCCGCCGAAACCGAACACCGTGCTCATCATGTGCTTGGGCGTGTAGTCCATCACCAGGCTCCAGATGTTGGCGGTCCAGGCTTGGTGCGCGCCGATGGCCAGGGAGATGGCGAACACCGCGACCCACAGCTGGCTGGAACCGGCCGCCATGATCACACCGACGATGCAGCAGGCAAACAGCAGCATCGACAGCAAGCGGGCCTTGATCGAGTTCATCCCACGACCGATCAGGAACGATGACAGGATCCCACCCCCCACGCTGCCGAAATCGGCGGTCAGGTAGATGATGATCAGCGGAATGCCCATTTGCGTCACGTTGATGCCCAGGTTGTATTGCTGGTTCAAGAACGGCGGCAGCCAGTACAGGTAGAACCAGAACACCGGCGCGGTCAGCGAGTAGGCGAGGGCGAAGGCCCAGGTGCCGCGCATGCGCAGGATGCGGCTGAATGGCACGCGGGGTTGTTCCGGCTCGACTTGCTGTTGCACGTAGTCCAGTTCGGATTGTTTGACGGTGGGATGGTCTTCCGGGTTGTAGTACTTCAGCCCCCAGAACAACAGCCAGATGCCGCCGAGTGCCGACATGCACAGGAACGCTGCCTGCCAGCCCCACACGTGCAGGATCAACGGCAGCAGCATCGGCGTCATCATCGCGCCGACGTTGGTACCGGCGTTGAAGATACCGGTGGCGACCGCACGCTCACCGGCGGGGAACCACAGGCGGGTGGTCTTGACGCAAGCCGGATAGTTGGCGGCTTCGGTCAGCCCGAGGATAAAGCGGCAGACCATAAAGCCCACCGCCGAGGTGGCCAGGCCGTGGGCGCCAGTGGCCAGGCTCCACAACAGCACGGCGCAGAAGAACACGCGCTTGACGCCCACCCGGTCGATCAAGCGGCCTTGCAGCACAAAGCCAATGGCGTAGCCGACCTGAAACCAGAAGTTAATGTTGGCGTAGTCCATCGCCGTCCAGCTCATTTCCTTGGCGAGGATCGGCTGCATGACGCCGAGGGCGGCGCGGTCGATGTAGTTCAGAGTGGTGGCGAAGAACACCAGGGCCAGCATGCCCCAGCGCGTTTTACCCACGGCCAGGGCGCCGCGGATCTTGTCGCCGATGCCGGCGTGCGGGTTGCCCGGGCGCGCGGCCAGGGCTGGGTTTTGCAGAGGCATGAGGTCGTACCCGTTTTTTGAAATTTTTATGGTGTGTTCTGGGTCTTGTTACTTGAACGAGTTGCCCGGTCGATGGTGCGCAGTGGTTAAAAAGTCGTCAATTCGCCAAAGGGGCATAGTGTTCGATAATCGCACCAAAAACTAACCGGTTCGTACATTTTAATTGCTGCATGTAGGCTGGGGGCGAATAATTTGTCACAAACAACAATCGCCGGGAGTCATCCATGCAACGTTCCATTGCCACTGTTTCGTTGAGCGGCACCTTGCCGGAAAAGCTCGAAGCTATTGCCGCCGCCGGGTTTGATGGGGTGGAAATATTCGAGAACGACTTGTTGTATTACGACGGCAGCCCCCGCGAAGTTAGACAGATGTGCGCTGACCTGGGCATCGCCATCACCCTGTTCCAACCGTTTCGCGACTTCGAAGGTTGCCGCCGCGACCGCCTGGCGCGCAACCTGGAGCGCGCCGAGCGCAAGTTTGACCTGATGCATGAACTGGGCACCGACCTGGTGTTGGTGTGCAGCAATGCGTCGGCCGATTGTGTGGGCGACGAAAATATTTTACTCGATGACCTGGGCCTGCTGGCCGAACATGCCGGCAAGCGTGGCCTGCGCATTGGTTATGAAGCGTTGGCCTGGGGCAAGCATGTGAACACCTGGCAGCAGGTGTGGAACCTGGTGCGCAAGGTCGACCACCCGAACCTTGGTGTGTTGCTCGATAGTTTTCACACGCTGTCGCTCAAGGGCGACCCGAGCGGCATCGCCCAGATCCCGGGCGACAAGATCTTCTTTGTGCAAATGGCTGATGCGCCGATCCTGGCCATGGATGTGCTGGAGTGGAGCCGGCACTTCCGTTGCTTCCCGGGCCAGGGCGAATTTGACCTGGCCGGTTTTCTGGCACCGATTATCCAGAGCGGCTACACCGGGCCATTGTCCCTGGAGATTTTCAACGATGGCTTTCGCGCCGCGCCGACCCGCGCGAATGCGGCGGATGGCTTGCGTTCGCTGCTGTACCTGGAAGAGAAAACCCGTCAGCGCCTGGCCGAGGAGCAGCCCACCCAGCCCGTCGATATCCTGTTTGAAACCCCGGCGGCCAGTGAATACGACGGCATCGAATTCCTGGAGTTTGCCGTGGATGAAAGCCTTGGCGCCAAGCTCACCCATTGGCTGCAGCGCCTGGGTTTCGCCAAGGCCGGCCAGCATCGCTCCAAGAATGTAAGCCTGCTGCGCCAAGGCGACATCAACCTGATCCTCAATTGCGAGCCTTATTCCTTCGCCCACAACTTTTTCGAGGCCCATGGCCCTTCCTTGTGTGCCACGGCGATTCGGGTCAAAGACAGCGCCAAGGCCCTGGAGCGGGCGGTGGCCTTCAAAGGGCAGCCGTATCGCGGCCTGGTCGGCCCCAACGAGCTGGAATTAGCCGCGGTACGTGCGCCGGATGGTAGCCTGATTTACCTGGTCGCCCCCAGTGAAGGCGGGCTCTACGATACTGACTTCAACCTGCAACCGGCCTCTGTCGCCAGCGGTGGCTTGCTGCGCATCGACCATATGGCCATGGCCTTGCCGGCCGACAGCCTCGACAGTTGGGTGCTGTTCTACAAGAGCCTGCTGGATTTCGAAGCCGATGACGAAGTGGTGTTGCCCGACCCGTACGGCCTGGTGAAAAGCCGTGCGTTGCGCAGCCGTTGCAGCTCGATCCGCCTGCCATTGAATATTTCCGAAAACCGCAACACCGCGATTTCCCACGCACTTTCCAGCTATCGTGGTTCGGGGGTGCATCACATTGCCTTCGATTGCGCGGATATTTTCGCCGAAGTACGTCGGGCGAAGGAGGCCGGGGTGCCGTTGCTGGATATTCCGCTCAACTATTATGACGACTTGGCGGCACGCTTCGATTTTGACGATGAGTTTCTCAGCGAGTTGGCGTACTACAACGTGCTGTACGATCGCGACTCCCAGGGCGGTGAGTTGTTTCATGTGTACACCGAGCCGTTCGAAGGGCGGTTTTTCTTCGAGATCATCCAGCGCAAGAACGGCTATGCCGGCTATGGCGCAGCCAACGTGGCAGTGCGTTTGGCCGCGATGGCCAAGTCGCGCAGCGGTGCGGTGCGCCAGGCGCGTTTATAACTGCCGGCCGGGTGCTTCCTTCGGCGAGCGCCGCAGCCCATAATCAGCGCCTGCACAACAATGGCTGTGAGCGCCCCATGACCTCGAGTCCCGATCTTCCCGCGGTGTCAGACGCACCGCGTAAGAGTCGTAAGAACAACCCGGAAAAGACCCGCGAGAATATTCTCCAGGAAGCTATTGTCGAGTTTGTTCAGCAGGGCCTGGCCGGTGCCCGCGTGGATGCCATCGCCGAGCGCATCCACACCTCCAAGCGCATGATCTATTACTACTTCGGCAGCAAGGAGCAGTTGTACGTCGAGGTGCTGGAGAAGCTCTACGGCGATATTCGCAACACCGAGACCCGCATGAACCTCACCGCCCTGGAACCGCGTGAAGCGATTCGCCGGCTGGTGGAGTTCACGTTTGATCACCACGACCAGAACGTGGATTTCGTACGCATCGTCAGCATTGAAAATATCCACAACGCCGAGTACGTCAAACGCACCGACACCATCAAGGCGATGAACAGCAAGATCCTTGAGGGGCTGGGTGAGACCTTGCGCCGTGGCGCCGAATTGGGGTTGTTTCGTGAAGGGCTCGAGCCGTTGGACGTGCACCTGCTGATCAACTCGTTCAGCTTTTACCGGGTATCCAACCGGCATACCTTCAGTGAGATCTTCCAGATAGAGCTGTCGGACGAGGCGATCAAGCAGCGGCATCGGGAGATGATTTGCGAGTCGGTGTTGCGCTACCTGCAGGCCTGAGTTCAGCGCAGGGCCAATGTGGGAGGGGGCTTGCTCCCGATAGCGGTCTGTCAGCCAAGCATGTGCTGACTGATACACCGCAATCGGGAGCAAGTCGAATCGTCGCACCGCCCCTCCCACATTTGAACTCTGTTTCGGCAGTCAGCCATTCATGCTCTGGAAGTGCGCCAGCATTCGATCGGCGTCCGGCACTTGGCCGCAGAACAACTCAAACGCCTTCACCGCCTGAAACACCGCCATATTGCCGCCATCCAGGGTACGGCAGCCCAAGGCGCGGGCATCGCGCAGCAGCTCGGTTTCCAGTGGGAAATATACGATCTCAGCCACCCACAGTTCTGTGCGCAACAACGCAGCTGGCACCGGTGTGCCGGGCAGCTTGGTCATGCCCATCGGCGTGGTATTCACTAACCCATCGGCCTCGGCCATCGCATTTTCCAGATGAGTGCCGACCTGGGCGCGACCGGGCCCGAAACGCTGCGCAAGGTTATCGACAAGGTCGCGGGCACGGGAGGCGTCCACATCGAAAATGCTCAAGTGCTCAACACCTTCTGCCAGCAGCGCATGGCTCACCGCCGCCCCTGCGCCGCCGGCACCCATCTGCACGACGTGCCGGCGGGCGACGTCATGCAAGTTGCGGCGAAACCCTTCAGCGAACCCCAGGCAGTCGGTGTTATGGCCGATCCGCTTACCGTTCTTGAACACCACCGTGTTGACTGCACCAATGCCTCTGGCTTCGTCGGATAAGTCATCGAGCAACGGCAGGATCGCCTGCTTGCACGGGTAAGTAATGTTCAACCCGTTGAAGTGCATCAACTCGGCGGCCCGCAGCAGATCGGGCAGGGCGTTGAGGTCCTGGTGCAGCGGCTCAAGATCAATCAGTCGATACAGATAGCGCAAGCCCTGCGCGTCGCCTTCCTCTTCATGCAGCGCCGGGGTGCGGGAGGCCTGGATACCGGCGCCGATCAGGCCGGCGAGAATGCGTGATTTCATCAAGCGCGTCCCTTCAGCGTATGGCTGAAATGCTCCAGGGCCAGGTGGTAGCCGTGGCTGCCAAACCCGGCCAGCACCGCCTGGGCGATAGGGGATACAAACGAGTGATGACGAAAAGCCTCGCGGGCATGCACGTTGGATAAATGCACTTCGATCACTGGCACTTCACTGGCCACCAGTGCATCGCGGATCGCGACCGAGGTGTGGGTCCAGGCTGCCGGGTTGATCACGATACCAGCGCAGCGGGCGCGGGCGCCGTGGATCCAGTCGAGCAGTTCGCCCTCATGGTTGGTCTGACGAAACTCGATTTTCAGCCCGAGCTTGTCTGCGCTGCGACCACACAGGGCGGCGATGTCGGCCAGGGTTTCGTGGCCATAAGTAGCGGGCTCGCGGGTGCCAAGCAGATTGAGGTTAGGGCCGTTGAGCACCAGCACGATGGGCGGCATAGAGGGTTCTCCACAGTTTCTTATTGGTTGTGGAGACAAAATGTACTGGATGGTTAATTTGGTCAATTGTCGGCAGCGGTTCCGTTCGATTATCGAACCGTTAATCAATGCTACGGCACATGGCAATCAGATTAGATATCAATTGAAAATCATTCTCGACAACGCTTAAGATGCCCGCCTGTTTCCTTAACATTCCAGGGAGTCGGTTTGTCGGACGTGGATCTCAAGGGCTTGTTTCTCAAGCATGCCGATACGCTGCGCGGGTATCTGGCCCGCAAGGTACGGGACCCGCAATTGGCCGCCGACCTGGTGCAGGAGAGTTTCCTGCGCCTGGCGCAAAAGCCGGCCGGCGAGCGCATCGACAACTCCCAGGGCTATCTCTATCGAACGGCGAGCAATCTGCTGATCGACCATATTCGCCAGGAGGCACGGCGCAAGACTGACACCGTGCCCCACGAGGCGCTGGCCGAGATTGAAGATGACGTGGCCGGGTTGGAGGCTCAGGCAATGGCGCAGCAACAGCGACAGGCGTTGAAGCAGGCACTGGCAGAGTTGCCGGAGCGCACCCAGCAGATTTTCCGCTTGAACCGTATCGAAGGCATGACCCACGCCCAGGTCGCCCAGCACCTGGACATCAGCGACAGTTCCGTGCAAAAGCATCTGGCCAAGGCCCTGGCGTATGTGATGCAGCGCCTGCAGGAAGACGAGGTGAAGCCATCCGACGAATGAATTACCGAAAAATGCCAGGCCAGGCGTCACAGCGTCTATATAACGAAAATTCGAGATTCACACGTGAATAGCCAAGGTCCGCAACAGCACAGCATTACCGAGGAGGCGGCCGAGTGGGCGGTGCGCCTGCACGCCGGTGCCTTGAGCGAACAGGAACAGGCCGAGTTGCGCCAATGGATCGCCCGCGACAGTCGTCACGAAGCGGCCTTGCGCTTTGCCGAGCAGACCTGGGCGGCGCTGGGAGACGTGCACATAGGCGAGCCTGTGCATCGACCGCGCCCAGCCGCAGTGGCTACCCCCGTACGCCGTTCCAGGCGCCGAAGGCCGTGGCAGCGTGTGGCCGCCGCCGCGCTGGTCGCAGTGGTAGCGGGTGCCGGCTGGATGCGCGGGCCGGATGTATTGCTGCGCATGCAGGCCGACTACGTCACGGGCAAAGGTGAAGTGCGCACGGTGCACCTGGCCGACGGCAGTACCGTGGAGCTCGATTCCGCCAGTGCTATTCGCCTGGATTACGATGGGGTACAGCGGGGCATCAGCCTGCTTCAGGGCTCAGCGGTATTTGACGTGGCGCCAATGGCGGGCGAAGAGACCCGGCCCTTCGTGGTGCACAGCGCCGCGGGCCAGATCCGGGCATTGGGCACGCGGTTTGTGGTCGAGCGCGAGGGTGACAGTCAAGCCTGGGTCGGCGTGTTGCAGCACAGCGTCGAGGTGTCAGTGCAGGCTTCACCGGAAAATGGCACGGCCAAGCGTATCCTCGAGCAAGGCCAGGCTGCGCGTTACAACCCCCAGGACGGTGTGCTCAGCCTTGATCAGCTTGATGTTGATCGCGCCACCAGTTGGCGGCGCGGTATGTTGATCTTCGATCGGCAGCCGTTGGCCAAGGTTATCGAGCAACTCAACCGTTACCGCCCCGGGCGTGTGGTATTGACCAACCCGGCGTTGGGCGAGCGTGAAGTCAGCGGCGTATTCCGCCTCGACATGCTCGACACCGCCCTCGGCACCTTGACCCGGGAGCTCCAAGTGCAACGCTTGGACCTGGCCGGCCTCAGCCTGATCTACTGATCTTTCCCCTTTAAAACCGCTGCCCTTGTAGGGGCGAGCTTGCTCGCGAAAACCCGAGGGCAGCGCGTTTTCGTTGACGTTTTTCGCGAGCAAGCTCGCTCCTGCAAAAAAATATTACTGACTTCCCGCGCCTCGCACGTCTTGCTAGGTGAGAAGCATTCGCATAAACAAAAAAGCTCAGCGCAGGGATCACACACATGTCAGCACTCACCAAGGGGCGTATCACCGGCAGTCGGTTGGCCCTGGCCATTCACCTGGGGGTGTTGGCCGTCGCCGCGCCGGTCCATGCCGTGGAACCTGCGGCCGGTGCCGCCCAATCCGCGGTGCTGCGGTTCGATATCCCTGCGCAATCGCTCGGCAGTGCGGTGTTGGCTTTCGCCGACCAGGCCGGGCTGCAAGTGCTGTTCGACAGTCAACGCCTGCAAGGCCTGAGCAGCACCGCGCTCAAGGGTAGCTTTGGCGTGCAGGAAGGGCTTGGCCGCCTGCTGGGGGCCGCGCCGGTTGAATACCGCTTTACCGGGGAGCGCCAGGTCACCTTGAACCGGGTTGAGCAACAGGCCGGTGCCCTGGCCTTGGCGACCACTACAGTCACCGGCCTGCATAAGCAGGACTGGGTGTATTCAACCCCGCGCTCGGTGAGCGTGGTCGGTCGCGAACAGTTGGACCGCAACCCGCCTCGGCATGCCGCCGAGATGCTTGAAGAGGCGCCTGGGGTCTACTCCGCCGTCAGCCAGCAAGACCCAGGGCTGTCCGTGAATATCCGCGGTATCCAGGACTATGGCCGGGTCAATATGTCTGTCGATGGCATGCGCCAGAATTACCAGCAGAGCGGTCACCAGCAACGCAATGGCACGTTGTATGTCGACCCGCAATTGTTGTCCGAAGTCGTGATCGAAAAGGGCGCGACCTCCACCCAGGGCGGTGCGGGCGTGATTGGCGGGGTGGCCAACTTTCGTACGGTGGAGGCCGCTGACTTGCTCAAGGGCGGCAAGGAAATCGGCGGGCGCATTCGCCTCACCTCAGGGTTGGGCGGGCGCAGCAACGGTACCCATTTCATCGGCAGCTCGGCGTTTGCCGTGGGCACCGATGTGTGGGACATGCTGGTGGCCGCCAGTGAGCGTCACCTGGGCGATTACAACCCTGGCACCAAGGGCAGCATTGGCGAGTTGCGTACCGGCGCGGCGTTCATGCCGGCCAGTGAAGAGCGCATCAAGAACACCACCGTGGCCTATTCGGGTTCGGTGATGCGTTCGCGCCTGCTCAAGCTGGGGCTGAACCTGCCGTCTGAGCAGCGTTTGCAACTGAGTTACCTGGCCACCGACGTCGACTACGACGACGTCAACATGATGACCGCCGAAAAGGTGCAGTTATGGGAAAAGCTCGGCAGCAGCGACGTCAGGGCACAGAACGTTGCGCTGGATTACAGCTATGCGCCGGACAACCCGCTGATCGACTTCAAGGCCAAGCTCTACTACGTAGACACCCGCAATGAGCAATCCACCCTGGCCCGGGGTATCAACAAGGCTTACGACGTCACCTATCAAACCAATACCTACGGCTTGCAGGCGCAGAACATTTCGACCTTTGCCCTGACGGAACTGGCCGCACTCAAGGCCAACTATGGGCTGGAGTTTTTCTACGACAAGGTACGGCCGGATTCCAATCAGGCCGTGGAAGCTGGCTCTGCGGTGAAGGCCTCGGCAGCCGAAAGCATCACGCCCAAAGGTGATCGTGCGATGGGCAGTGTGTTCGGGCGCCTGGATTTCGACTACGACGGTTGGCTGAACCTCAACGCCGGCTTGCGTTATGACCGCTATCGGCTGCGCGGCGAAACCGGCTTGAACACCCGCACGTTCATCATCGGCACCACCCGCCAGATCGGCGTGCCGGTGAACTACGACGTGGATCGCGAGGAAGGTCGCTTCTCGCCGACCTTCGGCCTGTCGATCAAGCCAGGTGTCGATTGGCTGCAACTGTTCGCCACCTACGGCAAGGGCTGGCGCCCGCCGGCGGTGACCGAAACCATGGTCAGCGGCCGGCCCCATGGCGGTGGTTCGGAGTCGATTCTGCCCAACCCCTACCTCAAGCCGGAGCGATCCATCGCGTGGGAAGTGGGCTTCAATGTGCTCAGGGAAGACCTGCTGTTCGCCGAGGATCGCGTGGGCATGAAGGTGTCCTACTTCAACACCCGGGTCGATGATTTTTCCTATATGGCCCTGGGCGTACAGCCGCCCGGTTATGGCAACGTCAATATCGGCAGTGCAGCGTATGTGAACAACCTGGAGACCACACGTTTTCGTGGTCTCGAATACCAGCTCGATTACGACGCCGGGTTTGCCTACGGCCAGTTCAACTACACGCGCATGCTCGGCAGCAACAAATTCTGTAGCAAGACCGCCTGGCTCGGCGGCGTGACCAAGACCCAGAAACGCCCGGGCAACCGTGCGCCGGTGGACGCGATGGTGCCGGACGACGCGGCCAATGCCGGCGTGGGCTGCAGCGCGATCCTGGGCTCCTCCGAACACATGCCCATGGACCGCGGCACCGCGACCCTGGGCGCACGGTTCTTCGAACGCAAGCTGGATGTGGGCGTCCGCGCCCGCTACAGCGCCGGTTATTACGTCAAAGGCGGCGCCGGGGTGACCACTTCGCAAACCGGCGTCTACCCCGCCGACTGGAAGCCGTACACCGTCTACGACCTGTACGGCAGCTATCGCGCCACCGACCAGTTGACCCTGCGTCTGGCCATGGAAAACGTCACCGACCGCGCCTACCTGGTGCCGTTGGGCGATGTGCTGGCCTTCACCCTGGGGCGTGGGCGCACCTTGCAGGGCACCGTTGAATATCAGTTCTGACCGCTTTTGCCCAGTGACGGGCAAAACCACAGCAGGCACTGGCTTGCTGCGGAGTGACTACCCCATGACTTGGAGTTTTGCATGAGCATTTCTATTTCATACAGCACGACCTACGCCGCTAGCACCGTTGCCCAGTATCTGAGCGATTGGTCGGCCTACTTCGGTGATCTCAACCACCGTGAAGGTTCGGTCAAAGAGGGTGTGAACACCGGTGGTTTCAATCCTGGACCGTTCGATGGCACTCAATACGGCGTTTCGAGCAGTGTCAGTGATGCCGCCGTGGTCGCCGAAGGCAGCCTGCATTACACCTTGTTCAATCCGCCGACTCACACGCTGTGGGGTTCGCTCGACGCTCTGACCCTGGGCGACACCCTGGCCGGTGGCGCAAGCAGCGGTGGCTACAGCATCGCCAACCAGGAAGTCAGCTTCACCAACCTGGGCCTGTCGAGCCTGCAGTCCGAAGGCCGTGACGGCCAGGTGCACAAAATCGTGTACGGCCTGATGAGCGGTGACAGTTCGGCATTGGCTTCGGCCATCGATACCTTGCTCAAGGGCATCGACCCAAGCCTGTCGGTCAATTCCACCTTCGATCAACTGGCCGCGGCCGGTGTGGCACATCAGGACTCGGCTGCATTCGCCGCAGCCGATGTGGGTCTGGTCGGCATTCAGGACGCGCCTCAAGACTTCGCCATGGCCGCCTGATGCATAAAAGCCGGTGGAGGATCACGCCTTCATCGGCCTTGCGAATCCAGTGGGCACGCCGCAGGTGCTGTCAACGCACCGGGCGGGCCCTTGCTCGACTCTTCAATGGAACAACCACCATGACTCGGCCCGGTGCCAAGCGCACGAATGAGATGCTGGCTGCACTGACGGCCTATAAAAGTGCCTTCTTCAACATCGGCCTGTTCTCGGCGGTGATCAACCTGCTGATGCTGGCTCCGGCGCTGTATATGTTGCAGGTGTATGACCGGGTATTGGCCTCGGGCAACCAGATGACGCTGCTGATGCTGACGCTGATGATCCTCGGCCTGTTCGGCTTGATGGGGGCGCTGGAGTGGGTGCGCAGTCAGGTGGTGATTCGCCTCGGCACGCAGATGGACATGCGCTTGAACCAGCGTGTCTTCGACGCCGCCTATGAAGCGCAGCTCAAGGGCGGCACCCAGGCCGCGGGCCAGGCACTGCACGATCTGACCACCTTGCGCCAGTTCGCCACCGGCCAGGCGTTGTTCGCCTTTTTCGATGCGCCATGGTTTCCGGTGTACCTGTTGGTGATCTTCCTGTTCCACCCCTGGCTGGGCCTGCTGGCGCTGGGCGGTGCGCTGCTGTTGATTGCCCTGGCCTGGGCCAACCATCATGTCAGCCAGGCGCCGATGGCCCTGGCCAGCCAACTGTCGATCAGCGCCAGCCAGCAGGCCACGGCCAACCTGCGCAATGCCGACACCATCGAAGCCATGGGCATGCTCGCGACCTTGCGCGGGCGCTGGTTCAGCCAACACCAGGCATTTCTGGTGCAGCAGAACCTGGCCAGTGAAAAGACTGCCGTGGTTACCGCCTGGTCCAAGGGCGTACGCCTGGCCCTGCAATCCCTGGTACTGGGTTTGGGCGCCTGGTTGGCGGTCAACGGCGACATCACCCCGGGGATGATGATTGCCGGGTCGATCCTGATGGGCCGGGTGCTCAGCCCCATCGACCAGTTGATCGGCGTGTGGAAGCAGTGGAGTTCGGCGCGTCTGGCCTATGAGCGCTTGTCACTGATGCTCCAGGATAACCCGGCGCGCCCGGTACGCATGGCCCTGCCCGTGCCCAAGGGTCTGGTGAGCGTGGAGCAGATCAGCGCCTGTGCCCCTGGCAGTCGCCGGCCGGCGCTGGCCAACCTGGGTTTCAGCCTGCCAGCGGGTGACGTACTCGGTGTTATCGGGCCGTCGGGCTGCGGCAAATCGACACTGGCCCGGGTGCTGGTGGGTGCCTGGGCACCCCTGGCCGGCAAGGTGCGCCTCGATGGCGCCGACCTGGTTCTCTGGGATAAGCAGCAACTGGGTCCGCATATCGGTTACTTGCCCCAGGACATCCAGTTGTTCGCCGGCAGCATCGCGCAAAACATCGCGCGCTTTGAAACGGTGGAAGCCGACAAAGTCCTCGCTGCGGCGCAAATGGCTGGCGTGCATGAGCTGATCCTGCAACTGCCCCAAGGCTACGACACCCTGCTGGGCGAAGGCGGAGCGGGTTTGTCCGGTGGGCAAAAACAACGCGTCGCCCTGGCGCGTGCGCTGTACGGCCTGCCGGCGCTGATTGTGCTGGATGAGCCCAACGCCAATCTCGACGAAGTGGGCGAGCAGGCGCTGCTGCAAGCCATCGCCCAGCTCAAGCAACAGCGCCGCACCCTGATTCTGATCACCCACAAACCCAACGTGCTGAGCCTGACCGACCAGTTGCTGATCCTCAAGGACGGCCAGATGCAGGCGTTCGGCCCGACGGCGCGGGTGTTGGAGGCGCGGCAAAAACCTGTGGTCAGCAAGCCGGTGTCGAGCATGAGCATGAGCTACCGCTTCGGTGAAGGAAAACCCGCATGAGCCAGAGCAAAGCTGCATGGGTCAGTGAGCCGCCGCACAACGTGCTGGCGCTGGATGACAAAAAATATTCGCGCCTGGGTTGGTGGCTGGTGCTTGGAGGCTTTGCCGGCTTTCTTGGCTGGGCGGCGCTGGCACCGTTGGACAAGGGCGTGGCCGTGCCGGGCAAGGTCATGGTCTCGGGCCATCGCAAGACGGTGCAGCACCCGGCGGGCGGGATCGTCGAGCGTATCGAGGTGCGTGACGGTGACCGGGTCAGTGCCGGCCAGGTGTTGTTGCGCTTGAAGGAAACTCCGTTGCGCGGGCAGATGCAGTCGCTGCGCAGCCAATACCTCGCGTCCCTGGCCAGCGAAGCGCGCTTGAGTGCAGAAAGCGAAGGTTTGCCGGCGATCGAGTTTGCACCTGAGCTGCTGGCCGATCCTGAAGCCGCCTCCACCCTGAGTCTGCAACGCCGGCTGTTCGAAAGCCGTGCCCAGGCACTGGCCACCGAACAGGCGGGCCTGCGCGAAACCATCGCCGGCTTTGAGGCGCAAATGCGCGGTACGCGGGACTCCCAGGCGAGCAAAGTGCAACAGCGGGCGGCGTTGAATGAACAACTGCAGGGCCTGCGTGAGTTGGCGCGCGACGGCTACATCCCACGCAATCGCCTGCTTGACAGCGAGCGGTTGTACGCGCAAATCGATGGCGCTATCGCCGAGGATGCTGGACGCATCGGCCAGATGCAGCGCCAGGTGCTGGAATTGCGTTTGCGCATCCGCCAGCTCGGTGAAGACTTCCAGAAAGACTTGCGCGGCCAGTTGGCCGAGACCCGCACTCGCAGCGACGACCTGCGCAATCGCCTGGCCTCGGCTGAGTTTGAACTGGCCAACAGCCTGGTACGCGCACCGGCATCCGGCGTGGTGGTGGGGCTGGAGGTGTACACCGAGGGCGGCGTGATCAAGCCCGGCCAGGCCCTGATGGACATCGTGCCCCAGGGCGAGCCGCTGCTGGTGGAAGCACGGGTGCCGGTGCAGATGATCGACAAGGTGCACCCCGGGTTGCCGGTGGAATTGATGTTTTCGGCGTTCAACCAGTCCACTACGCCACGGGTGGCGGGTGAAGTCACGCTGGTGTCCGCCGACCGTCAGGTCGATGAGCGCACCGACGAGCCGTACTACACGTTGCGGGCCCAGGTCAGTGCGGCCGGCATGCAGCAACTGGACGGCGTGCAGATCCGCCCGGGCATGCCGGTGGAAGCCTTCGTCAAGACGGGCGAGCGCTCGATGCTCAACTACCTGTTCAAGCCCTTGCTGGACCGCACCCATATGGCCCTGGTGGAAGAATGAAGGCGTTGCTGTTCACCCTCTGTTTCAGCTGTACATCGGCCGCGCAGGCCTTGGGTTTGTTGGACGTTTATGACTTGGCCCTGCGCAATGATCCAACTTTTCAGGCCGCGATCCAGGAGCGTGAAGCCGGTGAAGAAAACCGCGTGATCGGGCGGGCGGCCCTGCTGCCGAACCTGTCTTGGAATTACAACAATTCGCGCAATGAATCGGAAGTGACCCAGAGCACCGCGCTCGGCAATGTCACCAGCGCCCGTAACTATCGCAGCTACGCCTCGACCCTGACCTTGCAGCAACCGCTGCTGGATTACGAAGCCTACGCACGCTTTCGCCAAGGCACGGCCCAGGCGCTGATGGCTGATGAGCGCTTTCGCGGCAAGAGCCAGGAACTGGCGGTGCGGGTGCTGGGCGCCTACAGCCAGGCGTTGCTGGCCCAGGAGCGCATCGAGTTGAGCCGAGCGCAGAAACGCGCCTATGCCGAACGTCTGCAACTCAATGATCGCCTGCTCAAAGGCGGTGAAGGCACGCGCACCGATGTGCTCGAAACCCAGGCGCGCCTGAGCCTGGCCCAGGCCGAGGAAATCGAGTCCCTGGATGCCCAGGACAGCGCCTTGCGCGAGCTGGAGGCCATTGTCGGCCAGCCGCTGC
Source organism: Pseudomonas synxantha (assembly GCF_900105675.1). Classification (NCBI taxonomy): domain Bacteria; kingdom Pseudomonadati; phylum Pseudomonadota; class Gammaproteobacteria; order Pseudomonadales; family Pseudomonadaceae; genus Pseudomonas; species Pseudomonas synxantha. The sequence continues at coordinate 5,257,385 of NZ_LT629786.1, read as the reverse complement.
AGATCGAAGCGCTGGCGCCCCTGGCCCGCCAATTCGATATTGCACCGCTGGAACCGAATCGCTTCGAAACCTGGCGTGAACTGGCCATGGCCAACAACCCTGAACTCAAGTCCCAGCACCACGCACTGGACGTGGCTTCTTATGAAGTGGAACGCAAGCGCGCCGGGCACTTGCCTAAGGTCAGCCTGTACGCCAGCAGCCGCCAGACCAGCTCCGACTCAGAAAGCAGCTACAACCAGAAGTACGACACCAACAGCGTCGGCATCCAGGTCAGCCTACCGCTGTTTGCGGGCGGCTCGGTCTCGGCTTCCACGCGCCAGGCGGCCAACCAGCTGTCCCAGGCCCAATACGAGCTCGACGCGCAAACCGCCGCCACGCTGGTGGAATTGCGCAAGCAATTCAACCTCAATACCAGCGGCGAGGCGAAGGTGCGGGCCTATGAAATGGCGGTGAGTTCCGCGACAGCGCTGGTGACCGCCACGAAGAAAAGCGTCAGTGGCGGCGAACGGGTCAACCTCGACGTGCTTGATGCCGAACAACAACTCTTCACCGCCCGCCGCGACCTGGCCAATGCGCGGCATGCCTACCTGCTGGCGCGCATTCAGTTGAAGTATTACGCGGGGTTGCTGAGCGAGCAGGATTTGCGAGCGCTGGCCGGGTATTTCCAGCCGTCGGCATGAGTGGTTACAACCCGGCATTCGCCGGGTTTTTTGTGGTTACTAATCTTTGAAACAGCTTCGGGAATAGGGAGCCGGTTGTCGGGTGGCAGAGGGAAATTGTTACCTGGCGGAAAATAACCTAACGGATGGGTTACGATGAGAGTAGGTGCCTACAAAGGCTACGTGATTTCGGTGTTTGTCAGGGATGAGCATTGTCCACCCCATGTACATGTCAGGGGCAAGGAGTGGGATGCGCGGTTTCGTTTCAGTTTTTTGGATGGAGACGTTGAGTTGTGGGATGTAGAGCCTGAACGGAGGCGGCCACCCATAGCGGTTCTGAATGACATACGCGGGGCGATCATGCAGCGGCACTACCTGGCGCGGGCACGCAGGATCTGGTGGGAAAAACTGCAAACGGTTTGCCTGGAGAATCATTCCTGGAATTGGGACGCAGGTGAATTGGTTCCAGGGTTGGTCATTCGACCGGGTGTCTACGTCATCGCAAGCGCACGGCACGACGTTGTCGAGCAACGGACAATTTTGAATCTGGTAAGAGCGCCAGATTGCGTGGGGATTAATTTATGAAGATCGTAAAAGCTAAGGTCAAACCTTATGTACCTCTCACTGAAGCTGACGTTGATAAGGCAATCGCCCGAGGGCGCAGGTTGAAACGCCTGTACGCCAACGCCAGCAACGTACGTTATGAAAACGACTGTCTCTCCATTGGCTTCAGCGACGGCAGCCGCATCATGTTGCCGGTGGCTGGCCTGCCGGAGTTCGAAGGCTTTTCAGAGAAAGATTTCCAGCAGTTGGAGGTGACTTTCGGTGGCAAAGCGATCAGCTGTGAGGCTCAGGACCTGGATGTTTCGATCACCGGCCTGATCGCCACAAGCCAACCGCTGATGGAACTGGCAACCAGCCTGGTGGCATCGCGCAATGGTCGCAAAAGCAGCGCGGCCAAATCCGCCGCCGCCCGCGCCAATGGCAAGAAGGGCGGGCGGCCGCGCAAGCAAACACCGGATACCTCAGACACATGAATAACCCATGTGGGAGGGAGCAAGCCCCCTCCCACAGTTGGATCTCAGTGTCTTGAGCAATTATCGGCGGGTCAGCAACACACCCGACTCCATATGGTGCGTCCACGGGAACTGGTCAAACATCGCACATTGGGTAATCCGGTGCGTGTCGTGCAGTTGCGCGATGTTCGCCGCCAACGTCTCCGGGTTGCATGAGATGTACAGGATGTTGTCGAAGCGCCGGGTCAGTTCGCAGGTGTCCGGGTCCATGCCGGCGCGGGGCGGGTCGACGAAGACGCTACCGAACTCATAGCTTTTCAGGTCGATGCCGTGCAGGCGGCGGAACGGACGCACTTCATTCAGGGCTTGGGTGAGTTCCTCGGCGGAGAGGCGCACCAGCGTGACATTCCCTACCGCGTTTTCATCAAGGTTGCTCAAGGCTGCATTCACCGAGGTCTTGCTGATCTCGGTGGCCAGCACGTTACGCACGCGGGTGGCCAACGGCAGGGTGAAGTTGCCGTTGCCGCAATACAGCTCCAGCAGATCGTCCGGGCGATCGCCCAGGGCTTCATAGGCCCAGTTGAGCATCTTCTGGTTCACCGTGCCGTTGGGCTGGGTGAAGGCGCCTTCGGGTTGGCGGTAGCTGAAGGTGCGGCCACCGACATCGAGTTTTTCCACCACGTAGTCCTGGCCGATCACATCGCGCTTGCCCTTGGAGCGGCCGATGATGCTCACGTTCAGCTCCGCCGCCAGCTTGTTCGCGGCGGTGTGCCAATGTTCGTCCAGGGGGCGGTGATAACACAGGGTGATCATCGCGTCGCCGGCCAGGGTGGTAAGGAACTCCACCTGGAACAGCTTGTGGCTCAGGGCAGCGCTGGCTTGCCAGGCAGCCTTGAGTTGCGGCATCAGTTGGTTGATACGCTGGCTGGCGATAGGAAACGCTTCGATCAGGATCGGCGTGCGCTTGTCGTCCTGGGAAAACATCGCGTAGTGGCGCTCGCCTCCTTCGCGCCACAGGCGGAACTCCGCGCGCAGGCGGAAGTTCTGCAAGGGCGAGTCGAAAACCTGAGGCTCCGGCGCGTCGAAGGGTGCCAGCAGGTCACGCAGGCGCGTGACCTTGTCTTGCAGTTGAACGGTGTAGGTTGCGGCGTCAAAAATCATGCGTTGAACCAGCCCAGCTTGATCACAAACAGAATCGACAGGATCACCAGTGCCGGATTCAGCTCACGGTAGCGGCCCGAAAGCAGCTTGATGGCGGTCCAGGCGATGAAACCGAAGGCGATGCCGTTGGCGATGGAGTAAGTGAAGGGCATCGCCAGGGCTGTGATCACCACCGGCGCTGCAACAGTAATGTCATCCCAGTCGATTTCGGCCAGGCCAGAGGTCATCAATACTGCAACGAACAGCAGCGCTGGCGCGGTGGCGAAGGCCGGTACGCTGGCCGCCAGAGGTGAGAAGAACAGCGCCAGCAGGAACAGGATCGCAACCACGATGGCGGTCAAGCCGGTGCGACCACCAGCGCTCACGCCCGCAGCGGATTCGATATAGCTGGTGGTGGTCGAGGTGCCGAGCAAGGAGCCGGCCATGGCGGCGGTGCTGTCGGCGATCAGCGCACGGCCCATTTTCGGCATATGGCCGTCCTTGCCCATCAGGCCGGCCCGCTTGGCGACGCCGATAAGGGTGCCGGAGTTATCGAACAGGTCGACGAACAGGAAGGCGAAGATCACGCTGACCAGGCCGATATCCAGGGCGCCCTTGATATCCAGCTGCAGGAAGGTCGGGGCCAGGGACGGTGGCATCGAAGTTACGCCGCCGAACGGGGTGACGCCCAACAGGATCGAGACAATCGTCACCGCCAGGATGCCGATCAACACGGCGCCACGTACCGCAAGGGCTTCCAGCGCGACGATCAGCACGAAACCGAGGGTGGCGAGGATCGGCGCGGGTTGCTTCAGGTCGCCCAGGCCCACCAGGGTGGCCGGGTTGGCGACTACGATACCGGCGTTGTGCAGGGCGATCAGCGCCAGGAACAGGCCAATACCGGCGGCAATTGCCGAACGCAGGGGCAGGGGGATGCTGTTGATGATCCACTCGCGGATACGGAAGATCGACAGCAGGAAGAACAGCACCGCCGAAATGAATACCGCACCCAACGCCACCTGCCAGGTATGGCCCATGTGCAGGACTACGGTGTAGGTAAAGAAGGCGTTGAGGCCCATGCCCGGTGCGAGGGCAATCGGGTAGTTGGCGATCAGGCCCATCACGGTGGAGCCGATGGCGGCGGCCAGGCAGGTGGCGACAAACACCGCGCCCTTGTCCATGCCGGTCTCGCCGAGGATGCTCGGGTTCACGAACAGGATGTAGGCCATGGCCAGGAACGTAGTGATACCCGCGAGAATCTCGGTGCGCACATTGGTGTTGTGTGCTTTGAGTTGAAACAGCTTTTCCAGCATGCCGGCTCCCTGTGACGCTATCTTGCGTCGTTATTTGTTGACCTCTAAGTCAAAGCACAAACTGCGCCAAGCGCCTGTGGTTTCAGAGAGGATCGGAAAAAGCGGCGCATCATACCAGCAGCCGAGGCTGTGTGGCGCATGGCCTTGAGGCATACTGCGCCGACGTTCAATACCGGGTCATTGCCAGCATGAAAAAAGCCAACGCGTGGAGTCTAGCTCTGATCGCCAGTATCAGCCTGTGGCTGGGTGCAGCACCGGCGTGGGGCGCGGCTGCACCGGCCTTGAGCGAGGTGCGGGTGTTCAAGGTGGAATCGGCCAAGTGCAGCGAAGCGATCCCGGAACGGGTCAACACCACCCAGATGTGCGAGCACCGCGGGCCCACCAAGGTCTCGGTGATGGAAGTCGGCCTGGGCAACAGCCCGATAGGGCGCTTCAACGGCGCAGAGTTGAACGGGCAACGCACGGCGGTATGCCAGGTCGGCAACATCAGTGAGGCGTGCAACGGCGTGGGCACGTTGATGGGCTACATCTATGTATTCGACCTGAACGTGCAGGCCCAGGGCTGGTTCGAGTTCACCAACACCTCGATCAACCCGCCGCAAAACACCTTGAAAGCCCAGCTCAATATCCGCTGATCAATCATCTTGAACGCTCAAAACCCCGGGAAGTCGTACCCCTAAGACGGCGACTTTCCTGAACGCCGCGGATGTACACCAACCCGTGAGGTGTTTTATGAGCGCGACCCCTAATGGCGCGGCGGCCCAACCGTTCGTCGCCCACTCGATTCGATTGACCCTCAATGGCCAGGATCGCCAATTGGACGTGCTGCCCTGGACCACCTTGCTGGACCTGTTGCGCGAACAACTGGACCTGGTCGGCAGCAAAAAGGGCTGCGACCACGGCCAATGTGGCGCCTGCACGGTATTGCGTGATGGCAAGCGCGTGAACGCCTGCCTGACCCTCGCCGTGATGTGCGATGGCGCCGAGCTGACCACCATCGAAGGCTTGGCCGAAGGCGACCAGCTGCACCCCATGCAGCAAGCCTTTATCAAGCACGATGCCTTCCAGTGCGGCTATTGCACCCCCGGCCAGATCTGTTCCGCCGTGGGCCTGGCCAATGAAGGCCGCGCACACGACAGTGCCCAGATCCAGGAGCTGATGAGCGGCAACCTGTGCCGTTGCGGCGCCTACACCAATATCCGTGATGCCATCGAAGAGGCGCTGCCAGCGTGCCGCACCACGGGAGGTGAGCAATGAACCCTTTCCAGTACAGCAAACCTGCAGATGTGCACGAAGCCGTGCAGTTGAGCAGTGCGGTATCGCGCTTCATTGCCGGCGGCACCAACCTGTTGGACTTGATGAAAGAAAACATCAGCCGCCCCGAGCACCTGATCGATATCACTGGCCTGCCACTGCATGGGATTGAAGAAACTGCCGAGGGCGGTGTGCGTATCGGCGCGCTGGTGAGCAATGCCGACCTGGCCTGGCATCCGCTGATCGAACAGCGCTACCCGTTGCTGTCCCAGGCGATCCTGGCCGGAGCTTCGCCGCAGCTGCGCAACATGGCCAGTACCGGCGGCAACCTGTTGCAGCGCACCCGTTGCTACTACTTCTATGACGCGACGGTGCCGTGCAACAAGCGCGAGCCCGGCAGCGGCTGCCCGGCACGCAGCGGTTTGAATCGCATCCATGCGATCCTCGGCGCCAGCGAGCACTGCGTGGCCACCCATCCTTCGGACATGTGCGTGGCGCTGGCGGCGCTGGAGGCGCGGGTACATGTCGAGGGGCGCGGCGGTGCGCGAGTCATCGAGTTTGCCGACTTCCACCGCCTGCCCGGTGATGCGCCGCAGCGCGATAACCAGTTGGCCGACGACGAATTGATCACCGCCATCGAGTTGCCCGCCGACCATCTGGCCCGGCACAGCCATTACCTGAAAATCCGCGACCGGGCGTCCTACGCCTTTGCCTTGGTGTCCGTCGCCGCAGCCCTTGAGCTTGATGGCGAGACGATCATCGATGCGCGCCTGGCGCTGGGCGGCGTGGCGCACAAACCCTGGCGTGACCGTGCGGTAGAAGCTTCATTGATCGGCCAGGTCGTCAGCCGCGAAACCTTCAGCAACGCCGCCGACGCCCTATTGCAAGATGCCGAGGCGCTGGAACACAACGGCTTCAAGATCAAGCTGGCGCGTCGCGCAATCATTCGTGCCCTGAGCGATGCAGCGGTCGCAGGAGAACAGCCATGAGTGCCATCGGTAAACCCCTGGACCGTGTCGACGGCCTGCTTAAAGTCACCGGACAAGCGCGTTATGCCGGTGAGTTTCCTGAAGATGGCCTGCTGCATGGCAGCGTAGTCTCCAGCACGATCGCCAAGGGCCGGGTCGTCAGCATTGATACTGCCAAGGCCCTGGCGTTGCCGGGCGTGGTGGCGGTGATCCATCACCTCAATCGACCGAAGATCGCCAGCTACGACGATGCCTTCGCCGACGCCGATGCCGCTGATGGCTCGCCGTTTCGCCCGCTCTACAACGATCGTGTGCTCTACAGCGGCCAACCCCTGGCCCTGGTGATCGCCGATAACCTGGAGCTGGCGCGGCATGCCGGCTCACTGGTGCAGATCGAATACGAACGCGATAGCTTCGAGACGGATTTGCTCACCCAACAGGAGCAGGCCCACCCTTCGCCACAGACGCCGCCCAAGCCACGCGGCAACTTCCAGGCCGAATGGGCGGGCGCCGCGGTCAGCCTCGATTTGCATTACAGCACCCCCATCGAGCACCACAACCCGATGGAGCCCCACGCCAGCACTGTGCTGTATCAGCCGGACGGCACTTTGCATATCCACGACAAGACCCAGGGCCCGCAGAACTGCCAGGCCTATGTGCAAAAAGTCTTTGGCCTGGATAAAACCCAGGTGCGCATTTTCGCTGCGTTCGTCGGCGGCGCCTTTGGTTCAGGCCTGCGCCCGCAATACCAATTGCCACTGGCCGTCATGGCATCCCTGGCGCTCAAGCGTTCAGTGCGCGTCACCCTGACCCGCCAGCAAATGTTCACTTTCGGTTATCGCCCGCGCACCTTGCAGCGTTTGCAAATGGGTGCCGCTGCCAACGGCCGATTGCTGGCTCTGGGCCATACCGCAATTGGCCAGACGTCGCGCTTCGAGGATTTCAGCGAGCACGTAGTGGAGTGGAGCGGCATGCTCTATCACTGCGACAACGTGCAACTGACCTACAAGTTGGCACCGCTGGATGTGTTCACGCCCTTGGACATGCGCGCACCCGGCGCCGCCTTGGGCGTGATCGGCCTGGAATGCGCCATGGATGAACTGGCCTGCGCCCTGGCTATCGATCCGGTGCAACTGCGCCTGATCAACTACGCCGAGCGCAACCAGAACGAAGACAAGCCCTGGTCAAGCAAGGCTCTGCGCGAGTGTTACAGCGAGGGCGCCGATCGCTTCGGCTGGAGCCAGCGCAACCCGGAACCGCGTAGCATGCGCGACGGCCGCCAGTTGATCGGCTGGGGCATGGCCGGCGGCGTGTGGGAAGCCATGCAGATGAAGGCCAGCGCCAAGGCGCGCATCGACGCCGATGGCAAGCTCACGGTCAGCAGCGCTACCACGGATATTGGCACGGGCACCTACACAGTGATGACCCAGATCGCGGCACAGGCCAGTGGCGTGGCGCTGGCCGATATCAATTTCCTGTTGGGTGATTCCTCCCTACCCACGGCGCCGCTGCAGGGCGGTTCGTTTACCGTGTCCTCCGTCGGCACCGCTGTGCAGCAAGCGTGCGAAGCACTGAACGCCAAATTGCTGAAAATCGCCCGGCAGACTTATCCGGTGTTCAAGGATGCCGAATCCGTAAGGTTCGAGGACGGCAAGCTGCATGCCGGTGACGTGAGTGTAGCGTTGGCCCAGCTCGTCAAGGACAGTGGTGAGGACGTCCTGGAGGTGCAGGTCGACAGTGAGCCCGACAAGAAGCGCGAGGGTTATGCCACCGCCACCCACTCTGCGGTATTCGTCGAGGTGCGGGTGGATGAGGACCTGGGCACTATCAAGGTCAGCCGTGTCGTCAGCGCGATTGCCGCCGGGCGCGTGGTCAACCCGAAGATGGCCCGCAGCCAGATACTCGGCGGCGTGGTATGGGGCATCGGCATGGCCCTGCATGAAGAGACCCAGGTCGATCACCAACTGGGGCGCTACATGAACCACAGCCTGGCCGAGTATCACATCCCGGTGAATGCCGATATCGGCGAGATTGACGTGGTGTTTGTCGAAGAGCACGACGAGATCGTCAATGCCCTGGGGTCCAAGGGGGTGGGAGAGATCGGGATCGTCGGGGTGGCGGCGGCGGTGGCGAATGCGATTTACCACGCCACCGGCAAGCGAGTACGGGAGTTTCCGATCACCCTGGACAAGGTGCTTTAAAAAACACCTCATCACCCATGTGGGAGGGGGCTTGCCCCCTCCCACATTAGCTATGCGGTAGCTTTTTGAATGGGCTCTTCCACCGGCACATGCATACGGTCCCGATTAGCCAATGTCGGAAACAGCTTGATCCACACCCCAGTCACCACCAGCGTGCCGATACCACCCATGACCACCGCCGGCACAGTGCCGAACCAATGAGCAGTAATCCCGGATTCGAATTCGCCCAACTGATTTGATGCGCCGATAAACAGGCCATTGACCGCACTGACCCGCCCGCGCATTTCATCCGGCGTTTCCAGCTGCACGAACGACGCGCGGATCACCATGCTGATCATGTCCGCCGCGCCGAGTACCACCAACACTGCCAGGGAGAACCAGAACGAGGTCGACAGACCGAAGGCGATGGTTGCCACGCCAAATACGCCGACGGCGGTAAACATCACGCGGCCGACCTGGCGATCCACCGAGAACCGCGCCAACCACAACGACATCAACAACGCCCCCACCGCCGGTGCCGAACGCAGCAGGCCCAGGCCCCAGGCGCCGGTCAACAAGATGTCCTTGGCGAACACCGGCAACAGCGCGGTGGCGCCACCCAGCAGCACGGCGAACAAGTCGAGGGAGATAGCGCCGAGGATGTCCGGGCGGCTGCGGATAAAGCGAATGCCGGCCAGCAACGAATCCAGGGTGGCCTTGCCTTTGTTCAGCGGGGTCTGGCGGGCGGGCAGGTTCAGGGTCAGCACGCAGGCGATCAGGTACAGCGCCACGGTCGGGCCGTACACCCACACACTGCCAAACGCATAGAGCAAACCGCCAAGGGCCGGGGCGACGATGGTCGCCAATTGCTGGGCCGATTGCGAGGAGGCCACGGCCCGCGGGAACAGGGCGCTCGGCACGATACTTGGCAGCAGAGCCTGGGTGGTGGGCATTTCAAACGAACGCGCCGCGCCGAGCAGGAACGCGAGAATAAAGATCATCTCGCGGGTCACGTTGCCGGTCAGGCCGCCGATGGCCAGGGACAAGGCAATCAGCGCCTGCAGGGTCTGGCAGATAGCGGCGACTTTGCGTCGCTCATAGCGATCAGCCACATGCCCGGTGTGCAGCATGAACAGCACACGCGGTACGAATTCCACCAGACCCACCAAGCCCAGGTCCAGCACATTGCCGGTCAGTTGGTAGAGGTTCCAGCCGATAGCCACGGTGAGCATCTGGAAGCCGCTGGCAGTAAAGATGCGCGCCAGCCAGAACGCGATGAAAGGGCGGTGGTGACGTAACAATAACGCGGGTTCACTGGGCATCGGGAACTCAGGTCAGGTTGTGGGAATGGCGAGATTAGCACCAAGCTGTAACAAATAGTTGCGAGAACAGGACTGAGGCAAGCTGTCACGCGGCAAAAGACCACACAGTCTGATCGCGAAAATGAGACTACTCTTTTGAGCAATGCTTGATCCAGATCAAAACCTGCCCCGGGATTGTTCTGGCGGTCGCAAGACCAGATTCCCTGCGAGATGGGTAAAAAAAGAAACGAATTGAAATTCGCCGCACTCCATATCCGTGGGGGCAGTGGTTGCAGGCTCCCAGCCAGCAGCCGGTATTACCTGACAGAGGAAGACTTATGTTCGGTTTGGAGGCGCTAGATCTCGCCCGAATTCAATTCGCGTTCACCATCTCATTCCACATCCTGTTCCCGGCGATCACCATTGGCCTGGCCAGTTACCTTGCGGTGCTGGAAGGCTTGTGGCTCAAGACCCATAACGACACCTACCGTGACCTCTACCATTTCTGGTCGAAGATCTTCGCGGTCAACTTCGGCATGGGGGTGGTCTCGGGCCTGGTCATGGCCTATCAGTTCGGCACCAACTGGAGCCGCTTCTCGGACTTCGCCGGCAGCATTACCGGGCCGTTGCTGACATATGAAGTGTTGACGGCCTTCTTCCTTGAGGCCGGTTTCCTCGGTGTGATGCTGTTCGGCTGGAACAAGGTGGGGCGCAAGCTGCACTTTTTCTCCACGGTAATGGTGGCGGTCGGTACGTTGATTTCCACGTTCTGGATTCTGGCATCCAACAGCTGGATGCAGACGCCCCAGGGCTTTGAAATCATCGATGGCCGCGTGATTCCCACCGATTGGCTGGCGGTGATCTTCAACCCTTCATTCCCCTATCGCCTGATGCACATGGCCACGGCGGCCTTTGTGGCTACGGCGTTCTTCGTCGGCTCCTCGGCGGCCTGGCATCTGCTGCGCGGCAAGGACAACCCGGCGGTCCGCAAAATGCTGTCGATGGCCATGTGGATGGCCTTGATCGTCGCGCCGATCCAGGCGGTGATCGGCGACTTCCATGGTCTCAATACCCTCAAGCATCAACCGGCAAAAATCGCCGCGATTGAAGGCCATTGGGAAAACATCGGCAACGAGCCGACACCACTGATCCTGTTCGGCTGGCCGGACATGAAAGCCGAGAAAACCAAATACGCGGTCGAGATTCCCTACCTCGGCAGCCTGATCCTGACCCACTCCCTGGACAAGCAGGTGCCGGCGCTCAAGGAGTTCCCGCCTGAGGACCGTCCGAACTCGACGGTCGTGTTCTGGTCATTCCGGGTCATGGTCGGCCTGGGCTTTTTGATGATCTTCACCGGTTTGTTCAGCCTCTGGCTGCGCCGGGGCGACAAGATGTATACGTCCAAGCCGTTCCTGTACCTGGCGTTGTGGATGGGCCCGTCCGGGTTGATCGCGATTCTCGCCGGTTGGTTCACCACTGAAATCGGGCGCCAACCATGGGTGGTCTATGGGTTGATGCGCACGGCGGATGCCTCGTCCGGGCATAGTCTGGCGCAAATGACCATCACCCTGGTGTTGTTCGTGGTGGTGTACTTCGCGCTGTTCGGTGCCGGCCTGGGCTACATGATGCGCCTGGTGCGCAAAGGGCCTCAGACTCACGAAGGCAGCGAACCCACCCACGGTGGCCCTGGCCAGAAACGCACCCCGGCGCGGCCGTTGTCCGCCGCCGACGATGGCAGCGATAACGACCACGACCACATCCAGCACAAGGGGAATTGAGATGGGTATTGATCTTCCGCTGATCTGGGCCGTGATCATCATCTTCGGCATCATGATGTACGTGGTCATGGACGGCTTCGACCTGGGTATCGGCATCCTTTTCCCGTTTATCCCGGGCAAGGTCGATCGCGACGTCATGATGAACACCGTGGCCCCAGTTTGGGACGGTAACGAAACATGGTTGGTACTCGGCGGCGCGGCGTTGTTTGGCGCGTTCCCGCTGGCGTATTCGGTGGTGTTGTCGGCGTTGTACCTGCCGTTGATCCTGATGCTGATCGGGTTGATCTTCCGTGGCGTGGCCTTCGAGTTTCGCTTCAAGGCCAAGGACCACAAGCGCCACTTGTGGGACAAGGCGTTTATTGGCGGCTCGCTGGCGGCGACCTTTTTCCAGGGCGTAGCGCTGGGCGCCTTCATCGACGGCATCCCGGTGGTCAACCGCCAGTTTGCCGGTGGCTCACTGGACTGGCTCACACCCTTCACGATGTTCTGTGGCGTGGCGTTGATCGTGGCCTATGCCTTGCTCGGCTGCACCTGGCTGATCATGAAGACCGAAGGCAAGTTGCAGGAGCAGATGCATAACCTGGCGCGGCCGTTGGCTTTCGTGGTGTTGGCGGTGATCGGTATCGTCAGTATCTGGACGCCGCTGACCCACCCGGAAATCGCCTCGCGCTGGTTTACCCTGCCGAACCTGTTCTGGTTCCTGCCAGTGCCGATCCTGGTGCTGGTGACCATGTACGGGTTGTTCCGCGCCGTGGCCCGCCATGCGCACTACACGCCGTTCCTGTTGACGCTGGTGTTGATCTTCCTCGGCTACAGCGGGCTGGGTATCAGCCTGTGGCCGAATATCATCCCGCCGTCCGTGTCGATCTGGGATGCCGCCGCGCCGCCGCAAAGCCAGGGCTTCATGCTGGTGGGCACGTTGTTCATCATCCCGTTCATCCTGGGCTACACCTTCTGGAGCTACTACGTGTTCCGCGGCAAGGTCACCCATGAAGACGGCTATCACTAGGAGGGTCGAAACATGTCCGGCAAACCTACGTTGCACGAGATTGAACAGGCCGAGAAGCAGCCGTTGTGGCGGCGCCTGGGTTGGCTGGCGATGATCTGGACCGCCAGCGTGGTGGCCCTGTTCATTGTGGCCAGCCTGATGCGCATGTTCATGAATGCCGCCGGCCTGACCACCCACTGACATCCCCATCCGGGCTTTGCAGCCCGCTGCCTGCTGACTTGAGGGGCATGCCCTGCTTTTCTTTTGGAAGGGCAGGGCTTTTTTATTTGCGTGCCTTGAGAATCACGAACTTCGGCGTGGCCGCCACTTGCTCGACACCGCGGAACAACCGCGCCAGCTTGCTGTGGTAGCCCAGGTGACGGTTACCGACGATATACAGGGCGCCGCCGACGACCAGGGCCTCTCGTGCCTGCTGGAACATACGCCAGGCGAGGAAGTCACCGACAACCTGTTGCTGGTGGAACGGCGGGTTGCACAGCACCACGTCCAGCGATTGCGCCTCCTGGCCGGCCAGGCCGTCATCGGCGCGTACTATGACCTCACGCCCACCCAAAGCGGATTGCCAGTTTTCAGCGGCGGACTGCACGGCCATGTAGGACTCATCTACCAGGGTGTAGTGGGCGTCGGGGTTTTGCAGGGCACTGGCAATCGCCAGCACGCCATTGCCGCAGCCCAGGTCCGCCACGCGGGCACTGCCGAGGTCTTTGGGCAGGTGGGGCAGGAAGGCGCGGGTGCCGATGTCCAGGCCTTCGCGGCAGAACACATTGGCGTGGTTGAGCAACTCGATGGCTGGTGTGTCCAGGGTGTAGCGGGTCGGGTAGGGCGAGACCGCCACGGGGCGTTCGGCAGCGGTGGCGATCAGCAACCGTGCCTTTTTTACCGCCAATGAGGCGTGCATCGGCCCGATGTAACGCTCCAGCAACTCGCCTGCGGCCCGTGGCAGATGCTTGACCATAGCTGCGGCGATCACTTGTGCGCCAGGCGCCAATTGCCCCTGCAGGCGGATCAGTTGTTCCTCCAGCAGCGCCAGGGTTTTCGGGACACGGAGCAACACGCGATCGAACGGCCCGGTCGCGACCTGGCTGGCCGGCGTAAACTTCACTGCATCAAAGGCCTTGCCGTTGCGCACGAGGTTTTTCTCCAGCCCCTGTGCGGCGAGGAATGAGTCACCGCTGGAGGTCACCTGCACCTGGCCGTCAAGGCTGGCTGCCAGGGCGCCGAAGCTGTCATTGAGGATCAACACGCGGGTGGCAGCAGGGGGCTGTTGTTCGGCAAGGTAGCTCAGCAGGTACTCGTCGGCGGCATCGAAGGCTTGCAGCGGATCATTATGCTGCTCTGGCTGGCGAATCAGATCGAGCTGGGCGAAGGGGCTGTCGAGCAGGGGCATGGCAGGGGAGGCTCTGGGTAATCGGCGGGCCGTCTGAGTGAACCGCGAAGCAATACCTGCAAGGGCTGCGTCAACACTCAGAATTGACCACAAATGTTACTTTTTTTTGAACCCGATGGCATGCAGTGTTTCTTGCGCCGGTTAAAACAATCCCGCTTTGGAGGCACTGAGTACGGCAGCGATCTTGTTGTTGACCCCCAGTTTCTTGAACGTACTGCTGATGTGAAAACCTACCGTGCGCTCCGAAAGGCAGAGGATGGTGGCGATATCCGAGGCGGTCTTGCCCATGGCTGACCATTTGAGGATTTCCGTTTCCCGCGGGGTCAGTTTGCTCGGAGAATGCACGTCGGAGTTATCGGCATATTTTTGCGCTACCACCGCGTGTAGCGCATGACATAGCCACAAGGCCTGCCCTGCCTTTTCATATAATTCCTGCGGGGTGATTTCGCCAGTACTGCGGCCCAAGGTCAGCATGCTGTAGACGCCCTGGAAGTCATGCACCGGTTGTGTCCAGGCTAAATGCACGCCGTACGATTGGGCTATCGACCACAATTCAGGTGCGGTTTCGAATGCCTTTTCCTCCCAGACGATAGGCAATACGCAGCGCTTGCAGTGGGCCACCATTGGATCCACTTCGAAGTAATGCGCTCGTTGATAGAGTTTGTTCCATTCGTTTGGATAGTTGTTTATCTGAACGGGCTTTGCTTGGGGACTATTTGATTGGCAGCCCATCGTGAATGAGCAGTATTGGAAACCTAGTTCATAGGTATGGTTAAGCACCATCTCAAAGACAGTGGTGATCTCGCTTTCCCCTTCCAGTTTGGGGAGTCGAGTAGTGCGCCAGTTTTCCATGGTGAATCTCCATTATTTGCTGTGTTACGTGGGTACGTCCTGATCCCGGCGTTTAACGGAAATGAGTGTAGGACACTGCCTGCGAATGCATGTGAAAAAGATGTTATATGCAGTCACATCTAACAGTTGTTTCATCTTGTACGGTGTAGCGGTTTTTGTATAAGCCTCACCCGGCAGGAAGGTGGTTTTTTATTAGATATAAGGGCTTATAAATGGGTGTCAGACTCATGGCATCTGCAATGCGATGTGCTCGACGGTAGTAGGTTGGCAATCGATTAATAGCAAAATAGTTAGTTTGCGTTCAGGTGGCCCCCGTAGCTCCCTCAGCGAATTTCGTTACGCGGCAGACTGTCCAGGGTTTGGCGTCCTGGCAATGCCAGTACAAATCAACGGTGTTTGCGCGGCCTGCTTTGAGGGACACTAGGCGCCTGTGCAAAACGGAGCCCCCCATGACGGCCAGTGCTGAGAAATTTACCCGCCAGACCTTGCTCGACGTGCAATCGCTGACCCCCAGCCTCTTCACCCTGCGCACCACCCGCGACCCCGGTTTTCGTTTTACTGCGGGCCAGTTCGTGCGCCTGGGCGTAACCAAGGCAGATGGCAGCACGGTATGGCGCGCCTATTCCGTGGTGTCGTCGCCGTTCGACGAGTACCTCGATTTCTTTTCCATTGTCGTCCCAGGCGGCGAGTTCACCAGTGAATTGAGCCGCCTGCAGGTAGGCGATACCTTGCTGGTGGAACGCCAAGCCACGGGCTTCCTGACCCTGAATCGCTTCGTGGATGGGCGTGACCTGTGGCTGCTGGGTACCGGTACCGGCGTGGCACCGTTCCTGTCGATCCTGCAGGACTTCGAGGCCTGGGAGAAATTCGAGCGCATCATCCTCGTGTACAGCGCCCGGGAGGCCAAGGAATTAGCGTACCAGTCGCTGATCAAGGAGCTGGGGACACGTGAGTATCTTGCCGAATACGCCCATAAGTTCGTCTACATCCCCATCGTCACCCGTGAACAGCACCCGGGTGCGTTGAACGGGCGCATCACGGCCTTGATAGAAAACGGTGAGTTGGAGCGTGCGGCTGGCGTCGAGCTGACGGCGGAGCACTCGCGCGTACTGATTTGCGGCAACCCGCAGATGGTCGATGACACCCGTCAGTTGCTCAAGCAACGGGACATGCAATTGAGCCTGAGTCGACGTCCGGGCCAGGTTGCAGTAGAAAACTACTGGTAGGAAAAAAGGCGCCCTACGAGGCGCCTTCTTTCTGCAGCCGCTGGTTACAGTGGCTTGTCATTCTGTGCCTTGAGCAGGTCGCGAATCTCGCCCAGCAGCACTTCTTCCTTGCTCGGCGTCGGTGGCAAGCTCGGGGCTACGGCCTCTTCTCGCTTCAGGCGGTTGATGGCCTTTACACCCATGAAGATCGCAAACGCGACGATCACAAAGTCGATGATGCTCTGGATGAATTTGCCATAGGCCAGGACCACAGCCGGTACATCGCCTTGAGCGGCCTTGAGCGTTACTGCCAGATCGCCAAAGTCCACCCCCCCGATCAGAAGGCCGATAGGCGGCATGATCACGTCGCCTACAAACGAGGAAACAATTTTGCCGAAAGCGGCGCCGATGATGATACCGACGGCCATGTCGACCACATTACCTTTGACCGCGAAGGCCTTGAATTCACTGATCACGCCCATAGGTTATTCCTTGTTACAGTTGAAAAGGGTGGAGGTCAGTGTAATTCAGTCGGTCAAGGCTTGCTCGACACAACTGTTAACACTGTCGATTTTAATCGACACATTAAATCGCAAATAGTTTGCAAAGTGCCACCAGTCGCGCGCGAATTACCCGTCATTTCAGCGAGTTACCAGATTATTTTCTTAATCGGGCCTGTGGTGTTTTTCTATTTATCTTCTGACTCGCGGGTCACTAGCCTCTGGCAAGCACAACGAATGTGCACTGAAAAAACCAGAGGAAATCTCGATGAATACTTCACTCAGCCGCAGGCCCGTGTCCGCGCGCCACGCGCTGGCACTGGTGACCGCCAGCCTGCTTTCCCTTTCTGTGCAAGCCGCCAACCTGACCCGCGATAACGGCGCCGCCGTCGGTGACAACCAGAACTCGCAAACCGCCGGCGCTAACGGCCCAGTGTTGTTGCAGGACGTACAACTGATACAGAAACTGCAACGCTTCGACCGCGAGCGCATTCCTGAGCGCGTGGTTCATGCCCGTGGTACCGGCGCCCATGGCACGTTTACCGTGACTGACGACCTCAGCGACCTGACCAAGGCCAAGGTATTCGCCGCCGGGGAAACCACGCCGGTGTTCGTGCGCTTTTCGGCGGTGGTCCACGGTAACCATTCCCCGGAAACCCTACGCGACCCACGAGGCTTCGCCACCAAGTTCTATACCGCCGACGGTAATTGGGACTTGGTGGGCAATAACTTCCCGACCTTCTTCATCCGTGACGCCATCAAGTTCCCGGACATGGTCCACGCCTTCAAGCCGGACCCTCGCACTAACCTGGATGATGACTCGCGTCGTTTCGACTTCTTCTCCCATGTTCCAGAGTCCACTCGTACACTGACCGAGTTGTATTCGGACTCGGGCACGCCAGCCAGTTACCGTGAAATGGACGGTAACGGCGTACATGCCTACAAGTTGATTAACGCCAAGGGCGAAGTGCACTACGTCAAGTTCCACTGGAAGAGCCTGCAAGGCATCAAGAACCTTGATCCCAAGCAAGTCACCGAGGTTCAGGGTCGTGACTACAGCCATATGACCAATGACTTGGTCACTCATATCAACAAGGGCGATTTCCCCAAGTGGGACTTATATGTACAAGTCCTCAAGCCCGAGGACTTGGCCAAGTTTGATTTCGACCCACTGGACGCCACCAAGATCTGGCCGGATGTACCGCAGCGTAAAGTCGGGCAAATGGTGCTGAACCGCAACCCGGCCAACGTCTTCCAGGAAACCGAGCAAGTCGCCATGGCCCCGGCCAACCTGGTACCCGGCATCGAGCCGTCGGAAGATCGCCTGCTGCAAGGCCGGGTATTTTCCTATGCCGATACGCAGATGTACCGCCTGGGGGCGAACGCCCTGCAATTGCCGATCAACGCCCCACGGGTGGCCGTCAACAACGGCAACCAGGACGGCGCGATGAACTTCGGCAAGACCACCACCGGCGTGAACTACCAGCCAAGTCGTCTGTTGCCACGGGACGAGCCGCAGACCGCGCGCTACAGCCAGTCTGCGCTGTCGGGCAACACCCAGCAGGCGAAGATCCAGCGTGAGCAGAACTTCAAGCAGGCCGGTGACCTTTACCGGTCCTACTCCAAGAAAGAGCGTCAGGACTTGATCGACAACTTCGGCGGCTCGTTGGCCACCACCGATGACGAGAGCAAGCACATCATCCTGTCGTTCCTCTACAAGGCTGATCCGGAATACGGCACCGGCGTGGCCAAGGTCGCCAAGGGTGACCTGGCTCGCGTGAAGGCGCTGGCTGAAAAACTGACCGACTGATCCGTTGGTTGTGGTCGGCGCCCTGATGGGGCGCTGACCCTTTGCAGGAGAAAACCCTATGCGTATCTCTATCGGTTTGCTGATGGCCATGCTGGCCTTTGTCGCCCATGCCGAATCCACCGACCCGATGGCGCTCAAGGCGCAGTTACAGGATTACTATTTCGATGCTGCCCGCCGTGGTGACCTCGACATGCTCAACACCTTCATCGAGTCTGGCTACGGCCTCAACACCCAGGACGATAAAGGCTACACCGCGCTGATCCTCGCCGCTTATCACGGCCAAGGCCCGTATGTAGAACGTTTGCTCGACGCGGGGGCCGACGCCTGTGTGCAAGACAAGCGCGGCAACACGGCGTTGATGGGCGCCATCTTCAAAGGCGAGCTGAAAATTGCCCAGCGTCTGCTGGCAACCGACTGCAACCCCGATCAACGCAACGGTGCGGGGCAGACTGCCGCCATGTACGCCGGGCTATTCAAGCGCATTGAACTGCTGGGCGAGCTGCAAGCCAAAGGCGCCGACTTGAACGCCGAAGACCCCATCGGCAACAGCGCTTCACGTTTGGCTAACGGTGAAATCCGGACCCCGGCGTCGCGCTGAGCTATCATCGCGGTTTTTCGGTTGGAGGTTCTCACATGGCAAAGGCCAAGCGCATGTACGGCTGCACAGAGTGCGGCGCGACCTTTCCCAAATGGGCAGGCCAGTGCTCCGAGTGTGGTGCGTGGAACACCCTGACTGAAACCATGATCGAGAGCGGCGGGGCAGCAGCGCCTACTGGCCGCGCCGGCTGGACCGGCCAACAGGCGCAGATCAAGACCCTGGCCGAGGTCAGTGTCGAAGAGATCCCGCGTTTCTCCACCGCCTCCGGTGAGCTGGATCGCGTACTCGGCGGTGGCCTGGTGGACGGTTCGGTGGTGCTGATTGGTGGTGACCCAGGCATCGGCAAGTCGACCATCCTCTTGCAGACCCTGTGCAGCATCGCCAGCCGCATGCCGGCGCTGTATGTCACGGGCGAAGAGTCCCAGCAACAAGTGGCCATGCGCGCCCGGCGCCTGGGCTTGCCCCAGGACCAGCTGCGGGTCATGACCGAAACCTGCATCGAAAGCATCATTGCCACGGCGCGGATCGAAAAGCCCAAGGTCATGGTGATCGACTCGATCCAGACGATTTTTACCGAGCAATTACAATCGGCACCGGGTGGCGTGTCCCAGGTGCGGGAAAGTGCGGCACTGCTGGTGCGCTATGCCAAGCAGAGTGGCACGGCGATCTTCCTGGTGGGGCATGTGACCAAGGAAGGCGCGTTGGCCGGGCCAAGGGTGTTAGAGCACATGGTCGACACCGTGCTGTATTTCGAAGGTGAATCCGATGGTCGCCTGCGCTTGCTGCGGGCGGTGAAGAACCGTTTTGGCGCGGTGAACGAGCTGGGTGTGTTCGCCATGACCGACCGAGGGCTGAAAGAGGTCTCCAATCCATCGGCGATTTTTCTGACCCGCGCCCAAGAAGAAGTCCCGGGCAGTGTGGTGATGGCCACGTGGGAGGGCACCCGGCCAATGCTGGTGGAAGTCCAGGCGCTGGTGGATGACAGCCATCTGGCCAACCCGCGAAGGGTCACGCTCGGCCTGGACCAGAACCGTTTGGCGATGTTGCTGGCGGTATTGCACCGCCACGGCGGTATCCCGACCCACGACCAGGACGTGTTCCTCAACGTGGTCGGCGGGGTCAAGGTGCTGGAGACCGCCTCCGACCTGGCGCTGATGGCGGCGGTGATGTCCAGCCTGCGCAATCGGCCGTTGCCTCACGACCTGCTGGTGTTCGGTGAAGTGGGCTTGTCGGGTGAAGTGCGCCCGGTGCCCAGCGGGCAGGAGAGATTGAAGGAGGCAGCCAAGCATGGCTTCAAGCGTGCGATTGTGCCCAAGGGTAATGCGCCGAAGGAAATGCCACAGGGCTTGCAGGTGATTGGGGTGACACGCCTGGAGCAGGCGTTGGATGCACTGTTCGAGTAGCCAGCGACACCGCAAAACCAATGTGGGAGGGGGCTTGCCCCCTCCCAAATTCAGAGCTCTGTTGGCTTCTAGATTTCCAGCAATGCCGCCAGCTCTCTGTGTAGCTCATCTTCATCCCCCAGATTCAACTCAACCAGCCGCCGTAAATGACTGATCGAATCCAGATCGATGTATTGGCACACGAAGCCCAGTTGCCCGGGATCTTCATGGGTCAACCGTACCTGCATCTTGATATGTGCCTTCGGATCCAGACGTATGTCGACGTCGAACGGCAGCGCTTTATTTCCCTTCCAGCCCTCGGGGCGCTCTATCAGCAGGCCCTTTAACGAGAGATCTACCAACTTAACCGGCAATTCCCATCCGTTTTGCCGAAGTTCGGTCTTGGCGTCAAAAGCTATCCGGCGAAAATTGCGGCGGTCAGGCGCTTGCTCGATCATGGTGAGGCCCTCTTTGGATAGGAGCAGTGTAGCCCTGCGCCACCCTCCAGCGTTTATTTCCGCTTTTTTTGGCCATGGCAAGGCTCTAGACCAACGTAGGGGGCTGGTCTTTGATGCCAGTAGCGCTAAACTCCGGATGGCTGTCCTTTCTGTCCACCCTGGCTGGAATATAAAAATGAAAAATAATAATAGCCTGCTACGCCACTTACCCTGGCTGGTGCTGGCAATCGTAGGAGCGTGCGCCCTGGGCGTAGTGGCCTTGCGCCGCGGCGAGGCGATCAACGCCTTGTGGATCGTGGTCGCTGCCGTGGCCATTTACCTGGTTGCGTACCGTTACTACAGTCTGTTCATCGCCAATAACGTGATGCAACTCGATCCACGGCGGGCCACCCCCGCAGTGGTCAACAATGATGGTCTGGACTATGTGCCGACCAACAAACACATCCTGTTCGGTCACCACTTTGCGGCGATTGCCGGCGCGGGCCCCTTGGTCGGCCCGGTACTGGCGGCGCAAATGGGCTACCTGCCCGGCACCCTGTGGCTGATTGCCGGGGTGGTACTGGCCGGTGCGGTGCAGGACTTCATGATCCTGTTCCTGTCCACCCGCCGCAACGGTCGCTCCCTGGGCGACATGGTCCGCGAAGAGATGGGGCGCATTCCCGGGACTATCGCGCTGTTCGGCTGCTTCCTGATCATGATCATCATCCTCGCGGTGCTGGCGCTGATCGTGGTCAAGGCCCTGGCCGAGAGCCCATGGGGCATCTTCACGGTGATGGCGACCATCCCGATCGCGATGTTCATGGGCATCTACATGCGCTACATCCGCCCGGGCCGCATCGGTGAAATCTCGATCATCGGTGTGCTGTTGCTGCTCGGTTCGATCTGGCTGGGCGGGCAGATTGCCGCCGACCCGGTCTGGGCCAAGGCCTTTACCTTCACCGGCATCCAGATCACCTGGATGTTGATCGGCTACGGCTTCGTTGCCGCCGTGCTGCCGGTCTGGCTGATCCTGGCGCCCCGTGACTACCTGTCGACCTTCCTGAAAATCGGCACCATCATCGCCCTGGCGATTGGCATCCTGGTCACCATGCCCGACCTGAAAATGCCAGCACTGACCCAGTTCATAGACGGCACCGGTCCGGTGTGGAAGGGCGGCCTGTTCCCGTTCCTGTTCATTACCATTGCCTGTGGCGCGGTCTCGGGCTTCCATGCGCTGATCTCCTCGGGCACCACGCCCAAGTTGCTGGCCAGTGAAAGCCACGCCCGTTACATCGGCTACGGTGGCATGCTGATGGAATCGTTCGTAGCCATCATGGCGATGGTTGCCGCTTCGGTGATCGAGCCAGGCGTGTACTTCGCCATGAACAGCCCGGCTGCAATCGTCGGCACCGACGTGGTCACCGTGGCACAAACCGTCAGCAGTTGGGGCTTTGCAATTACCCCTGAGGCGCTGTCAGCCGTCGCCCACGATATCGGTGAAACCACGATCCTGGCGCGTGCCGGTGGTGCACCGACACTGGCGGTCGGTATCGCGCAGATCCTGCACAGTGTGCTGCCGGGTGAAAACACCATGGCGTTCTGGTACCACTTTGCGATCCTGTTCGAAGCGCTGTTCATCCTCACGGCAGTCGATGCCGGTACCCGTGCCGGTCGCTTCATGCTGCAGGACCTGCTGGGTTCGTTCGTGCCCGCGCTGAAACGCACGGAGTCGTGGACTGCCAACCTGATTGCTACCGCAGGCTGCGTGGCGATGTGGGGATACCTGCTGTACCAAGGCGTGATCGACCCGTTGGGCGGCATCAACACCTTGTGGCCGCTGTTCGGTATCTCCAACCAGATGCTGGCGGGTATCGCGCTGATGCTGGCCACCGTTGTGCTGATCAAAATGAAGCGCCAGCGCTACATCTGGGTAACCATGCTGCCGGCGGTCTGGCTGCTGATCTGCACCACCACCGCAGGCTTCATCAAGCTGTTCGACGCCAACCCGGCCATCGGCTTCCTGTCGCTTGCGAAGAAATACAGCGATGCCTTGGCTAATGGCCAGATCCTGGCCCCGGCCAAGAACATCGACCAGATGCAGCACGTGATCTGGAACGCCTATACCAACGCAACGCTGACGGCGCTGTTCCTGTTCGTGGTGTTCAGCATCCTGTTCTATGCGCTCAAGGTTGGCGTCGCCGCCTGGGGCAACAAAGAGCGTACGGATAAAGAAGCCCCGTTCCAGGCTGTACCGGACGCGTAAACGAGGATTGCAAACATGTTCAATGACATCAGTCGCCTCGGTAAATACCTCGGTCAGGCCGCGCGCCTGATGGTCGGCATGCCCGACTACGACACCTACGTCGAGCATATGCAAACCAAGCACCCGGACAAGCCGGTGATGGACTACAAGGCGTTCTTCCGGGAACGCCAGGAGGCCCGTTACGGCGGCAAGGGTGGGCCCAAGTGCTGCTGACCCGTTAATTCGGGCTGGCGGTGGATCTACTGTGGGAGGGGGCTTGCCCCCGATAGCTTTGTGTCAGTGACCTATAAGTGCCTGACACACCGATATCGGGGGCAAGCCCCCTCCCACATTTGTTTTGTGTTTATTCAGTTATCAGGAGGTAATTTTGTCCTCTCCCATCCCTGTCACCATCCTCAGCGGCTTCCTCGGTGCCGGCAAGACCACCTTGCTGCGCCACCTGCTCAAGGCCGAGCACGGCTTGAAAATCGCCGTGATCGAAAACGAGTTCAGCGACGCCGGCATCGACACCCAGCTGTTGGGCGCAGAGCCGGTACAAGTCATGACCCTGTCCAACGGCTGCGTGTGCTGCACCATCCACACCGACCTGACCAAGGCCCTGTACCTGCTGCTCGAGCGCCTGGACAGTGGCGAAATCGCTTTCGACCGGTTGGTGATCGAGTGTACGGGCCTGGCGGATCCAGCCCCTGTCGCCCAGACCTTTTTCATCGACGAAGAACTGCGCGAGCGCTATATCCTCGATGGCATCATTACCCTGGTGGACGCGGCCCACGCCGAGCATCACCTGACCCAAACCATCGCCCAGGCCCAGATCGGCTTTGCCGACCGCCTGCTGGTGAGCAAGCGCGACCTGGTGGACGACGCCACATTCGACGCCCTGAGCCAGCGCCTGACCCGCATCAACCGTCGTGCGCCAATTCGTGTGGTCGATCACGGCCAGATTGACTTGGCCGAGTTGCTGGATGTGCGCGGCTTCAACCTCAATGCCGGCATGAGCCTGCGCCCGGTCAGCGCGGCGCCATCGGTCGACCGTATTTCCAGCCTGGTGCTGCGCACCGAGCAGCCGCTGGATATCGATCGTCTCAGCGAGTTCATGAACGAGTTGCTGGAAGACCACGGCAAGCAACTACTGCGCTACAAGGGCGTGCTGAATATTGCCGGGGAAGATCGGCGCATGGTGTTCCAGGGCGTGCTGAAACTCTACGGGTTCGATTGGGACACCGAATGGGCCGACGGCGAGGCGCGGGAGAGTGTGATTGTGTTTATTGCCGATGAGCTGCCGGAGGACAAGATCCGAGAAGGCTTCCAGCGCGTCTACCAATCCTGACTTGAAATACGATCAACTGTGGGAGGGGGCTTGCTCCCGATTGCGGTGGGTCAGTAAACATATAAGTGACTGACACACTGCTATCGGGAGCAAGCCCCCTCCCACAGTTGAATGCATTGCAAATCGGAATCGGCATAAAAAAGCCCGGCTCAAGAGCCGGGCTTTTCATTCAAGCAATTGCAATCAAGCGCCGTATACCGGCAGCTTCTTGCAGATGGCCTTGACCTTCTCACGTACCGCGTCGATCACGGCTTCGTTGTTCAGGTCTGCCAGGATGTCGCAGATCCAGCCGGCCAGTTCCTTGCACTCGGCTTCCTTGAAACCACGAGTGGTCACTGCCGGAGTGCCGAAGCGCAGGCCGGAGGTGACGAACGGCGAACGTGGGTCGTTCGGTACCGAGTTCTTGTTCACGGTGATGAAGGCTTTGCCCAGGGCAGCGTCAGCATCTTTACCGGAAATGTCCTGCTTGATCAGCGACAGCAGGAACAGGTGGTTTTCAGTACCGCCGGACACTACGTCAAAACCGCGCTCGATAAATACGCTGGCCATGGCCTGTGCGTTCTTCACCACTTGCTGTTGATAGGTCTTGAACTCAGGCTGCAGGGCTTCCTTGAAGCAGATCGCTTTAGCCGCGATCACGTGCTCCAGCGGACCACCCTGGGCGCCCGGGAATACTGCGGAGTTGAGCTTCTTCTCGATCTCGGCGTTGGCGCGGGCCAGGATCAGGCCGCCACGTGGGCCGCGCAGGGTCTTGTGGGTGGTGGTGGTCACCACGTCAGCGTAAGGCACCGGGTTCGGGTAGACACCAGCGGCGACCAGGCCGGCCACGTGGGCCATGTCGACGAACAGGTAGGCGCCGACTTTGTCAGCGATTTCGCGGAAGCGTGGGAAATCCAGAATCTGCGAGTAGGCAGAGAAACCGGCCACGATCATTTTCGGCTTGTGCTCAACCGCCAGGCGCTCGACTTCGTCGTAGTCGATCAGGCCGTCGGCATTGATACCGTACTGGACGGCGTTGTACAGCTTGCCGGAGGAGGAAACGCTGGCGCCGTGGGTGAGGTGGCCGCCATGGGCCAGGCTCATGCCCAGAATGGTGTCGCCGCCTTGCAGCAGGGCCAGGTATACCGCGCTGTTGGCTTGGGAACCGGCGTGTGGCTGGACGTTGGCGTAATCGGCGCCGAACAGTTGCTTGGCACGGTCGATAGCCAACTGCTCAACTACGTCGACGTACTCGCAGCCACCGTAGTAGCGCTTGCCTGGGTAGCCTTCGGCGTACTTGTTGGTCAGAACCGAACCTTGAGCCTCCATCACCGCAGGGCTGGTGTAGTTTTCCGAAGCGATCAGCTCAATGTGCTCTTCCTGGCGCACGGCTTCTTGCTCCATGGCGGCGAAGAGATCGGCGTCGTACTTGGCAATAGTCAAATCACGGCTGAACATGGCGGTCCTCAAGGATCGGGGGCAGAAAAGGAGGGCATTCTAACCCAATGGGTTTTGGATGGCATATGAAAGGACATCATGTCGCGGACAAGTGGGGCTCATCTGGAGATGAGTGGTGACTGTGCTGGCCTCATCGTGAGCAAGCCCCCTCCCACATTTTGAACTGTGAATACCTTCAAATGTGGGAGGGGGCTTGCTCACGATGGGGCCATTAGCCTCACAACAGCAGCTCAGTCGAACATGAACAGCGCATCATTGCTGAACTGCGCCTCGAACCGATTCGCCGGCATCGGCCGCCCGAACAGGTAACCCTGCACCTCATCACAGCCATGCTCGCGCAGGAAATCCAACTGCTCATGGGTTTCCACGCCTTCGGCAATCACCGCCAGGTTCAGGCTGTGGGCCATGGCAATGATCGCCCGGGCAATCTGCGCGTCCTGCTCACCCGAGGGCAGGCCATCGACGAATGTACGGTCGATCTTCAGCACGCCGATGGGAAACTGCTTGAGGTAGTTGAGTGATGAGTAGCCGGTGCCGAAGTCATCCACCGCGATGCTCAGGCCCAGGTTCTTCAGGCTGGCGAGGATCTGCATGGCTTCGTTGACTTCGCGCATCAGGATGCTTTCGGTCAGTTCCAGCTCCAGGCACGCCGGCGGCAAGCCGGTATCCCTGAGGATGGTGGCGATGCGCGTGCCCAATTGGCCATCGGAGAACTGCCGCGCCGAGATGTTCACCGAGACTTTCGGCACCCGCACTTTGTTCTGATGCCAGCTCTTGAGCTGGCGACAGGCTTCGCTGATCACCCAGTCGCCCACGTCCACCACCAGGCCCAATTCCTCCAGCACAGGAATGAAGTCACCCGGCGGCACCAAGCCGCGACGCGGATGGCGCCAGCGCAGCAGGGCTTCGGCGCCGGTCAGGCGTTTGCCGTCGCCGCTGAACTGCGGCTGGTAATAGAGCACGAATTCATTTTGGTCCAGGGCGTGGCGCAGGTCGCTTTCCAGTTCCAGGCGTTCCAGGGCGCTGGCGTTCATGTCGGCCTGGTAGAACTGGAAGTTGTTCTTGCCGCGCTCCTTGGCGTGATACATCGCGGTATCGGCGTTTTTCATCAATTGGCTCAGCTCGTTGCCGTCTTGCGGGCTGAGGGCGATGCCGATACTGGCGGTGACGAAGAACTCGCGGCCTTCCAGTACAAACGGCTTCACCAGGCTGGCGAGAATCTGCTCGGCCACATGAATCGCCCGGTTCAACGCCATCTCGCGGCTGACCCGCGGCTGCAAGAGCAGGGTGAACTCATCACCGCCCATGCGCGCCACGGTGTCGTCCTCGGCCACGCAACCGAGCAGGCGCGTGGCCATTTCCTTGAGCATGCGATCGCCGGCGGCGTGTCCCAGTGAGTCGTTGATCGGCTTGAAGCGGTCGAGGTCAAGGAACATCAGTACCACCCACGACTTCTGCCGCTCCGCCGACTGCAACGCAGTGTGCAGGCGGTCCTGGAACAGTGTGCGGTTGGGCAGGTGGGTCAGGGCGTCGTAGTAGGCCAGGCGATGGATACGCTGTTCGCTGGCCTTGCGCTCGCTGATGTCGCTGAAGAAGCAGACGTAGCTGGCCAGGTCGCCCTCATCGTCAAACACCGCCGTAATGCCGACCCAGGCCGGGTAATGCTCGCCATTGCGGCGCTTGAGCCACACTTCGCCTTCCCAGGTGCTGTGCTGGTGCAATTGTTTGAGTACATAGCGCAGATGGGCTTCCTGCTGCTCGTCGACCGTGAGCATGTTCGGCAGTTGGTCGAGCACATCGCTCACGGCATAGCCGCTGACCCGGCTGAACGCCTCGTTGGCCTGCACGATATAGCCCGCCGGGTCGGTGATCAGGATGGCCGAGGTGGAATGCTCGAATACCGTGGCCGCCATGCGCAGGTCTTTTTCGGCGCGGCGTTGCTGGCTGATATCGCGGCCCACGCCGAGAATGCCTTCAAACGCACCATGTTCATCCCATACCAGTACCAGGCGCAGTTCGATCGGCACTTTGCGCCCGTCGGCGCGCAAGCAGTCGAACAGAAACAGTTGGGTCTGGACGTCATCGCGCAGCGTGTTCAAGGCTTCGGGGTTGCCCAGGGCGCGGCTGACCTGTTCCATCAGGCTATAGATGCCGGTCAGCTGTTGCGGGTTGGCGATGATTGACTGCCAGCCATTCTTGAACACCCAGTCCACGTCATAGCCGAGCACGGCGTTGACCGATGGGCTGACGTAGTTGAGGGCCAGTTGGCTGTCGGTGGAGCAGATTACGTCGCTGATGCTTTCGGCCAGCATGCGGTAGCGCTGTTCACTGTCGCGCAGGGATTCGCTGGCCTCGATCTGGTCGGTAATGTCTTTGGCCACGCCGATGATCCGCGTGACCACCGCGGACGTGTCCCGGGCCAGGGCTTGTTCGCGGATATCGAAGCGGCGCCATTGGTTATTGCGGTGGCGAAAACGCAGCTGGCAATGCAGTTGCGTTGTATAGCCGACCCGGCGCTGCTGTTGGCGCAAGTCGTGGTAATGCTCGGCGTCTTCGGGATGCAGCAGGATTTCCCAGAAGTACTCGCCCATTTGCTGCAGTTCGGCCTTGTTGTAGCCCAGGGTGTGGCCCAGGTGATGGTTGCTGAAAATCATGCGCTGGCTGATCACGTCCTGCACATACAGGTGGTCAGGCACGGTGCGCACCACGTCCGACCAGAAGCTCTCGCGTTCCACCAGTGACAGCTCGATCAGCTTGCGGCTGGTGATGTCGCTGATGCTGAGGATCACCGCCTTGAAGTCATCCTGTTGCTCCGGCAGGCGCATCACCAGCCACAGGTATTGCTCGTTGCCGGCTACATCGTTGAGCTGGATTTCCAGCTCCAGCTGTTTCTGCTGGGCCAGTACCGCTTCCAGCACCGGGTAACCGATGGCGGTGGCGTTACGTGGGCAATCATCGATCAGGCGTTCCCAGGCTTGTTCGCATGAGTTTACGTTCAACAGGCGCACCGCCACCTGGTTGACCTCGGTGACCCGCAGTTCCTTGAGCAGTTGCTGGCGCTCGCTGGGGTTGGCCTGCAACCAGGCATGCAGTTGCTCGCGGCTGTGCACTTTGGTTTTGTCGAAGAATGTCTTGAGCCCCGACAGGTCAAGCACGCACAAGGCCACGCCCGTGCCTTCGAAAATGTCCTGGTAGCGCCGTCGGCCCTCGTTCACCTGGCGCTGGCGGCGACGCATGTTCAGCAGCACGATCACCGGTATCAGCGAGAACGCCAGCCCCAGCAGGCATTTGCCGATAAACGCCGGCAGCAGTTGTTCAAGCACTGCGCTGCGGTCGAACAGCCCGCGCAGTTGCCAGTCGCTTTTGCTCAAGGGCGTGACCAGCACGCTTTTGTTCAACTCCTCCGGGGTCAGAGCGCCGGCCCACTGCGCCGGCATGCCGCTGTCCCGGCTGACCACGCGGCGGTTCAGACGGTTCTCGATCGCCCACATCGGGCGCTGGGCCTGGGCATCCTGGCGTGTGAGGCCGGCCAGGTAGCTGGGTGCCAGGCGTAATGCCCAGTACACCTTGGAGCCACCGCTGGGCTGGTGCAGCAACAGATAGATGACGGTGCCGTCATTGTCGTTGCTCAGGTAATAGGACTGGGAGTGGCTGCGCTTGACCAGCTCTTCAAGCCAGGCGCTGTCGCGGCTGTCGTCGTCGGTGTCACTGATCAGCGCGCCGCTGGGCGCCAGCAGGGCGAAGCTGCGTAGTTCTGGTAACGAACGCTGCAAGGTGCGCATCAAGGCCTGCTGCTGTTCGGCATTGCGCGGTGGTTCGACGATGGGCAGCAGGTTCAGGGCGATCTGCGCGCTCAGGGCCATGCTCTGGCTGATTTGCTCGGCCAGGTCGGCACTATAATCGATAGTGTATTGCTGCTGGTTTTTCTGGTTTTGCTGCAATTGGTCGAGCAGTTGCCAGAACAATAACGCGAGCAGCAACAGGACAAGCGTCGCCAATGCGCCCTTCAAGGTGCCGTGCAGGGGCGCTCCCGGCGCAATATGAGCGGCGCGCAAGGGAGTTGGCGGCGTGACTTTGGACAAGCTGTGATCCTGCGGTTTGGCTGGACTGGCGCGCGACGTGCACTATAAGCCGGACGCCCGGAGGGCGGCTAGCATGCCTTGAGTTGTGGCAAAGTGCCAGTCCCGCCTGGCTGGACTGCCCCAGCGCATTCAGGTAGCTTTGCCGGTTACGCGGGGGCGTTCCAGCCCCAGACACTCAGGCTTTTCCCCACGCAGGCATTGATCACCGTCAACGGCCCGCGCGGCGCATGGCCTGGCACGGGCTTCGCCCGCTTAATTCATCAGTCACTGACGCTAGGTTCACCATGGCTCAATACGTCTTCACCATGCATCGGCTGGGAAAAGTTGTTCCGCCGAAGCGGGAAATCCTGAAAAACATTTCATTGTCCTTCTTCCCAGGCGCCAAGATCGGCGTGCTCGGCCTCAACGGTTCGGGTAAGTCCACGCTGCTGAAAATCATGGCCGGCGTCGACACCGAGTTCGAAGGCGAAGCCCGCCCGATGCCGGACCTGAACATCGGCTACCTGCCGCAAGAGCCGATCCTGGATCCGACCAAGACCGTGCGCGAAGTGGTCGAAGAGGCCGTCAGCGTGATCAAGGACGCCCAGGCACGTCTGGACGAGGTCTACGCCGCCTACGCCGAACCGGATGCCGACTTCGACAAACTCGCCGCCGAACAGGCCAAGCTCGAAGCGATCCTGCAGGCCGGCGACGGTCACAACCTGGAGCGCCAGCTGGAAGTCGCCGCCGATGCGCTGCGCCTGCCGGCGTGGGACGCCAAGGTCGAGCACCTGTCCGGTGGTGAGAAGCGTCGCGTGGCCCTGTGCCGCCTGCTGCTGTCGGCCCCCGACATGCTGCTGCTCGACGAACCGACCAACCACCTGGACGCCGATTCCGTCGCGTGGCTGGAGCACTTCCTGCACGATTTCCCGGGCACCGTGGTTGCGATCACGCACGACCGCTACTTCCTGGACAACGTTGCCGGCTGGATCCTCGAGCTCGACCGCGGCGCCGGTATCCCTTACGAGGGCAACTACTCCGGTTGGCTGGAAGCCAAGTCCGACCGCCTGGCTGCCGAATCCAAGCAGCAATCGGCCCACGAAAAAGCCATGAAGGAAGAGCTGGAGTGGGTGCGCAAAGGCGCCAAGGCCCGCCAGTCCAAATCCAAGGCACGTCTGCAACGCTTTGAAGAAATGCAGTCGCAGGAATTCCAGAAGCGCAGCGAAACCAACGAAATCTACATCCCGGCCGGCCCGCGCCTGGGTGACAAGGTCATCGAGTTCAAGAACGTCTGCAAGGGCTATGGCGACCGCGTGCTGATCGACAACCTGTCGTTCTCCATGCCAAAAGGCGCGATCGTCGGCGTCATTGGTGGTAACGGCGCGGGTAAATCCACGCTGTTCCGTATGCTGATGGGCAAGGAAACCCCGGACTCCGGCAGCATCGAGATCGGCGACACCGTGCAGCTGGCATGCGTGGACCAGAGCCGCGAAGACCTCGACGGCAGCAAGACGGTGTTCCAGCAGATCTCCGACGGCTCCGACCAGATCCGCATCGGTAACTATGAAATCCCGTCGCGTACCTACGTCGGCCGTTTCAACTTCAAGGGCGGCGACCAGCAGAAGTTCGTCAAGGACTTGTCCGGTGGTGAGCGTGGTCGCTTGCACCTGGCCCTGACCCTGAAAGAGGGCGGCAACGTATTGCTGCTCGACGAACCGTCCAACGACCTCGACGTGGAAACCCTGCGTTCCCTGGAAGAAGCCCTGCTGGACTTCCCCGGCGCCGCCATTGTGATCTCTCACGACCGGTGGTTCCTTGACCGCGTCGCGACCCACATCCTGGCGTACGAAGATGACTCCCAAGCGGTGTTCTTCGAAGGTAACTACACCGAGTACGAAGCAGACCGTAAAAAGCGCCTGGGCGAAGCCGCTGCCCAGCCGCACCGTGTGCGTCACAAGAAACTGGCCTGATTCAGGTTGGTTTGAAAAAACGGAGCCTTCGGGCTCCGTTTTTTGTGTGTTTAATACGGTCGAATGTGGGAGGGGGCTTGCCCCCGATAGCGGTTTACCTGCTGGTGCACTCCCTTGATTTGAAATCCTCTTTTAAGTGCATAAAACCCTGTAAAACTGGATACAGTTATATCCAATGCACCATTTAATTTCACAAAGGCGACATTTTGCCCTGTCACGGTGCGAAACGAATTGATAAAGTCCGGCTCAATCTCTGTTTAACAACAATCAATTTGCCGAGACTTTTCATGATCGAATCCGTCGAATCCTTCCTGGCCCGCCTCAAGAAACGCGACCCGGACCAACCGGAATTCCACCAGGCCGTAGAAGAAGTCCTGCGCAGCCTGTGGCCTTTTCTTGAAGCCAACCCCCATTACCTGACCTCGGGCATCCTGGAGCGCATTTGCGAACCGGAACGCGCGATTACCTTCCGGGTGTCGTGGGTGGATGATCATGGCAAGGTCCAGGTCAATCGCGGCTTTCGTATCCAGATGAACAGCGCCATCGGGCCCTACAAAGGCGGCCTGCGCTTCCACCCGTCAGTGAACCTGGGTGTGCTGAAATTCCTCGCCTTCGAGCAGACCTTCAAGAACTCCCTGACCTCGTTGCCCATGGGCGGCGGCAAAGGCGGCTCGGACTTCGACCCCAAGGGCAAGAGTGACGCCGAAGTGATGCGCTTCTGCCAGGCGTTCATGAGCGAGTTGTACCGCCACATTGGTGCGGACGTGGACGTACCGGCCGGTGATATCGGCGTGGGCGCACGGGAAATCGGCTTCCTGTTTGGTCAGTACAAGCGCCTGAGCAACCAATTCACCTCAGTGCTGACCGGCAAAGGCATGACCTATGGCGGCAGCCTGATCCGCCCGGAAGCTACCGGTTTCGGCTGCGTCTATTTCGCCGAGGAAATGCTCAAGCGCCAAGGCCAGCGCGTTGAAGGCAAGCGCGTGGCGGTGTCCGGTTCCGGTAACGTGGCGCAATACGCGGCGCGCAAGGTGATGGACCTGGGCGGCAAGGTGATTTCCCTGTCGGACTCCGAAGGCACCTTGTACGCCGAGAGTGGTTTGACCGAGGCGCAATGGTCAGCCCTGCTGGAGCTGAAAAACGTGCAACGCGGGCGCATCAGTGAATTGGCCGAACGCTTCGGCCTGGAGTTCCGTAAAGGCAAGACGCCTTGGGAACTGGCCTGCGATATTGCCCTGCCATGCGCCACCCAGAACGAACTCGACGGCGACGCCGCCCGCACCCTGCTGCACAACGGCTGCCTCTGCGTGGCCGAAGGCGCCAACATGCCGACCACCCTTGAGGCTGTGGATATCTTTATCGATGCGGGCATTCTGTTCGCACCGGGCAAGGCATCCAACGCCGGCGGCGTGGCGGTGAGCGGCCTGGAAATGTCGCAGAACGCCATGCGCCTGTTGTGGACCGCGGGGGAAGTGGACAGCAAGCTGCACAACATCATGCAGTCGATCCACCATGCCTGCGTGCATTACGGCGAGGAAAACGGCAGGGTCAACTACGTCAAGGGCGCGAACATTGCCGGCTTTGTGAAAGTCTCTGACGCGATGCTGGCCCAGGGCATCGTCTAGACCTCGGGTTCGATGCTCAGCACTTCGATCAACTGATCGCCGACGGGGCGTTTCCACAGCACCTCGTCACCTACCTGGGCACCCAACAAGGCGCGGCCCAGGGGCGACCCCCAGTTGATCAGCCCGGCGCTGGCGTCGGCCTGGTCTTCACCGACCAACTGGATGCGCTGCTGCTGGTCCTGCTCGTTGGCGAACGTGACCCAACTGCCGATTTGCACCTTGTCGGTGGACGTGGCAGGCGGCACAACCTGGGCGCTTTGCACTCGCTGGTTGAAGTAGCGTAGATCCCGCTCAAGATCGGCTTGCCGCTGTTTATCGGCCTTGTCGCCCTTGGCGGACTCGGCGCTGTACTCAAGCTGCAATTGCGCAACCTTGGCTTGCAACTGCGCCAACCCTTGCGCGGTCAGGCGGTTGGGCTGTTCGCTGACCTGACGCTCCACCGGCTGATCGGCCTGGGCGGCAGCATTGTCTTCATTTACAAAAGCTCGGCTCATGGCGTTCTCCCTCTATGGCGTTTGGGCCATATTCGCCGTGCTTTAGTTTCGATGGATGTCTGCAAACGACCTATTGCGAGCGATAGGCCTTGGCCGCATCGCGGTCTTTTTCTTGCTGCCACTCGTGCTCGCGGTCGTTGTTGCGGTTGTCCTGGTAGTCGCGCAGCTCTTCGCTCTCGCGCATAGCCTTGCACTGACGGAAACCATCCTCCCAGCCTTCGGCGTAGTGCTTTTCTTTCAGATAGCGCGGCACGTTCTTGCGAAACTCCCCCGTGATCACCCCCGCAGCCTGGCGACCGCTGCTGCAACCGTCGTCAAAGCCATCGGCAAAGGCGGGTGGATAACCCTTGGCCAACAAATCCTGATGGGTTGTTTGGCAACCCGCCAGCCATACCACTGCACACAGCATTAGCGCATACCGCCACATGGCGTACTCCCTGGCCGGTTCACGGCTGTTAAGGAGAGTCTAGAAGGGGTTTTGTCAGCTGTATGTGAAAGTGGTGTCAGAGGGATGTGCAGGACTTTTGGCCAAGTACAAAACCAAGTGTGGGAGGGGGCTTGCCCCCGATGGCAGGGTGTCAGTCAGTCTATTTGTTCCTGACCCACCGCTATCGGGGCAGCCCCCTCCCACAGTTTTATCCATAACTCCCGTTTCCCGCTGCAGGCTTTATTCGTAGTAACCCACTGTCTTTTTTAGCTGATCGGCGTATTCGTAAATCTCGTCAGTGATGGAGGGATCAGGCTCATGGTTTGTCAGCTTTGTCCAGCACAGCATATTCAGCTAATTCTTGTCGAATAAACGCCGTAATCATCGCGCGATACACCTGCTCAGTGACCTCAGGGTTGGCGCCGACCACCTGAGATAACCCCCGCACCTTGGCGATCACCTGTTCAACCCGTTGTGGCGCCTTGACGCCATCGGTGTTTTTTTTGAAGCGTGCGGCTTGGGAAACGTAGTGGCCGCGTTCGGCGATCAGAGTGACGATTTGCTGGTCAAGAAGGTCGATGTTATTGCGGACTTCTTCGAGGGTAGTGCAGTGAACGGCCATAGTAAGTGGGCTCCTGATTATGTGAGCAATGCTAACAAAATGTGGGAGGGGGCTTGCTCCCGATTGCGGTGGGTCAGTCAAAAATACTGAGACTGACACTCTGCTATCGGGAGCAAGCCCCCTCCCACATTTTGAGTTTCATCAGGCTTGAGTCAGTAGTGGTACCACTTCACTTCGAGCATCACTTCATTTACCGGCGTGGACAAGTGGCTGTATTCGCGCTGCGCACTCAGGCGCAGGCCCAGGTTGCGCGACAGTTCCCACTGCTGGTTGAGGCTGATGCTGCGCCGCACTTCGCCGTTGGTGAAGAAATCGCCCTTGGCTTCCAGGCTCAGGTTGCCCAGCGGGTTCTTCCATAGCACGCCGGTGTTGAAACCGGCGGCGGGGGAGATGGCTTCGCTGAAGTCGTTGTTGTGCTCTACGCGTACGGTGCCGAGGGCGAAGCCGAGCATGTCGTCGCTCAGTTGCCAGGTGCCGCCGGCGCCGCCGTTGACGTGGGCGACCAGGGTTTCATCGTCGTGCTTGCCCGGTACCCGCTCCAGGCCACCGGTGACTTGCCAGGACCAGGGTTGCAGCAGCGCATTGCGCGGGGTCAGGGAGCGGATGGTGGCCAGGTCCAGTTGCTGCAGCTGCCAGTGGTTACCTTCGTACTGGCGCAGTTTCATTTGCAGGATTTCGATCTGGGCACCCAGGGGGAAGCCTTCGGCGTTGTCGTTGAGGTCGTGATAGGCCATGCGCAGGCCGTATTCGCCGAAGGCTTTGTCGCCTCGGGTGCCGACGCCGGCTTGCCAGGTGCGCGATTGGTGGCCGTTCTCGGGCAAGCCTGGGGGCGTGATCTTGAGGTCGGGCGCAGGGTTCTGGTTGATCGCTCGCAGCAGCTCGAAGCTGCGCTGGGAGCGTGCACTGTCGCGCTCCAGACCGTTGGCGCGATAGCGGCCCAGGCGGTAGGCGGCGTCGACTATCAGGGCCTGGCGATCGCGGGGCAAGGTCTTGAAGGCCGGCTCCTGCAATTGCTTCTGGTCATCGCTGATTTTCAATACCCACTGTTGCTCATCGCCATCCAACGGCTTGGCGCGTTCCAGCAGTTCGCGCTCACGGGAGGGCCGATAGTCGATCTTCTCCACCAAGCCCGCTTCCTTGACGGCCTTGACCGTGTCGGTAGGGATCGCAGTAAGCGGGAATTGCTCGGTCAAGCGCAGGCCGGGGCGTGCCACTTGCAGCAGCTACAGCAGGCGGTAGGAGCAGTTTTCATCGAAGAAGAAGTAGTCGAACTGGATCTGCTTGAGTTCCCATACGTGCTCGACCATGCGCTTGGTCTCGACTTCGGTGAGGTTCAGGCGGTATTCCCACAGGTCGCGGTTTTCGAGACTACGGTATTCGGAGAGTTTCTCCTGATAGGGCACCAGGGCGAACAGACCAGGATAGCCGCCCATCAGGCCCTTCCAGGCGTAGAGGATGCTGTTGTCGGAGCCTTCGATGTAGGCGCCGAAGTTAATCGCATAGCTGAGCAACGCGGTGTTGTTGCTTTGCACGTCGGCCTGGTCGATACGCAGCAGGGTGTGGCCGAACATCGACGACGGGCTGTTGAGGTAGGCTGCCGGGAAGAT
This sequence comes from Pseudomonas synxantha, assembly GCF_900105675.1. Classification (NCBI taxonomy): domain Bacteria; kingdom Pseudomonadati; phylum Pseudomonadota; class Gammaproteobacteria; order Pseudomonadales; family Pseudomonadaceae; genus Pseudomonas; species Pseudomonas synxantha. The sequence continues at coordinate 5,220,763 of NZ_LT629786.1, read as the reverse complement.
CATCACCGCGCTATGGGGCGCAACGTCCTTGAACCATTGGGTGAATTCTTTGCAGTCCAGGGCGGGCAGGTCGGTGAGATGCAACTGATCCTTGAGCCAGCGGGTACGTGCAGGGTAGACGCATTGGGCGTGCTTTTCGCCCAGGCTGGCCGGGGCGTACAGCGCATCGACGGTGGCCCTGAGTTCCGCGTCTGGATGGTGGGCGCCATCGGCGGCGAGGAAGAACTTCTTGTCGCTGACATAGCTGCGCCAGCCGCTGATCTTGCCGGCTTCGTAATGCCCCAGCGAAAGCCAGAACGGGTCATTGGCCAGTTGCTGCAAACGTTGATCGTCGAGGTGCGGGGCCGCATGCAGCGGGGCGCAGGCGAAGAGAGCCAGGCAAGCGAGGCGTTTGAGCATTGGGGCTACTTAAGTCGGACTGAAAAAAAGACCCAAGGGGGGCAGGTCGAAAAAATAAAACCCGCGCCTCGAAAGACGCGGGCGGGTCGAGCTTAAGCCTGGGTTGCGTATTTCGCCAGACGGGCATCACTTTTCAGTACTGCGATGGTGTTGTTGTGCACGTCGTCAGCGGTCACGTCAGCCTTGCTGAAGATCTGCTGGAAGTGCTCGTGGGTCACGGCCGCGAAGTGATCGCGATCTTCCGGGGCAACACCCAATACCACCGCGTAGGTGGTCAGTGCTTCGCCGTTGCCTTTGGCCATGTCTTCGGACAGCTCGTTCATCATGCCATTCATGGCAATCCAGGACTTGCCGCCGTAGGTCAGGGCGCTGTTGGTGCTGCAACCGTTGGTGCCCGAGGTCATGCCGAATGTGGCGTTACCCGAGGTGCCGTTGGTGGTGGAGGCCAGGAAGTGGGCCGGAGTGCCGCGCTGGCCTTCGAACAACATGTTGCCCCAACCGCAGTTCGGGCCACCTGGTGCTTCTGCCATTGCATTGAGGGAGACGACGGTGAAGAGAGTACCAAGAAGGATCCGTTTCATAGCTTTGTTCTCTTTGTGTGCAAACCAATGGACAAGGGTTCAGGCGCTTCGCAACGCCCTAGGGGCCAGTTATTAGTCCAACCCGCGCAATTTGGAGTTTAGGCACGTTCCCGGGGTTCCGTGTTTTTTTATAAACATTCAATCTCCGGCGATTTTTTTGTAGGGCGCGTGCGGTGGCTATGCTTTCCCGAAAGCGCGCCTTGCCAGAGCGCTCAACCGGGAGCCAGAATGCGCCCATCTGCCCCGCCTGATGTAAGGAAGCCCGATGCCTGATCCTGTTGCTGCCAGCTTGCGTCTAGCGCCCGAAGCGCTGACTCGCCCTTTCTCCGCTGAACAGTTCAGCTTCTCGACCACCAATGATTTGGAGCCCTTTCGCGGTGTGCTTGGCCAGGAACGTGCGGTTGAAGCCTTGCAGTTCGGCGTGGCCATGCCACGCCCCGGTTACAACGTGTTTGTCATGGGCGAGCCGGGCACCGGCCGCTTTTCGTTCGTCAAACGCTACCTGAAAGCCGAAGGCAAGCGCCTGCAGACCCCGGCAGATTGGGTCTATGTGAATAATTTCGATGAGCCGCGCGAACCCCGCGCCCTGGAATTGCCGGGGGGCGGCGCTGCGGCGTTTATCGCCGATATCAACGGCTTGGTCGACAACCTGGTCGCGACCTTCCCGGCAGTGTTTGAACACCCGACTTATCAACAGCGCAAAAGCGCCATCGACCGGGCGTTCAACCAGCGCTATGACAAGGCGCTGGACGTGATCGAACGCCTGGCCCTGGAAAAGGACGTGGCGCTGTACCGCGACAGCTCCAACATCGCCTTCACGCCGATGCTCGATGGCAAGGCGCTGGACGAAGCCGAGTTCTCGCAACTGCCTGAGGCCGATCGCGAGCGCTTCCACACCGATATCTCCGAGTTGGAAGAACGTCTCAACGAAGAACTGGCCAGCCTGCCGCAGTGGAAGCGTGAGTCCAACAACCAACTGCGCCAGTTCAACGAAGAAACTATCACACTGGCCCTGCAGCCTTTGCTGGCGCCGCTGTCGGAAAAATACGCAGAAAACGCCGGAGTCTGCGGCTACCTGCAAGCCATGCAGGTGTACCTGCTCAAAACCGTGGTCGAGCAATTGGTGGATGACGCCAAGACCGATGCCCAGGCGCGCAAGCTGCTCGAAGAGCAGTATTGCCCGAGCCTGGTGGTGGGCCATCCGCTCAACGGTGGCGCGCCAGTGGTGTTTGAACCGCACCCTACCTACGACAACCTGTTTGGCCGCATCGAATACAGCACCGACCAAGGCGCGCTCTACACCACCTATCGCCAGCTGCGCCCGGGCGCCTTGCACCGCGCCAATGGCGGCTTCCTGATTCTTGAAGCCGAGAAAATGCTCAGCGAGCCGTTCGTGTGGGATGCGCTCAAGCGTTCCCTGCAATCGCGCAAGCTGAAGATGGAATCGCCCCTGGGCGAACTGGGCCGCCTGGCCACCGTGACCCTCAACCCGCAAATGATCCCGCTGCAGGTCAAGGTGATCATCATCGGCTCGCGCCAGTTGTACTACGCGTTGCAAGATGCCGACCCGGACTTCCAGGAGATGTTCCGCGTACTGGTGGACTTCGACGAAGACATCCCGATGGTCGACGAAAGCCTGGAGCAGTTCGCCCAGTTGCTGAAAACCCGCACCTCGGAAGAAGGCATGGCGCCGCTGACCTCGGACGCGGTGGCGCGCCTGGCGACCTACAGCGCACGCCTGGCGGAACACCAGGGCCGGTTGTCGGCGCGGATTGGCGATTTGTTCCAGTTGGTCAGCGAGGCGGATTTCATTCGTCACCTGGCCGGCGACGAGATGACCGATGCCGGGCATATCGAGCGCGCCCTCAAGGCCAAGGCCACGCGTACCGGTCGCGTGTCGGCGCGGATTCTCGACGACATGCTCGCCGGGGTGATTCTCATCGACACGGCTGGTGCCGCCGTGGGCAAGTGCAATGGGCTGACGGTGTTGGAGGTCGGCGACTCGGCATTCGGTGTCCCGGCGCGGATTTCCGCCACGGTATACCCGGGCGGCAGCGGGATTGTCGACATCGAGCGCGAAGTTAACCTCGGCCAGCCGATCCACTCCAAGGGGGTGATGATCCTCACCGGATACCTGGGCAGCCGCTATGCCCAGGAATTCCCGTTGGCCATCTCCGCTAGCATCGCCCTGGAGCAATCCTACGGTTATGTGGACGGCGACAGTGCCTCCCTGGGCGAGGCCTGCACCTTGATCTCGGCCTTGTCGAAGACGCCGCTCAAGCAGTGCTTCGCCATCACCGGATCGATCAACCAGTTTGGTGAAGTGCAGGCGGTGGGCGGGGTCAACGAGAAAATCGAAGGTTTCTTCCGGCTCTGCGAAGCCCGCGGCTTGACCGGTGAGCAGGGCGCGATCATCCCCCAGGCCAATGTTGCCACGCTGATGCTCGATGAGAAGGTGTTGCAGGCCGTGCGCAACGGGCAATTCCATATCTATGCGGTACGCCAGGCGGATGAGGCGTTGAGCCTGTTGGTGGGCGAGGATGCCGGTGAGCCGGACGCAGAGGGGCAATTTCCTGAAGGCACCGTGAATGCGCGGGTGGTTGAGCGTTTGCGGGCGATTGCCGAGATGATCAGCGAGGAAGATCTTAAGGAGGCGGAGAAGGAGCTGGCGCAGCAGGCGTTGGCAGAAGCCAAGCCGACCTGATCCCTCAAGCTCGATGGAGATCAAAATGTGGGAGGGGGCTTGCTCCCGATAGCAGTGGGTCAGTCAAAATTACTTAGACTGGCACACCGCAATCGGGAGCAAGCCCCCTCCCACATTTGCTCCTGCGTATGTCACTAAATTGACAGTTGTCCCGGGAAAACGCCCGTTGGTCCCTACAACCTTGGTTTGGCGCGTTTTTCTTCTATTCTCAATTCAGGGATATCCACAGGAGTCGCAGGATAGAGACAGCCTCGCCTTGCGCTGGGGCTGAACACCGATCTACCGAGGGTCGCCGCCATGTCGCGCAACCTTTGCCTTACCCGCCAGTGCCTGGGCCTGGTCACCCGTATTGAATGCTCCATTCGCCCACTCGCCGGGGATAACGGCATGTGGACGTTATTGTTTGCCGCTGGAATGTCGGGCGAACAGCCTTCCACCGTCAAGTCCGAGGGCCCGTTTAATGGGCCCTGGGTGGCTGAAACAATGCTGGATTCCATCGTCGATAACCTGACCTTGCATGGCTATGAGCAGATGGACGAACCGCAGATCTGGTGCCTGCACCTGCAAGCCCATCTGCGCCAACTCAATGGCAGTCAAGAGCGGCTGGCCCTGTAGCGACGGCTATTTACTCTCAGGCTTGTCCAGCTTGACCTCAAAGCCGTATTGCACGGTGCTGAGGTCAGTGCGCTGGTAACTTTCCAGCGTAGTCGGCTGGCCGTAGAAGTAATGCACGTCAAACAACGCCGTGCCGTATTCCTCGGCACGGTGGCTGACGCTGAGGATCTCCTTGAGGTACTTGCCACTGGCGTCCTTGGCATAGAAGCGCCAGCTATCGGATGGGAAATCCTTCTGGTCGACGATCAGTGCGTTGTCCTTGAGCGACAGGCCCTTGGGCAGCTTGGCCGCGTCAATCGTGGTTTTTTCAATGCTGGCCAGGAAGAGCGGTACGGAGCCCACTACAAACGCGGGAGTCTCAGGGAACAGGTTGAGGTCGTATGTGAGCGTGCCGCTGACGGCGTTCAGCTCAAACGCCTCGGTCGGCAACTCGATAGGCTCGCCGCGTTCGCCCTTGTCGTCGGCGGTGAAGAAGGTGATAGGCGCATCGCTGTTGTTACGTTCGGCGCCGACCAAGTCGTCATTGAACGTGTACGGGTGATCAAACACGATTTTCGCCGCACTGGCGTCTTCGGTCGATTGGCTGATGGTGACGCTGCTTTTGAGCTGGTCTTCGCTCATCGAGGCATCTTTTAGCCAACTGGCGGCGCTGTCGTCATACACCGTGACCGGCATCGGCAGAGCCTGCACGGTTTTCTGCAGGCTGTTTCTGTCGAAGCGCAGCACCGGCAGGTTCAGGTCTTTGTGGGTGACCGTAGCTGTAGAAAAATCCAGCACATTGACCTGCAGATTGTCGATCAGCCCATTGAAATACACCTTGGCGTAATGGCTGCTCTGCTTGTGTTCGAAGGCGTTTTGCTCGTCGGTAAGCTGTTTCTCGAGGGCCTCGGACCAGATCTTTTGTTTCTGCATTTCAGCCAATTGTTTCTCATAGAACGCCACTTGCGCGGCGCTCTCGTTGATCGAGCCTGAGCGCGTGAGAAATTGCCCGGTGCTGTCCCGTGCCTGCACCAGCAGCGGGTTCGGCGACTCGTCGCCCAGCTCGGCGGCGAGGGGGGCGCTGTTGGTCAGTTCGATCTCGGCGTAGTTCTTTTCCAGCGCCAGCAGGTTGAGCGTGATATTGCCCTCGGTGCGTTTATGGCCGACGTCTTTTTTCGTCAGATCGAAAGTCAGCACCTTGCCCGGGGTGACCACTTCGACTGCGCCTTTGAGGCTGACCGGCTGTGGTTGGCTTTTGTTTTCCGTCTCGATGCCCTCGATAAACGGATACGTGACCGTCAGGTCGTCGGGATTGGTCAGGTTGGAGCTGCTGGGGCTCAGTTGGATGCCAGGGTCGGTTTCCGACCACTCCGGCTGGAAAGGAATGACTTTATTGTTGCTCAGGGTGACCGATTGCCATTCCAGGCCATGGGGGAAGGGGAACTGGTCGGGGGCGTTGAAGTTGAACGGGAAGACCGGCTGCAAATCCGTCAGATAGTCCGAATGAGAGGTCTTGCGCAGCACGAACAGGCCGTTGATATAAGTGTCCACCAGGGCCTGCGGGGTAGGGTAGTGCTTGAGCAGGGCCAGGCTGTCTTCGCCGTACTCGGCTTCAATGGGCTTGCTGGCAAGCTTGAGGCGCGCACGCTCCAGCAACAGCAGCGAGCCGCCGAGGTCGGCGATGGCGTCGCGCAGCTTGGGATCCTGGATGTCGTCCAGAGACTGTTCGAATTGGGCGGTTTTCTCTTCGAGGGTGGCTTGCTTCTGCTCTTCTTTGGGGGAGCAGCCGCTGGCCATCAGCAACGCCGCGCACAGGCCGAGAGTGGCCAAAGGGGATCGCACATCCATCATCTGAGTTTTCCTGTCCGACATCATCGAGCCGAGTTAATGGTCTCGACACTAGCAGAAAAACTCTCTTACAGATGCCACTTGGGTCAGTTTTCTAGCGGTGACAGGGGCCGGGTGGCGGCTGGTATACTCGGCGCCATTTTTAGCCAAGCTGTGTGAGATTCAATGGAACGCTTTATCGAAAATACGATGTACGCCTCGCGTTGGCTGCTGGCGCCGATCTATCTGGGGCTGTCCCTGGGCTTGCTGATCCTGGCGCTGAAATTCTTCCAGGAAATCATTCACGTGATTCCCAACATCTTCACCATGTTGGAAGCGGAAGTGATCCTGTTGCTGCTGTCGCTGATCGACATGGCCCTGGTGGGCGGCTTGCTGGTGATGGTGATGATTTCCGGCTACGAGAACTTCGTCTCGCAGCTGGACATCGATGAAAACAAGGAAAAGCTCAACTGGCTGGGCACCATGGACTCTTCGTCGCTGAAGATGAAAGTGGCGGCCTCCATCGTGGCGATTTCCTCCATCCACCTGCTGCGCATCTTCATGGACGCCAAGAACGTCGATCCGCAACACCTGATGTGGTACGTGATCATCCACATGACCTTCGTGGTCTCGGCGTTTGCCATGGGCTACCTGGACAAGCTCACCAAGCACTGATGCCCGCGCCGGCCTTACTGCTCGACGAAGTAGTAAGGCTGGCGGTTGATCGCCATCTGCTTGATCACCGTGACCTTCTCGTTCAGCCGGTCGGTGTGATCCATCAGCGCAACATTGCCGGGCTTGGCAGTGAGGAAGGCGCGCAGCTCGGCTTCGGTCTGCAGGATCGGCAGGTAGGCTTGCAGGTAGAACACGCTGGCGCCGGCGATCCGCTCGTTGGGCTGGAACATCGCCACCGCTTTCCCTTCGTCCTGCAGCGTCTGGATCTGGCTCATCACCGGTACGAATGAGTGGCGCACGTCGGCTTTAGGTGCGAACCAGAATGCCGCGCTCAGGTAACAAGCGATGGCCAGGCTGAAAACCCCGGCGATGATGCGCCGGTGGTAACGGTACAGCGCCGGCTTGTGTGCATTGGCCCACTCCAGCAACACCCGCGCATATTCGGCGGCCAGTACCGCCGCGGCTGGCGTCAGCGCCATCAAGTACACGGTGCGTTTGCTGGAAGCCAGGGTCAGCAGGGTGAACTGCGCCACCAGCCACACACTGAAAAACAACTGGTAGCGATTACGCACCAGGCTTTTACGGAAGTGCCACAGGCCCAGGTACACCAGGATGTTCCAGGGCAGGAAGGCCTCGGGCAGTTTCGCGAGGTAATAGTAAAACGGCTCGTAATGCCCGGCTTCTACGAACGAACCGCTGAAGCGCCCGACGCTATTGGTCCATAACACTTCACCCACCGCCTGCATCCCGCCGCGCTGAAACAGAAACCCCAGCCAGATCAGCAAGGGCACCAAGGCCAGCAGCGTGAATAGTGCCGGCTTGAGCCAGTCACCGATGCGTAGGCGCCTATCCATCAGGCTGGTGCTGAGCAAGTAGACAAAGATCACGATGCCCGGCATCGCCAGGCCCAACACGCCCTTGCTCAACGTGGCGATGACCATACCGACGGTAAACAGCGCCCAGGCCCAGGTACTCGAACCTTCACGATCGCGCCGTACCGCCTGGTAAAACCCCAGCAGGGCAGTGGTCACGCCGAGGCTGAGCAACGAATCCTCACCCACCCCTCGCACATTGCCCCAGTAACTGGCCATGGTCGCCAGGATCAGCGCAGCGCTGAATGCCAGTGTCTGCGGTCGTCCAAAGCGGCGCAGCATGCCGTACAGCAGCATCACGCTGAACAAACCGGCGAACGCCGAGGCCAAACGCACGGCCCCGGTGCTGGCGCCAAATAGGCGAATCGCCCCGGCGTCCAGCCACAGGCTCAGGGGTGGTTTTTCCAGGAACGGCTCGCGAAACAGACGCGGCACCACCCAGTCATCGTCCAGGTGCATGGCCATGGCGATCCCGGAAACCCGGGCCTCGGTGGAGCCTTGCAGCTCATGGTTGCCAAGGGCAAAGAAGAACAGCAGACCAGCAAGCAGGAGCAGCAGGGGAGCGGGACGCGTCATGGAATCTGGCTACCGGGGCATGAGACCGATCGGGCGACCGGTCATGGGTAGTCAGGGAGTATACGAGCGCGATTCTTAACCTTTGGTGAACGGCCGTAGGGTTTTTCTCGGGCGGGTTAGGGCTGCTTCAAACTGGGCACTGCCGCTTTGCCTTGTTCGGTCAGCACCGGCTCCAACTGCTCCCAAGTGAAGCTCAAGTCGTTGTCGCAGCCGTCACCATTGGCAGGTGTCGAGAGTTGCAGGCCCTGGGTGTTGAAGCTGAGGTGAAAGTTGGAGTAATCGGTAATCGCGGGGCAGCCCTCGTCGGTGGTGGTTTGCTTGGCCAGCCAAGTGCTGAAGGCGGCCGGCAGCTTCAAGTGGCCGGAATAAGCGTCATACCATTGCTGATGGCCGCCGAGCCAGGTCCATGGGTCCACACTGTCACCGGTTTGCAGGTTCCAGGAGTGCAGGCCCCAACTGATGCCCATGGCGCCTTGGCCTGCGGCCCAGCGGTAGAACCGCACGGTGAGAAATTGCGATGACCAATAGGCGGGTTCAACCTCGATTTCACTGGTATAGACAGACCCGTTTCGACCCAGGTATTCACGTCGTTCATAAAAATAGTCGGTTAGGTCCTCGTCATTGACGGCCAGGGCGGCGAGCTGCTGGTTGATCTTCTGCACTGCCGGGCTGTCACCTTCCAGCTTGAGCGTGACACGGGGGCCTTGGGTCTTGAGCGCGTAGGAGTGGTTTTTGAAAGTCTTCTTCTCGGTCTTGATCGGCAGCGGCGCGGCTTCCATGGGCGCGTTATAGGCATCGCTGCCGCAGCCGTCCGTGCCGATGCGGCGCAAGGCCAGGGGTAGCGGCTTGCCGTCGGCGGTTTTGCTCCAGGCACCAGAAAGTGTATCGCCCTGGGTTTTTTGCAGGGCCCAGAAACCGGTGTTTCCTTCCTCCACCCAAGGGGCTTTGTCGTTGGCCTGGGTCAGCTGGATAGGAGTACGGATGCGCTGGTAGTAATAACTGCCATGCTCCCCGTCGGCGCCATTGAAACAGACGGTAATAGCGGACTTGCCCAAGGTGCCTTGCCAGACCCCGGCCAGTTCGGCAGCGGTTGCGAATGAAGGGATAAAGGCGAGGGCGATGACGGCGAAGGGCTTGAACACGGGTATCTGACTTCCGGTTGTCTGATAAAGGCCGTCAGGGTAATGGGAAGTGTGAGGGGATGCCAGCGGGCGAGGTGTGCGTTGAGGCCTCTCGCCCCTGTTATAGGGTGGCGACCGTGCGCGGGTTAGCAGACCAGGAATCAAACAACCCGGCGCACCCGAAAGTGCCCCACGCACAGCCGCCATATCGCCTCCGAATTTTTCTCCGGGCAAAAAAAGCTCAGGACTGCTGGGCAGGTACTAACAATTGCCTGCGCGCTGTACTGAGCGGGTGGCGCTGCCATTGCTGCGACAGTTGCAGGCTATCCGCGACAGGTGAGTTTGACCAGCTCACCAGCAGCGCGTCATGTTGTGGGAAAATTCCGAAGCACTGCCCTGGCGACTTTCCTCCCTCCGGAATTCAGGTCGCCAGCGCCAGCTTTCTCTCCCGCCGGAAAACTCTGCTAAAAGCTCCACTCCTGCGCCCGAACCACCTGACAGAACGGCCCATTGAGCGTGGCATTGTGATGAGCCACGATGGCCTCGGCTTTCATCAAGGACGTATCAGAACAGGTATGACCGTCGGCAATAAGCACCGCATCGAAGCCAAGATCACGCGCGGCGCGGCAGGTGCTGTCGACGCAGTATTGCGTTTTCATCCCAGTGACTACCACGCCGGTGGCGCCGCTGGAGCGCAAATTATCAGCAAGGTCTGTCATCGCAAAAGCGTTGGGCCGCCGCTTTTCGAACATCACTTCTCCACCTAGCAACTTCAGTTCCTCTGCAACCAGCGTAAGCGGGCTACCCGATTCGATTGGCGAGCCAGCGGGGCCGATGTGACGGGCGAGAAAAATCGGCGCGCCTGCGCTGCGGGCCTTGTCCATCAGGGTATTCAGCGTTTCCAACAGTTCGTCGCAACGCCATGGTTTTTCCGGGCCGTGGATGAGTCCGACTTGGATATCGAGTATCAACAGGGCGTACATAGGTGCATCTCCTTGCGTATGAACCAGCGACACAAGGGCATAAAAAAAGGCCCTGTCCATCGCTGGCGGGCCTTTGAAGTGTTCGTCTGTTTTGGCTCACGACACCTCGCACGCTCCGCTTGAAGCGGTCATGGTGGTGGTTGTCGAGGTGAGGCAATAATTACTCATGAGTCGACACTAGCAATATCGCTGCGGGCTGACAAGGCCGATACCTGGGCGACACGGTGGCGACAATGCTTCATGAACTCGTTGCTCCCGGATTGTCGACGCCAGGAGTGGCAAATAGATGCTCGGCGGCAAAGTCTACGAATACGCGAATTTTCGGTGAAAGATGGCGGCTGGACGGCCACAGCGCCCAGAACTGCCCCTGATCTTCACTGTAACCCTCGAGCACGGTTTCCAGGCGCCCCTGGGCGATGGCTTCGCGCGCGAGGAAATCCGGGACAAATGCGATGCCATGCCCATCCACCGCGGCCATCAGCATGGCCTCCATGTTGTTCAAGATCAGTGCGGTGGGCAGGCGCAGCTGCGTGAACTGGGGCGCCGAAGACATACTCCAGTCCATGATTTTACCCGTGGTGACAAATCGGTAACGCAAGCACTCGTGATGCTCAAGCTCAATGAGCGTGACGGGGCGCCCCTTACGCTGCAGATAGTCGGGCGATTTGCTGGGTGGGGCGGCGGTGTTTTTGCTGCTGTTTATCATGGTTGAAAATCGGGCGGAACATCCGATGCTGGAACTGGGGCTGTTCCTGTTTCCGCGCTTTGTCGGTGTACAGATCCTGCCGATCGGCACCTGCTACTGCTACATCGTCTTGATCGTCTTGCTGCCATTTCGGTTTATCGGTGTGGAAGGGGCCAGCGCGTTTGAGGCGGGGTTGATGATGTTGGCACTCTCTGCCCCAATGCTGTTTGTACCGATGGCTGCCGCGTCGCTGACGCGCTGGCTGTCGGCAGGGATACTTTGCGCGATCGGCTTTGTGATCGCGGCGGCCGGGCTCTACTGGCTGAGTACGATTCCGGTCGGCGCCCATGCGCAGATTATCGCGGCTATGCTGCTGACCGGTATCGGCACCGGCTTGCCGTGGGGCTTGATGGATGGTTTGTCGATCAGTGTTATTCCCAAGGAACGAGCGGGGATGGCCGCGGGTATTTTCAACACCACGCGGGTGGCCAACGACGGTGTCGCCCTGGCAATTACGGTTGCGGTGCTGACGGCGCTGGTGGCGCATCATCTGAGTCTCAGTGACGCGGTCAAACTGTCTGCTGTCGACTATTCGGGTATCGCGCAACGCCTGGTAATGGGTGATATCCAACACGCGAGCGCCGACGCCGGTCAAATTCCATTAGCGGTGCTGAGCTCTGCTTATACCTCAGGGTTCAACACCTTGTTGCAGCTGTTGGCGATGTTCACGCTGTTCACTGCTGCCGTGGTCTTCCTGTTCCTGGGGCGCCAAAGCGAGGCCGGTGTTGAATCCGCGCCCGATGCCGTGCGTTTTTCATCTGATACCTGAGAGCCGCTCCGGAGCCATGCTGATGTCGCCCAATACACACTTTACGCCGCTGATTCTGGCGGGCATTGCTTTACTGTGCGGCTTGTCGGTGGCCAATGTTTACGTTAACCAGGCGCTGCTGCCGGTCTTTGCAGGTGCCTTGCACGCGGATGCAGGGCAAACCAGTTGGACATCCCTCTAAGTGGCGAGCGGCAGTAGATGGCGTTCCTGTCCATGAGGGCTTTGGCTGCAAGAGGCCCCAATCCTACCGATGCCTTGCAGTTCAATGGCTGAACCGAGCCGGGCAGATTGATAAGCGCTTTCAGCCCAGCCTTTTTTTGTTGTAGATCAGATAAAACAGGGTGCCCAGCAACAATCCCCAGAATGATGACGACACATGGAAGAAGTTCGGGAAATACACGGTGATCATCAGCGTCGCCACGGCCGGGTAGTACGGCTCAGTTTTGAGCGAATCGCGCAACGCATCTGCCAGGGTGCTGAACAGGGCCAGTGCCGCCAGCGCGAGAATGATCTGCGACGGGATCACTGACAGCAGGCTGACCAGGCCGGCCGCAAACCACGCCATTACCAGGTAGGTCCCCCCTGCAGCGCAACTGGCAATGTAGCGCAGGGATTTGTCATGGGACGCCAGCGGGCCGGCGCACATGGCCGCCGTCAGCGCCGCCAGGTTGAGGTTGTGGCAACCGAACAACGACGCGCACGAGGTGGCTAGCCCAGTGACGAATAGGGTGCCGGGAAAATGAGTGGCGTAGCCGTTGTTGCGCAAAATCAGATAGCCCGGGATGTTTTGCGAAAACAAAGTGACCACGAACAACGGGATCGACAGGTTGATAAAGGATGAGAGGGTAAACACCGGTGCGACAAACTCGACCCCGTGGACCGACGCCGCAACCACCGGTTGCACCGCCGGCTGGAACAGGAAATAGGCGAATAGCACACCGAGCGCCACCGGCAAAGCGACCAACGGCTTGTAGATAAACAGCAGCAACCAGATGCCGCTTACCAACCCGACGATCAGCGGGTAGGTCTCAAACGCTGGCACAAAGGATTTGGCCAGTGACAGCAAGACCCCCGCCAGCATCGCCGACGACAGGCTGGCGGGAATTTTCTCGATGTAGCGGGCAATACGTGGCACCGAGGCCAGGGCCAGCATCAACGCCCCCGACATGCAAAAAGCCCCCACGGCCTCATCGAACCCACCCAGCGGCTGGTTATAGCTGAGCAAAATGGCCGACCCCGGCGTCGACCAGGCAAAGGCATAAGGTTTTCTAGTGGCCAGGGAGAACCCGATCCCCATCACCCCTTGGAACAGGCACAACACCGCCAAGGCACTCACCGCCTGGGAGGGGGTGGCACCCACGTTATAAAAACCCTGCAAGACGATAAAGAACGTACTGATAAAGCCGATCAGCGCGGCACTCGCGCCCGTGCTGACCAGGCTCACCCACTCGCCGGGCACCTGGCCCCCTGCGACGCCAGTCTTACTCAAAGCACTCATGCTGCCACCTCGCTCGTCGGATTTGCGACGAAAGAAAAGGGCCAATCTTGCAATCCAAAATATTCGATGCTAAAACCAATATCCATTGGATATTGGATATGTTGTCCAATAGTAGTGAGAAGTGGATTTGAAAAGCAAACTGCTCAGCGACCTCGGAGAGATTCAACACAGGACTGCCAGCGAGCAGATTGAACAGGTGTTAAAGCAGGCAATTCTGGAGGGCCGTCTTCCTCCGGGAGAGGTCTTGCGCCAGGAAGAGCTGGCGCAAACCTTCAACGTCAGTCGGATGCCAGTTCGCGAGGCCCTGAAGAAGCTGGAAGCGCAAGCACTGGTGGACTTCGTACCCTATAAGGGCGCGATCGTGACGGAGATTTCCAAAGCCGATGGCCTCGATAACTACGCCATCCGCCTGGCACTGGAACCGGCCGCCATTCGGTATTCGATTCCTTTTTTGACAAGTGACGATCTGCAGTTGGCCCGGGACTTGATCCAGCAAATGCATGACGAAACGGAAATGGACCAACTGGGTGTACTGAACAAACGTTTTCACATGTGCCTGTACGGCAAGACGCCCCATGTGAAGTTGTTGCAATTGGTGGAGAAACAGCTGTCGGTGGAGGATCGATACCTGCGCTTTCACCTGTCGGCCATGGGACGCGAGCACATGTCACAAGATGAACACCTGGCGATGGTTGAAGCTGCAACCCACCAGGACCTTGATCGCGCCGAAGCGTTGGTGCGCAAGCATTTGATTAAGGCAGCCATTGCACTGGAAAACTTTTTCGACCGAAAAACCTGAGCGCAGGCTCATCACACACGGAGGTGGATCATGACCCAGGTCATGTCAGCAACAGCCATAGACTCTGCGCAAAACCTGGCAGGCAAGTCGATTTTCCTGGAGATGGGCGCACGCCTGGGGGTCGTCGAACTGCTGATGCAGGGCGAGCCGTTCGAGGCCGGGCAAGTGGTGCGTATCAGCGGCGCCAAACAGCATTTCGTAGAGTCTTACCTCAAGGCGCTGTGCAAGCTGGGGCTGGCGACTGAGCGTGCGGGCCACTACACCGGCACTGCCGAGCTGCCGGTAGCGGTCAATAACTGCGGCTACCTGCTCTGGGCCCTGCAGTCCTGTGCACCGCTGATCGAACACCCGGTGCAGTTCGCCAACGACTTGCCCGGTTCGATCGATACCTACGTGCGTAACGGCGAACACGTGGCCAGGACGTCCAAGTGGATGGGGGCGACCGACTTTTATCCCCATGCCGAAAAGGAAATCCTGAACGCCAACCCGAAGAAGATCATCGACTTCGGCTCCGGCACCTGCGGATTATTGATCCGCCTGCTGGAGCAACTGCCCAACGCCACTGCCATAGGCATCGACCTGAGCGCGAGCGCCTGCGAGAAGGCCCGGGAAATTATCGAGGGCAAAGGCCTGAGCCAGCGAATTCAGGTGATCCACGCACCGGTGGAGAGCCTGATCACTGACCCGAGCCTGCTCAAGGATGTCGATGTCATTCACGCAGGCTTCGTGTTCCACGACCTCAACCCCACCCAGAGCCAAGTCCTGCCGCGCCTGCTGGCCGCCATCAAGGCCGCCTCGCCCCAGGCCAAGCTGGTGATTGCCGACGCCATCCCTGATGACGCGCCCTGGGAAAACAACGCTTACTCGCTGGCATTCACGTTTTTGCACACCCACTTCATGGACCGCAAATTCCCGACGGAAGACGGCTGGCGCGGGCTCCTTGAAAAAGCCGGGTTCAGCGACGTGACTATCAGCAAACCCGGCCTTTCCGGCAGTCGCCTGATCGTCGGTCACTAGAGCAACACCCAACCTCAAGCAGTAAGAAATCCTATGCAGTAACCACTCATCGGGAGATCGATCATGCGTATAGAAAACCTTGTGGACCGCGTCAAAACCCATCGTTGCTACAGCCATCCGATTTTCCAGAACTGGGCGCGGGTCAACCCCGGCACCGAGGCCATCGGCGCCCTTTTCCACCATATCCGCAGTTTTTGCGACGCCACCCGTCCCGGCTGGAACCTGCCCCAGGGCTTGAAGCAGATCGGCCTGTCCACGGAAAGCCACCTGCTCCAGGAGATCGTCGACAGCGAGGAAAACCACGGCCCGGAACTGGCCATGATGGCCGGGCATATCATCAACCGCTCGGTGCCTGGCAAGCCGGTTTTCGACGACCTGACCGACCAGATCCACATCGAGTCCATGCTCAAGCGCTGCTCCGACGAACTGCTCGGCCAACTGCCCGGGTATGACTTCAGCACCGGCCTGATGCCCCAGACCAAAAAAGCCATCCAGACCTTCGAAGCGCGCAAGTCCACGGCCGCCCAAGACGTGTACAAAAGCCTCGGTACGGCCCTGGCTCTGGAGATCATTTCCAACCGGCAACTGATTCCCGGCGAAAAGGCCTGCCTGATCGATAGCGGTTTGTACCGCGCCAGTTTCGACGAGCCGGCGATGCATTACCTGGTGGAGCACTACGGCGAAACCGGCGCCGAATGTCAGCACGAACAAAACGCCATCGAGGCCGTAGGCTCGGTACTCAACCCCGACAACAGCGCGGCGATCGTGCAGGGCGCCGATGACTTCCTCAACAACCTGGAAGCCCTGTGGGATCTGCTCGATGCCACCCTGCTGCAGGCCGAGGGCGACCGCGTCGCGGCGTGAACCTTACCGTCGGGCCGGGTAACCGGCCCCCTTAATGACAACAAGGCAGGTAGACCATGAGCTCAGCAAAACTCGACAAGATCTTCGAAGCCATCTTCCAGCGCCCGGTGGGCGACCATGAAGACATCTTCGACCTGGGCGCCAACTCCCTCACAGCGATCCAGTTGATCGGCCAGGTCAACGAGGCGTTCGGCGCCAACATCAACATGGAGCAGTTTTTCCGCATGCCCTGCAAACAAACGGTACTTGCGCAGTTGCAAGCCACCCACACAGCACACACGGTCTGAGAGGGTTGCCATGCACAGCCTGTTCACCCTGACCCTGAATCTGGAACGTGCTGGCAAGGTGATCTGTGTCCAGAGCCTGCCGCTCGACCCTGCGCGGGCAACCCTATTGTTGCTGTCGCCGGTGGGCACCCAGTGCTTCTACATGAAGAACGCAGCGCTGTTTCTGATCAGCCGTTTCAACCTGATCATCCTCGAAAGCGACGCCTTGCTGGCATACGCCGCGGCAGCCGACCTGGCGCCCGACGAAGGCGTCGCCGACTTTCTCCGCCAGTTCCATGCAGCGCTGCCCAAGGCCGTGCACGTGGATGCGCTGGTGGGTTATTGCTCCTCGGCGCCACTGGCGTTGCTGGCCGCCAGCCTGGGCGCTTGTCGCACCTTGCTGCTGCTCAATGGCGCGTACTTTCTCAAGAATGACGAGGTCAGCAAAAGCCAGTACGAACGCGATGTGGAGCGCATGATGCAGTCGATTCCCCAGGGCAATTGCGCCCGGGTGTACGAGGCCGTGAGCCTGGTGCACGCCAACAGCGCCTATACCCCCAGCGACTATCGCTACCAGCAGGTGCGCCCTCTGCGGGAATTGCCCGCATTCCGCCAGTACCTGACGTTCCTCAACAGCCTGGCGAGCCTGGAAGTGGTCAGGACAGCACAGGCCGTACAGGCGCCCACGCTGGTGTGGTGCGGCAGCCAGGACCGCTATACCGACACTGCGTCTTCCCGGTACATCGCCAAATGGCTGCCCCACAGTGAATTGGTGGAGGACCCAGACGGCCAGCACCACGACTTTGTCGACGGCCACAAACAGTTGTACCAGGCCATAACCCGTTTTCTGACCCATCACCAGCAGAGGGTCGTTCAATGAATGCCCACAACTCGCTGCCCACCAAAGCCTACCGCCGGTTCCAGTCGATCTGCACGCAAACGCCCAACGCGATTGCCGTGGTCGACGAAGGACAGTCGGTCACCTATCAACAGCTCCACACGCTGGTGCTGGAACGTTGCGCGGAACTGACGCGCCAAGGTTTGGCCGAGCACCCTTACGTACCGCTGATGGCCAGCCGGTGCCTGGCATATCTGGTGACAGTCCTGGCCTGCTGCAAACTGGGCATTGCCTACGTCTGCATCGAACCAGGCACGCCAGGCAAACGCCTGATCGCCTTGCTGGAACAACTGGGCTGCAGCCATTTGCTGCTGCTCGGCCAGCCAGCAGACGTGCGCCTTGACCCACGGCTGACCTGCTTTCGCCTGGATGCCAGCGGAACCCTCAACGCCGAAGGGCCGGCCTTGCGCCCGCCCATCCAGCGGTGTTTGGCTGACGCCTCGGTGATCACTGTGATGTTCACCTCCGGCACTACCGGAGTTCCCAAGGGTGTGCGCATCAGCCATGACGGGCTGCTGAACCTGGTGGACAACGTGCAGCGTCAGGTCCAGGGCATGGCTCGCAGCTATGTGCATCATTCGTCCATCGGCTTCGACGCCGCCTTGTTTGAAGTCTGGGTGCCGCTGCTGACCGGCGCCCGCGTCACCCTGCAACACGGTGCGTTCAATATCGACAGCCTCACTCAATGCGTGCTCGCGGCCCGGTGCGATGTGCTGTTGCTGACGACCTCGCTGTTCCACCTGGTGGCGCAGCACCGCCTGTCGATGCTCGACTCGGTGCGCGTGCTTTACGTGGGCGGCGAAGTACTCAAGCCAGTGCATGCCCGCGCCCTGCTGGTGGCCAACCCCGGCATTACCTTGGTGAATGGCTATGGCCCCACCGAGAACACGGTGTTCTCCACCTGGTACAGCCTGAACAAACCCCAGGACGCCGAGCTGGATGTACTGCCCATCGGGCAATTGCTCAACCAGGTACACGCTAAAATCGTCGACGCCCAACTGCAAGAAGTCGACCCCGGCACGCCCGGCGAGCTGCTGCTTGCGGGCGCCAACCTGGCCCTGGGTTACCTTGACGAAGCGTTGACTGAGACCCGCTTCCTGCAGCTGCCGGAGGGTACCTATTACCGCACCGGCGACTACGTGACAGAAGGTAAGCACGGATTGCTTTTTTACCAGGGCCGCATCGACGAACAGGTGAAAATCAAAGGCTACCGCGTGGAAATCGCCGAGGTCGAACACGCCCTGACCCAACTGCCCGGCATCGCCCAGGCCGTGGTGCTGGCACGCGCCATGAATGCACTGGAAAACAGCCTGCACGCGTTCATCGTATTCCAGCATGGCTGGCCAAATACCGATGAAGGCAAGCTGATGAGCCTGCTGGGCGGCCAGCTTCCCCACTACATGGTGCCGACCCGGATCCACCACTTGCCGGAACTTCCGCTGACGGCCAACGGCAAGGTCGACAAGCGCCGTTTGCAGACGCTGGAGACAGCACCGGCAGCGTCACCCCGTCAGGCCGGTTCAGCCGTGCTCGAGGCCTGGTCCGGCATCCTCGGCACCCGCAACCTGCAGCTGGAAAACTCTATTTACGCCTATGGCGCCTCGTCCTTGAGTGTGGTCATGGCCCATAGCCGAATCAACCAGACCCTTGGCAGAAGAACCCCGTTCGACGAAGTCGCCAGGCTGAACACCTTGCAAGAGTGGGTGCAGTACTACGCAACGCATGAAAACCTCAGTAACTTCTCTTAGGAGCCGACATGGACATCACTGACTTTTCGTTGACGGAACAGGAACTTCAGCAATTCGACCGGGATGGGTTTATCGGTCCCTTCACGCTCTATGAGCCTGAAGAGATGAAACAGATGCACAAAACCGTGCGCGCTCAACTGTTCAACCGCACCCACGCGCCCTACGACGCACCGCTGGATGTGGCGATCACCAACTACGACCGCCACCTGGATGTGGACTTGCTGACCCACCACGTGTTTCGAAAGGAAATCGTGCACCGCCTGCGCAGCATCCTCGGCCCGGACGTGATCTGCTGGCGCAGCGAGTTCATCCCCAAGTACCCGGGCAACGAAGGCACCGACTGGCACCAGGCAGACACCTTCGGCCACGCTTCCGGCGAGCCGCAACTGGTGTGGCCCGAGGACGAGTCGTTCGGCGGCGCCATCAATGTTTGGACCGGCTTCACCGATGCCACCCAGGAAAACGGCTGCATGCTGTTTATCCCCGGCACCCACAAGCAAATGAACTACGACGAGTCCATCGGCATGACGTTCGACCCGGTGGCCAACAAGGACGTGGTCAAGGGCCAGTACGCACGGGGGTTCAACGGCTATGACTACAGCACCCTGCAAAAGGACAAGTCGTGGCAGCCGGATGAGGCGGCGGCGGTGCCAATCGTGATGAAGGCAGGCCAATTCGTGATCTTCCGCTCGATGCTCATGCACTGCTCGCTACCCAACTCGACAACCGACAAGACCCGCCTGGGTTATGTGGCCCGCTACGTGCCCGGACGGGTCAAGGTTTACCCCGATACCGATTACGTGAAGGAGTTTGGTGGCGAGTATCGCCTGGACCGGTTCGGCGTGGTGCAGGTGGCCGGTACCGCCACCGACCACAAGAACCGGGTGGCGGCCAAGAGCCTTAGCGGCCTGGATCTCAAACCCCTGGCCACATACTGAGGATTGACCATGGAACAGCCCTCTTACCTGGCCATTGACCACATTGCGTATGCCACCCGGTCCACGGAGAAAACCTCGGCGTTCTTCACGGCCCTGGGGTTCGAGGTGCTGTTCCATAAACAACCGATCGATACGTTTGGTGTGCTGATCACCAAGCTGCGCTCTCCGGCGGGGGAAATCGTGGAAGTGGTCGAACCCTTACGCGCCGACAGCGTCGTCAGCCGGTTGCTGGTGAATGTGGAGGCATGCGTTTACCACGTGGCCTTCAGGGTCGGCGACATGCAGGCCACCCAAGCGTCCCTGGCGAGCCTCGGCGGCGTTACGGTGACCACGCCCATGGCCATTCCGTACCCGGCTACCGCGGAACATCGTTCGCTGACCACCTCGCACATGTTCCACCCAGCAGTGGGCCTGTTCGAGATCACCGGTTAAGGAGCTGGCCATGGTCGCTGCCCTTTTGGCGCAACAGCGCTGGCTTGCACCGCTGCCCGGTGCCCTCGCAAACCCCGACCGCTTGCTGCTGTGCTTTCCCTATGGCGGTGGGGGGGCCTCGGCGTTTAATGACTTGAGCCGCTTGGCCGATATCGGTATCGCGGCGTGGGCCGTCAAGCTGCCCGGGCGCGAGGAACGCGGCCATGAAGCATCAGCCACGCAGATCGCAATTCTGATTGAGGCCATTATCGATGAACTGCGAGGCGTGAGCGTACCGTATGCGTTCTACGGTCACAGTTTCGGGGCCGGGCTGGCGCTGGACGTCGCCCACGCGCTGGCCGAACGCGACCGACCGTTGCCGACGCACTTGATCCTGTCCGGGCGCATGCCGCCCCATGCCGGCTACTCGCCGCTGCTGGGGGCGATGGACGACCATCAACTGTGGCGGCACGTGTGTGCAGAGAGCCCGTTGCCGCTGCCGACGGATGCCTCATGCAGTTTCGCCCGCCACGCCCTGGGCAAGCTCAAGGCCGACCTGGCGCTCAACGCGCAACTCACTTATCACTTTATCCGCCCGCTGCCGGTGCCTCTGCACATTCTCAACGGTAGGGACGACCCGTTGCTTGACCCCCTACGCCTGGACGAGTGGCAGCACTACACCAGTGCCGGCTTCCATAGCGAGTGCGTGCCCGGCGGGCATTTTTTCTTCAACAGCGATTTTCAACGTTTGTATTCACCCCTTTTAACCGCCCTCAATGAACAAGGCAGCTAAGCGTTATGGAACGTGCATTCTGGAACACCCCTTATCTCTCGTCCCTGGACGCTCGCGTGCTGAGCATCGAAGGGCGCGACGTGGTGATCAGCCCGACGATTTTCTTCGCCGAATCCGGCGGCCAGGAGTCAGATCAGGGCCGCATCAACCGGATCGACGTCAGCCAGGCCACGGTTGCCGATGATCGCATCATCTACCGCCTCGCCGAGGAGCCGGACTTTGCCGTGGGTGACCTGGTCAGCGTGGAGATCGACTGGCCCCGGCGGTATGCGCTGATGCGCCTGCATTTCGCCGCCGAGATCGTCCTGGAGTTGTTCTACAAGAAATTCCCGGCCCTGGAAAAGATCGGCGCGCACATCAGCCAGAGCAAGGCGCGGATCGACTTTGCGCTGATGGGCAATATCAGCCAGTACTTCCCCGAGATATTGCAGGACGTCGAGCAACTAGTGGCGGCCGACCTGCCGATTGAAAGTCGCTTTACCGATGCAGAGCGCTTGCGCCGTTGCTGGTACATTGAGGGGTTTTCAGAGGTGCCCTGTGGCGGCACACACCTGCGCACCACAGGCGAGGTCGGGCGTATTCGCCTCAAGCGCAACAACATTGGCGCGCACAAAGAACGCGTCGAAATCTACCTGGTGGACTGACCGCACAGCAGCGGTTTCAGGAGACAACCATCATGCTCAACGTCATGTCTGCACTTGGGTTGCTGCTATTGATGCCGGGGCCAACCAATACTCTATTGCTGCGCTCCGGAGTGCTCAGCGGCTTCCGGCGCGCCTGGCCCCTGAGCCTGCTGGAGTGCCTGGCCTACCTGCTGCAGATTTCCTTCTGGGGCTACCTGCTCAGCCATATCGGCGACAGTGCGCCCTGGTGCCTGAAGTGGGTGCAACTGGCGTCGGTGGCGTATCTGATCAAGACCTCCTACCGACTCTGGCGTCACCCCGATAACCCGCGCAATCCCCTTCCCGAGGCGCGGGCCTCGCGGCTGCATTTCTTTTTGCTCACCCTGATCAACCCCAAGGGTTTACTGGTGGTCTCGTTCATCGTGCCGGTGCAGACCTTTGCGGATATCACCCTGTACCTGCATTTTGTCGCACAATTCAGCGTGGTGGTGATTCCGGTCGGCTGCACCTGGGTGCTGTTCGGGGCACGCATCAAACGCAGCGGGCATGCCTGGCTGACGCCGCTGAATATCAACCGCACGGCCTCTGTGGTGATCGGCTGCTTCGCGATGGCGATCCTTTCCCGATTGACGGGCTCCTTGATCAACACCAGCGTGGCCTTTTAATCCCCCCACGCCCGCCGGCGTTTTGCCAGTAGCAAGAATTTGCTTTGCCAATCCAGTGGTCACTCAGCGTATCGAGACGACATTGTGATCCCTGATTTGATTGATGTCAGATGCCGACAGGCTGCCGGTGGCCGCCTTCTGGATATGTTCACTCCACCAAGCCATCATTGGGCGTCAGCGTTCGATGTAATCCGCCCGGTTGTAAGCGTTTCGAATTTTATCCTTATCGACATGCGCCAGCGCGACTTCGATTAGCTCCGGATCCCATCCATGCTCGTTCAGAATTGTGCGGGCCATGGAGCGCATGCCGTGGCTGACCAAACGGTCCTGAAAGCCCATTCGTTTCAACGCCATGTTGGCTGTCTGGCTATTCGCGTGGGTGCGCGGGTTTCTATCTGACGGGAACACATAACCCCTGTGGCCGCTATGGGGCTTAAGCGTCTCCAATAACGAGAGTGCATGTTCGGTCTGCGGGATTATGTGCGGACGACGCTTTCTCATTCGCTCCGCAGGGATTCAAAAATTTAGAAAGCTTCCCGTAGCCCTGAAATCCCCGTATTTACTGGGTTTCAGGCACAAAAAAAGACGTCCGTGGACGTCTTTAGATGTTGAAGTGGTGGGCCGGGGTAATCTGAACAGGCCTATTAAGTTGTTGATTTTAATAGATAAATATCTGTTAAGTATTTTCTTGGAATACCTTTTGGAATACCCATCGATGAATTTAAATTCGGGACGCTTTGGGTTGAGAAAACTTATCGTGTCACGAGGTAAAGCCTGTGCGCTGTCTCACTCAGTATGAGCTCCTCAAGAATTTTCGTCCTAGACAACTGATGCTCTTCGGCAAGCTTATCGAGGGCGGCGTTGATGTTGTTGTTAAGCACAAAGTTGTACTGCTTCTTGTGGGTAGCGTTCACTCGCGTCTTTTGCGTGCTCCAGCGTCTCTTGATCTTCTCCACGTAGAGCTCTTTTTCGCCGGATGAGGCGCTACTGTGGTCGAAAAACTCCAGTAGCTCGCCATGTCGGGTGAAAGGCTTTTCTTGTCGGATTAGCGTCGGCTGGTTCTGCTCTAGCCAACTCCACGCCAGTGAGCATTTTTCTCGCTCATCTTGGTCTTTGAACCACTTGAAGATTTTGTCGGTTCGCAGGTGCTCATTCCAGTCTTCCGAAAGGTAGCGTAACGCCCTCTCTTTCCTGCTGAATTCCGTATTCCAAAGGTCGAAAAGTACTATCACCTGATCCTTGTTGGGTAGTGTTCGGAAAATGCTGTTGCGCAGTCTTAGGTTGGTCTTCCTCATGGCTTCTGCTGCCAACCATTTCGGCTGCCGCCCGTTCTTTTCTATCCAGCCAAAAGCTTCCAGCGGGAGGAGTTGCGTTTCTCGAGCGTGTTCAATTTCGCGTTTTAGACTTCGGCTGTCTTTGAGTGTCTGCGCGATTTTGTCACGCATCGTAGGGCTATTGAATTGGCAGTCATCGAGGCGCTCTCCTTCCCGTCCGACTAGAGATAGCCACAGCCAGGCCACCTCTCGGTTATTTAGTGACCATCCAGTCAGCAAGGCAGAAAGATTGTCATCGTCATCTTTTTGAGTGTCTTCGCTCAGAACAAAGGTCATGGGTAGATCGCTTATAGATGTTTTGTAGAGCATATTAAGACGATTTCTAGATGTAAGATAGGTGCGTGATAGATAAGGATAAATTTCTATTGTGGCCCGGTTTGTATGGCCCCTACAGCTTTCAAGGGTGCTACAAGCGGGATTTTTGGTAAGTCGGTAAACCTGCAACCTGCGATGCCAGTGGCGTGACATAAGCAATTCGTTGAGGTCAGGATTGACTAGGGATGGTTACGCTCCTTTGAAGTTATTCCCATGGCGGGTCTGCTCACTGCTGCATAAGTGCTCGCACCGACGCTGATGCGGAAAGTCCAGGCACTTACAGAGTGATTGCCGTGATTACGATTTTGGATTGTTCCTGAGCAGTATTTTTTTACTGCCACTGCAGATCCTCTGAGCTAACAGAGGAGCCCGCTCATGAGGATCATTCGCCTGAAAGAAGTAATCGATTCGACCGGCTTGGCACGGTCGACCATCTACAAGTACATCGGGGAGGGCACCTTCCCGAAGCCGGTTTCGTTGGGGGATCGCTGCGTCGGCTGGGTAGACAGCGAGGTACACGACTGGATCCTGGCAAGGATTGAGGAGCGCGATTCGGCTGAAGACTCTCCAGTCCGACTTGGCCGCCTGGGCGTGGTCAGCTAGTAGCTAACTTTTAGGCCATGACCGGGCGAAAGCCCGTCATGGCCTTTATGCCGGTTGAGCCTTGCCGACCACTTGGCACTCCCTCCAGTAAGTCCGGGTTATGTTGCTCCCCATCGCTCGGGTTGCTGGAGGTCAGAGGGCCAGTGCCGGAGCTGTTGGAGCTGCCGGACGATGATTTATTTCCGGAGTGAGGCATAGGGTGAAAATGACGGTGTGGCTGGTTAGTCGGGGTCATTTTCCCAGGCACATCGGGGAAGGTGTTTTCGGTATGGGTAATATGCTTTTACTACTACTTACCACCTGTAAGGTTAGTAGGCTGGATACATCATCACCTGATGGGCTATTACCCCTTTTGGCTCGCATACCGGTGGTATCACAACTATCTACTCGGTAGAGGTCTATCGGCCCGGAAAAGGTAGCGGTTAAAAATTACACAGTAGGCACTGGTTATGTAACTCACTAACTGAGAGTCATAACCATGCTTCGACATCCCGATAACACCAATCTCCATCTGCACCGCGAAGACACCTTCGAAGGCTTGCCAGTCATGGTCGAGAAAGGCCCCTTCGTTCGGCAATACCTATCCCGCTTGAAGCGCACCATAGATTTAGCTCTTAGCCAATACTCCAGAGTACTGGCCTTTAGAGTGGATCTCCGTCTGCCGCTCGGAGTCGATCTACCTGAATATGCGTACACGAATGAGGTCATAAGTAGGTTCGTAGCTTCCTTCAGCGCGAAGATCGAGCATAACCGTGACAAGGCCCGTGAGCGGAGCCTGTACGCTCATGACTGCAAGGTCCGCTACGTCTGGGCCAGAGAAGTGGGGCATGGCAACAGGCCTCATTACCACCTGGTGATATTGCTCAATCGAGATGCGTACCGGGCAGTAGGTCGGCTTGTATCCAGACGACCAAGGATCTTTAGTCGCATGGAGGAGGCATGGGCCAGTGCTTTGGGCCTGCCTGACGATCAAGTTGACGGGCTGGTCGAGATCCCTCGCAACGCAGAGTACCGATTAAACCGGTATCTGCGTGCCGGCGATGAGGACGTGCTGCCGGGTCTGTTCTACCGCGCCAGCTACCTGTGCAAGTCAGCTACGAAGTTGTATGGGGACAACCATCATGCCTTTGGATGCAGCAGGAGCTAAACCACGCCTCTGGTCTTGACTCGAGTAGAGGTGCAACGTTATCGAAATCCCTGGTTCGTCGCTCAGATGCCCTGTTATCATCATTTTTAGCATGACTAATGATGGCAGTGTGGACAAGGATCAATTTAAATGCCGAATCTGGCACCGGGTGGAGCCTCACCTAATCAACGCGAACGCCTTTGGCAGATCGATTTCCTAGCGCGTTTTCGTGGTCAGGTGTCCCGGCAGGATCTGGTTCTCCGCTTTGGCATTGCACTGTCAAACGCCACTCGGGACTTCACTCTCTACCGTCAGTTGGCACCTGATAACTTGGATTATGATCACAGTGACAAGGTGTATCGCCGGGCTAGATGCTTCCAGCCGCTGTTCATCTATGATTGTGAACATACCCTGCAAACCCTGACCTGGGGCCAAGGGGTGGGGTTGGAAGCCTGCGACCAGCCGATTCTTGTTGACTCTGCGCCGATACTAAATCAGCCCGATCTAGATATTCTGGCAGCGGTATCTCGTGCCATATATGCCGCCAAGGCGCTGACTATCCGGTATGTGTCTGTTAGCAACGGTGAATCTACACGTGAAATTGTGCCGCACAGCTTGGTCAATACTGGCCAGCGCTGGCATACGCGCGCCTACTGTAGAGCGCATTCCGAGTTCAGGGATTTTGTGCTGACCCGCATCACCGTCGCAGACGAAGTGGACGGCTTGATCGATGCAACGGTTGAGTCTTTGGCTCAGGATCGGGAGTGGAATCGTGAAGTGGAGCTGGAGCTGATCCCGCACCCCCGCGCGACCTATTCCCGTGCCATCGAGCTGGATTATGGTCTCGAATCCGGGCAATCCATCAAGCTGTCAGTCCGGGCAGTAATGGCCGGCTATCTGCTGCGGCGTTGGGGCGTTGACTGCAGTCCCAAGGCATCATTGCACCCTGATGAGTATCAACTGGCGTTGCGTGACCCCGAGGGGGTCGCTAACCAGGTCAACCTGTACATTGCCCCAGGCTTTTACGATGAGAATCGCCTCTGATGAGCTCGACTGAATCCCAACAAAAATTCGGCTTCAAGTTCGGCCGCAACGGTGCCCATTCCGCCCGCACTATGATGCTGGCAGAGATTACCGAGCTGTTTCATGGTCGCGGCGTTGAGACAATCTCAGCCCAATACCAGGAAGACATAGAGCTCTTCAACGTCCTACATAAGCCGACCGAGAAGGCAAGAAAACTGACGTGGCGACATCTCATCGACCTTTATGGCATGGATGTCACTATCCCGTTGTTTCGGACCTTTCGCCGTTTATGGGAAAGCGACGAATCGGCAAGACCCATGCTTGCTTGCCAAATGGCGCTGGCTCGGGACCCACTGCTGCAACTGTCCCAGGACAAGATTCTTTCTCTGGCGCCAGGTCAATGGCTGCCCCGTGAGGAAATGGAGCAGGCGCTGGACGAACAATGCCCGGATCGCTACAGCAAAGCGATGCTCAAATCACTGGCGCAGAACGTCAACGGCACCTGGACGAATGCGGGCTTTCTGAAAGGGCGGATTAAAAAGCACCGTGATGAACCCGACGTGCGCCCGGTCAACGTTGTGTTTGCCTTGTTTCTCGCTTATCTGCAGGGCGCCACCGGCAACCGGCTGTTTACCAGCAAGTGGACCCTCCTGCTTAGCAGCCGCCAGGAGCGATTGCTGGAGTTGGCCCGTCAGGCCAGCTACAGCGGGATGATTAATTTCAAACACTCCAGTGAAGTGGTGGAAGTGACTTTTCCCGACTACCTGACCAAGGAAGAGGAGTCCTGGTTGTATGAGTAACCGATTGAACCGCCTTATCAAGAGCTACACCAGCCATATCAGCCTGCCCTGGTTGAAGGGTTTGGCCAATGAGCAGCGGGTGTTGTTTGCGGTTTACCACAAAGAAGACGAACTCAAACTGCGTGCCAGGGTTGAAGAGTTTCGACTGGCCACTGAAGGCGCCGGCCACCCGTGGCTGGAGCTGGATGTTACCCGCCTGTTCTCTGACTGGATGGCCAAGCAGAAGTACCGCGAAGACTACTTTGAAGACCCGGATACCCTGGCTCCCAAGTACAAGACCTTTGTTCGCCAGTCGGTCGAAGAGCTAGCAGAGAGAATCAACAGCCAAACCGATGAAAAGACCGTCGTCGCGCTCATGGGCTGCGGCACTCTGTTTGGTTTTGCCTCCGTCTCTGACTTTGTAAAGCAGTTGGCTGAGCATGTCCCAGGGCGCCTTTTGGTACTTTTCCCTGGCGAGTACATCAATAACGGCTACCGCTTGCTCGATGCCCGCGACGGCTGGGGTTACCAGGCTACCGCGATCACCGCTGACAACTGAATTCAGCCGTATAAAGACACTAACGCACAGATTGGCGCAGTAGGCGCAAAGGGAGTACGCCCAGGATGTTGAACCGCGAGATTTACCAGCTCGACCCCCAGCAGAACCGTCTGGAAAACAACGGCGTGGCCGAAGTAAAGGACGACCAGTCAGCCCAGGCACTCAAGACCTTGCGCTACGAGCTGCAAACCTTCGTCTGCGACGGTGAATACCAAGCCGGTCTTGATAAGATTCTGTCTGCCTACCTGCGCAATTTGGGCGGTCAGCACGAACAGCCCGGCGTCTGGATCTCCGGCTTCTTCGGTTCAGGTAAATCGCACCTGGCCAAGATGCTACGCGCGTTGTGGACTAACCAGCCGTTCAGCGATGGCGTCTCTGCTCGCGATATTGCCGATTTGCCGCAGGACGTCAAAGACCACTTCAAGGAGCTGAGCAACGCCGCGAACCGCCACGGCGGTCTGCATGCTGCCTCCGGTACTCTTGGCTCCGGCGCCAACAACAACGTGCGCCTGGCTTTGCTCAACATTGTGTTCAAGTCCGCCGATCTACCCGAGCAGTACCATCAGGCCCGCTTTGTGCTGTGGCTGAAAAAGCAGGGTATCTTTGATCGAGTCAAAGACAAGGTCGAAACCGCGGGAGATAGCTGGGACGACGAACTGGAAGACTTATACGTCTCCCGCAGCATTGCAGGAGCATTGCTTGAGGTGGACAGTACGCTAGGCGATGATGTTAAAGGTGTGCGCCAGCTGCTGCGCGAGCAGTACCCCAATGTCCAGGATGTCACCAACCAGCAGATGGTCGACGCCATCCACGATGCCTTAGCTTCGCAAGGCCAGTTCCCGCTCACCCTGGTGGTGCTCGATGAGGTGCAACAGTACGTCGGCTCCGATACTGACAAAGCGCATCAAGTCCAAGAAGTGGTAGAAACCTGCTGCAAGCATTCCGTCTTTCAGAATAAGCTGCTGTTTGTTGCCACCGGCCAGAGCGCCCTGTCGGGCATGCCTAATCTGCAGCGTCTGCTTGGTCGCTTCCAGATTCCAATTCAGCTGTCCGATACCGATGTCGAGTCGGTGATCCGTAAGGTCATCCTGCTGAAAAAAGCCTCGGCCAAGCCGCAGTTGGAGCAGATGTTGCAATCGCATCTGGGCGAGATCTCGCGCCAGCTGCGTGGTACCAAAATCGAGCATCACCAGGATGACGAAAAAGTCATGTTGGCCGATTACCCGCTGCTGCCTGTGCGCCGCCGCTTCTGGGAGCGAGTGCTGCGTATTGTCGACACCACCGGCACTGTTTCGCAATTGCGTAACCAGCTCAAGGTCATCCACGAAGCCGCCCAGGCCACCGCCGATCTGCCGCTGGGCCATGTGGTGCCGGCGGACTTCATTTACAACCAGATCGCCGTCAACCTGCTACAGACCGGCGTCATCTCCAAAGAAATCGCCGAAACCATTGGTCGCCTGTCCGCCGGCGATGCTGACGACAAGCTCAAGTCGCGCATTCTCGGGCTGGTGCTGCTGATCGGTAAACTGCCCTCAGATCCCACCGCCGACTGCGGAGTGCGGGCCACCCCCGACATGCTGGCTGACCTGCTGATTGATGACCTCAATAGCGGCAAGGATTCTATTCGTACCAGCGTGCCCAAACTGCTGCAGGCATTGGCCGACGAAGGCCTTGTTATGCCTATGCAAACCAGCACCGGCACCGAGTTTCGTCTGCAAACTCAGGAGAGTGCGCAATGGTACGACACTCTTCGTCAGGAAGAAGCTGACCTGCGCGGCAATATGCAGCGTATCGAAAATATCCGCGTAGACCTGTTGCACAAAGAACTGCGCCGCCAGGTAGCCCAGGTGCGTCTCACCCAGGGCAAGTGCAATGAGCCGCGCCAAGTGATCCCTTGCTTTGACTCCGAGCTGCCCAAAGACGCCAAAGAAAAAGTATACGCCTGGGTACAGGACGGGTGGAGTATTGATGAGAAGAGCTTCCTCGCCGATGCCCGCAGCCGGCAGCCGGGCGAGCCGACTATTTTCGTCTTTGTACCGGCGCGCAACCGCTCCGAGCTGACCAGCGCCATCATCGCTGAGAACGCCGCTCATGCCACTCTGGAAAAGCGCGGCATCCCCAATACCGATGCCGGCAAAGATGCCCGTAGTGCGATGGAAACCCGCTACCGCGATGCGCAAAAGCAGGTACAAGCACTGCTGCGCGAAATTTTCGACGGCGTGCAGGTGCTTCAGGCCGGCGGTAACGAAGTAGACGGCAACACTATTGCCGACCGGGTAGAAACTGCTGCTAAAGCCTCGCTGATTCGCCTCTACCGCGACTTCGATGCCGCTGACCATACCGGCTGGGGTAAGGTGTACGACCGCGCGAGCAAAGAGGGTGGGCAAAATGCCCTGGAAGCGCTGAGCTACAGCGGTGATGCCGAGCAGCAGCCCGTGTGCGCTGCCATTAAGCGCTATATTGGTGTGTCGAAAAAAGGTAACGAGATTCGTGAGCACTTTCTCGCGGCCCCCTACGGCTGGCCGCAGGACGCCATCGACGGAGGCCTAGCCATTCTGATGGCCACCGGTATTCTCATTGCCTACGACAACCGCAACAACCCGGTTACTGCCACAACGCTGGATCGCAAGCAGATCACCCAGACCAGCTTTAAGCCGGAAAGCATCACCATCCGCCCGGTAGACTTGATCAAAATACGCGGTGTGCTCAGCAGCAGCGGCATCGATTGCCAGCCCGGTGAAGAAGCTACCAAACTGCCCCTTCTAGCTGAAAAAGGCCGTGAACTGGCCAAGCGAGCAGGGGGGGAGGCCCCTCTGCCGAAAACCCCCGACAGCCGTATTTTCGATGAGCTGGCGCGTCACTCTGGTAATGCACAACTCAAGCATGTGCTCGATGAGCAAGACGCCATCAAACAGGCGATCAAGGCCTGGGCCGATATTGCCCGACTTATCGAAGCTCGGCGCGGTGATTGGGCGCTGCTCAAAAACTTACTCGATCTTAGTCGTGGTCTGTCTTTCCATGCTGCTATCCAGACCGAGGTGGATGCCATAGTCAGCCATCGATCCCTGCTGGATGAACCCAATCCGGTATCCGGCCTGGTTCAGCAGTTGGTCAATAAGCTGCGCGATGCCATACAGTTCCATGTGCAGGCCTATCAGGAACGGTATGCCGAATGCCTGATTCAACTGCAGGGCGACAGCCACTGGCAGCAACTCAGTGAGCAGCAAAAAAGCGACATCCTCGGCAAACGTAAACTGCTTACCTTGGCGCAACCGGTGCTGAACGACGCCGAAGCCATCATCGACAGCCTCAATGACGTCAGCTTGGAGCAGTGGACCGATCGCACTGAATCGCTGTCCAGTAAATTCGATAGTGCACGCATGGAAGCCGTTCAACTGCTGCAACCCAAACTGCAGCGCATCAGCCTGCCGCGCAAAACATTTGAGACCGAGGCCGACGTCGACACCTGGCTGGCAGAAGTGAAGCAACAAATCCTGGACAAAATTAACGACGGACCGGTGACCTTCTGATGACTCGACTGCCCCTCGATAAAGCCCTGCGGCGTGCGCTGGAAACCACCGTGGTCAAAGCCCGTGACATTGCCGAGCAGGCTGCCACCCAGGCCCTCAAGCGACTGGGCGTAGGTGATGCTAAACCGGCCGACTACCTGAATGATGAGCAGCGAAAACTGCGCACCCGCCTGCGTGCCCATGGGCGCCAGTTGGGTGACAGCAAAGACGCCAATGGACAGCAAACGATCCATAAGCTGGTCACCGAAGTCGCTTACGAACACTGGCACCGCATGTTGTTTGCGCGCTTTTTGGAACAGAACAACCTGCTCATGTATGACGAGCACACGCACTTGACCCTGGCCGAATGCAACGAGCTGGTGCAAGACCCGGATGTGGCTCGCGACGAACTTGAACGCCGTTGCCAGAGCGGTTGGGAGCTGGCTGGGGTGCTGGCCTCGAAGATGCTACCGCAGATCTTCCGCATTGATTCGCCAGTGTTCGAGCTGGAGCTTGCCCCAGAACATCAGCGCAGCCTGGAGCAACTGGGGACTGGCCTGGCCTTAGAAACCTTTCAGGCCCAGGACAGCCTCGGTTGGGTTTATCAGTTCTGGCAGAGCAAGCGCAAGGAAGAGGTCAACAAGTCCGAAGTCAAGATAGGTGCCGACGAACTCTCGCCGGTCACCCAGCTGTTTACCGAGCCCTAT
This sequence comes from Pseudomonas synxantha, assembly GCF_900105675.1. NCBI lineage: Bacteria > Pseudomonadati > Pseudomonadota > Gammaproteobacteria > Pseudomonadales > Pseudomonadaceae > Pseudomonas > Pseudomonas synxantha. The sequence continues at coordinate 5,188,442 of NZ_LT629786.1, read as the reverse complement.
ATGGTCAGTTTTCTGCTCGATAACAGTCTGGGTGCCTGGTGGGCCGGCCAGCGCCTGAGTGACAGCGACTGGCAGCACGCCAATAGCGAACAGGAACTGCGCGACAAAGCCGCCATCCCCGGCGCGCCACTGAGTTATCTGCGCTTTGTGAAAGATGAAACGACCCAGCAATGGCAACCCGCCTCTGGCACCTTCGATGCTTGGCCTAAACAGCTGAGTGAACTGAAAGCCCTCGACCCCTGCTGCGGCTCTGGCCATTTTCTGGTGGCCGCCTTCTTGATGCTGGTGCCTATGCGCATGCAGGCCGAGAGCCTCACGGCGCAACAGGCCATCGACCGCGTACTCAGCGACAACCTACACGGCCTGGAGTTGGACCAACGCTGCGTGGAGCTGGCTGCCTTTGCTGTTGCGCTGGAAGCCTGGCGTTACCCGCAGGCCGGTGGCTACCGCAGCCTGCCGGAATTGCACCTGGCCTGTAGTGGACTGTCCATCGCCGCCGCTCGCGAAGAGTGGAAAGAGCTCAGCCGTAGGGCCGGCAAACAGAACCTCACCATCGCCCTGGACTGGATGTATCAGACCTTCCAAGATGCGCCGGTGCTCGGCAGCCTGATCAACCCGCGCCGTAGCAAGGCAGCACAAATCACCCAGTGGAGCGAATTGCAGCAACTGCTGGGCGAGGCGCTCTCGCAGGAACAAATAAAACAGCACAGCGAGGCCGACGGAGAGATCTCTGCCCACACTAACCGTCTGGAAGCGGGTGTCGTCGCTCAAGGCCTGGCCAAGGCCGCCGAGCTTCTGGCCGGGCAGTACACCTGGGTGATTACCAACGTGCCGTACCTGGCGCGTGGTAAGCAGCATGAGATCCTCAAGGACTATTGCGAGGCCTATTATCCCGCAGGCAAGAACGATCTGGCCACAGTATTTCTCGATCGCTGTCTGGAGTTCTGTGTGCAGGGGGGGGCAGCCAGCATTGTCTTGCCGCAGAACTGGTTGTTCCTGACCAGCTACCGCAAATTCCGCGAAAAGCTGTTGCAGAACGACAGCTGGCATTTGATTGTGCGGATGGGTGAAGGGGCGTTTGAATCCTCAGCCGCAGCGGGTGCGTTCGTTGCACTAATTACTCTGAGCCGTGGTAATGCGGCGGGCCAGTCGGCGGATCTACTTCATAGTGGCGAGCCGGGTAACTGGATTCGCGGGGTGGATGTGTCCGAACCGCGCACGGCGGCGGAGAAAGCGACGGGGTTGCTGACGGATGAAGTGAAGAGTGTGGAGCAGGGGAGGCAGTTGGAGAATCCAGATGCTCGCGTTGCTTTAGATGTACTCGGAGCCGAGACATTGTTGGCTGAGCACGCAGACAGCTTTCTTGGGTTGGGGACAGGTGGTTTTGAACAGTTTGGGCGTTGCTATTGGGAGTTTGACGGAAAGCCGCACAATTGGGACTGGTTGCAATCTTCGGCCCAGAATAGTGATGTGATGTTTGATGGTTTATCTTTGTTGGTTGCGTGGGATTATGCGACTAACAGAGTTAGAGGTATGGATAAGCTATACCGTGACAGAATTCATAATCAAGATCAGAGTGGGCAGCAAGCATGGCAAAGGAAGGGCATTTCTATTGCGCTGATGAGAGGTTTGCGAAGCTCTTTTTACCTCGGTAATCGCTATGACAAGTCGATGGCTGCGATCATTCCTCGTGACATGAGTGATCTCAAAGCGATATATGCATACTGCGCGTCACCGGAGTTTCATGATCGTGTAAGAGAGGTTGATCAAAACGTCATAGTGGCCAGTGGAACTATGGTTAAAGTCCCCTTCGACATCGTCCACTGGACAAACGTCGCCGAAGAACAATATCCCAATGGTCTGCCCAAGCCGTACACCAACGACCCCACCCAGTGGATCTTCCACGGCCACCCCTGCGGCTCGGTAATTTGGGACGAAGAGGCAATGTGGACTGCCCACAGCGAACTGCGAGTCGATGACAGCGTGCTGCAAGTCGCCGTCGCCCGTCTGCTCGGCTACCGCTGGCCGGCGGAGATGGATTCGGAAATGGAACTGGCCGCAGAGCAGCGCGCTTGGGCGCAGCGTTGCCAGCAGCTCGATGCTTATGCGGATGACGATGGCATCGTCTGCCTGCCTGCTGTGCGCGGTGAAAAGGCCGCCGACCAACGCCTTGAAGCTCTACTGCAAGCCGCCTACGGTGATGCCTGGACTACGCCACTGAAAAACCGTCTGCTGGAAACCGTCGGCAGCAAGTCCCTCAGCTTGTGGCTACGCGATAAATTCTTCGAGCAGCACTGCAAACTATTTCAGCACCGGCCGTTTATCTGGCACATCTGGGACGGCCTTAAAGACGGCTTTAGCGCCCTGGTCAACTACCACAAACTCGACAAAGCCGGCCTAGAGCGTCTGATTTACACCTACCTTGGTGACTGGATCCGCACCCAACAAACCGGAATGGCCAACGGTGAAGACGGCGCTCAGGAGCGCCTACTGGCCGCTGAAGCTCTCAAGGGGGAGCTCGAAGCCGCGCTCGAAGGCGAAAAGCCCTACGACATCTTCGTGCGCTGGAAGCCCCTGGCCGAACAATCCATAGGCTGGACCCCCGACCTCAACGACGGTGTGCGCCTTAACATCCGCCCGTTCCTTTATGCCCGCGACGTCGGCAAAAAAGGCGCCGGTATCCTGCGCTGGATGCCCAATATCAAATGGACCAAAGACCGCGGCAAAGACGTCGAATCCGCTCCCTGGTACACACTCGGCCTGCAATACGATGAAGGCGAAGGTGCGCGAATTAATGATCACCACTTGTCATTGGCTGAAAAACAGGCGGCAAGGAGCTAGCCCATGATCAAGTCCGTTTACAACTACCCGGTCTCCACCCTGCTCGATATCGAGAGTGGGGTGGTATATGCCATCCCGCGCTACCAGCGTGAATACACCTGGAGTCGGGCGCAGTGGGATGCGCTATTCGAGGATTTGCTGGACAACGAGCTGCATTATTTTCTCGGCTCGATCATTTGCATTAACCAGTCGCAGGATGCGCTGACGGTGCAAAGCCTGGAGCTGGTAGACGGACAACAGCGCATGACCACGATGTCTTTGCTGCTGGCGGCTATTTATCAGAGTTACCGTACCCTGCCGAATCTGGGTATGGAGCAGCAGATTGAGCTCTATAACCTCAAGCACAAACTGGTGCTGAAGAAAAAGCCGGATCAGCCGCGCCTGATTCCCCAGGTGCAAAACAACAACCAGCAGGACTACTTCGCGGTGCTCGGACAGACCGGCATTTTGGACGATGTGGATCCTGTTCCGAATGCGGGCAACCGTCGCGTGCTGAAAGCCTTCCGGCATTTTATCAGTCGCATTGAGCTGTACCTGGAGCACAGCGCTGACCCCATCGCCAGCTTGCAAACCCTGCTGGAGAAGGTAAACACCGCCACCCTAGTAAAGATTGAAGTCGCCGGGCATTCCGACGCTTACACCCTGTTTGAGTCGCTGAACAATCGAGGTGTACCGCTTACGGCCATTGACCTGATCAAGAACAAGTTACTGGCAGTGCTGGAGTCCAAAGACCCCGGAAGCATCGATACGCAGTACAACCGCTGGAAGAAGGTGATTGACGCCCTGGGTGATGACTATACCGTCCAGGAGCGTTTCTTCCGCCAGTACTACAACGGCTTCAAACCCGATTTGAAGAATATCGTTTCAGTACCGGTGGCCACTAAGTCAAATCTGATGCAGGTGTATGAAAAGCTTATCGCTCATGATGCTGAGGGCTTTTTGCACGCCATGATTCGCCTGTCCAGCCGCTATGCCCAAATTGTCGGCTATCGTGCTGTGCCTGAGCAGCACAAACTCTCCAGCCTGCTGCTCTCTCTGGATCGCATCCAGGGTGCCGCCGCTTATTTGCTGCTGATGGTAATAATGGAGCCCCAAACCGACCTGGAACTGAAGCATGAGCACCTTGAGCAGGTAGTGAGCTTTCTGATTGCCTTCTTTGTTCGGCGCAATACGACGGACTTGCCGCCTACCCGTGATTTGACACGTATCTTCATGGATGTGGCTGAGACCATCCGGGAGCTGCGTTCTGGCGATGTGGTCAGTCATATTCAGCATTCACTTAAAGCCGAAAGCGCCAGTGATGAGCAGTTCGAGAAAAGCCTCAGAGGTCCGATCTACGAAGACAACAAGGCGGTCTGTCGCTTTGTGCTTTGCGCCCTTGAAGAAAGCCGCATGACACGCGAAACCCAGGTCGATCTGTGGGCACTGAAGGGCAAACAGTACGTATGGACCATCGAGCATATCTTTCCCCAGGGTGAAAACATTCCTGACAGTTGGGTGCAGATGATTGCCGATGGGGATGCGAACCTGGCCGAACAACACCGGCAGACCTACGCCCATTGCCTGGGTAACCTAACCATCTCTGGCTATAACAGCGCGCTGGGCAATAAGAGCTTTGCTGAGAAGCAAAGCCGCACCGACAGCCAGGGCAGAGAGGTTGGCTACAACAACGGCCTCTATCTGAACCAAGCACTGGCCACGGAGGACAGCTGGACCGTGGAGAAGCTGGAGGCGAGAACGGTACAGTTGGTGCTAGAGGTACAGGCGAAGTATCCATTGGTTATTACGGTCGCATGATCAAGCCTGCTTAATGAATCCCAAGGATTGATATGAAACTGATTGATTTGCTGGCCACCGAAATCCGGAACAGCGCTGCCTACAACTCCAATGTACAAGTTGCTCCCAGCGTAATCCTGTGGACTGACATACTGCGCCAGTGGGAGCCAGCATTACCATTGCTGCAAGCTGCAATGCCGGAGCTGATTGTGTTGGGTGACTACGCCCCCGCTAAGAAAGCCGGCCCAGCTATTTGGATCAAATGTGTGGTCGAAAATGCACTACCCAACATCGAGCTTCCGGCAGATCGAACGCCGATCCTATATTTACCGGGCGTATCGCGTCGCGACTTAAGTGCTATCGGCTCCTGCCCGGACGCCCTCAAGCCGCTGGCTGAGCTTCAGTACCGGGGTTGTTGGTGGATCTACAACAACTCTGGCCGTGATTGGACGGTGAACGCCTTTTTGATCTCTAGTAACGGCGGAGCCGGGCTGGATGTAGCTAAAGATGAGAAAACCCAACAAGCCATGCAGCGCGTTTTGCCTGAGATTTTGGAAAGTGAACGTGATGAGCTGATCAACCGCCGCCTGGAAGCGGCTGATTTCAACAAATTGGTAAGCAGTGATCCGGTGCGTGACTTGCTCAGTTGGATGAATGACAGCAAGAGTTGCCGTGAACGTTGGGACGTATCACGCTGGCAAGCCCTGGTCGGTATCTGCGAAACCGAGTATCACTTCAATCCTGACCTGGCTGGTGAGCTGACGGCCGCCGAGCTGCTGTGCCAACGCCAGGGTATTTGGGGCAGTGTATGGCAACGTTATGCTGAGTCTTGCCACCATTATCCTTTCTTGCCGCAGTTGTTGCTCAAGGTCCAGCCTGACTTGGCTTCAAGCGGTGAAAGTTATCCGACCATCAATGTCAGTGAAGAGCAATACCTGGAGCAGACGCTACAGCAGTTGCTAGAGCAAGGTGCTGCCCAGGTTCGCCAAAGCCTGCGGACACTTGAGCAACGGCATGCGCCGCGGCGTACTTGGATTTGGTCTGAGCTCGGTCTGGCTCCATTGGCAGGCGTTCTTGAGCACCTGAGCCAAGTGGCTGAGAAAACCACAAAGGTCTTCTCCGGCATTGATGCGGAAGAAATGGCCGCGCAGTATCGGGAGCACTACTGGCAGGCTGATGATCAGATGCTCAAAGCCTTGGCTTTCCCCTTGTCAGCAAGCCAGCAAGTTCTTGTGCAGCAGATTCTCGCGCTGATCTACACGCCTTGGCTGGATGAGGTGACGCGTAATTTCCAAGGCGTGATCAAGTCTAAGGGCTATCCGGGCAGTAACCAGGTGAATGAAGCCACGGCTGAGTATGCCGTGGCAGGCGAAGTAGTGTTTTTTGTCGATGGGCTGCGTTATGACATCGCCAAACGCCTGAATCAGGCTCTGCAAAGGTTGGGAGCCGTAACGCTTTCGGCAAACTGGGCGGCTTTGCCCTCAGTTACGGCAACCGCGAAAGCAGCGGTAACCCCTGTGCATAACCGCTTGACTGGCAGAACCACTGACCGGGATTTTGAGCCCAGTTTGCTGGACGAAGACAAGGACTTCTCAGCTTATTACCTGAAGAAGTTTCTGCAGGAAAAAGGCTGGCAGTACCTGGATGAGGGCGATTCAGGCGACGCAGCATCCAATGCCTGGGTGCAAAGCGGTGATATTGACAAAGAAGGCCACGTGAGGGGGCTCAAGCTGGCGGCGCGAATTGATACCTTGCTGGCTGAAGTCGTGGAGCGAGTTGAAGAACTCCTGGCAGCAGGCTGGCGCAAAATTCGCATCGTCACCGACCACGGCTGGATGCTGACGCCCGCACCGATGGTGAAGGTCGAATTGGCCAAACATTTGACCGAAACGCGCTGGGGCCGCTGCGCGGTCATCAAGGATTCTGTGGACAGCGGTTATCAGCAGGTTGGTTGGTACTGGAACGGTGCCGTCAGTATTGCCATGGCTCCAGGTGCCTGTAGTTTCAAGGCAGGACAGCACTATGACCACGGTGGTCTGAGCCTGCAGGAGTGTTTGACCCCGGTGCTAGAGGTGCGCAGCACAAAAGCACCAGTTACGACCTCAGCGATCTCTGCAACACTTTTGGATCTGCGCTGGATGGGATTGACCTGTAAAGTCCAGGCGCAAACCAGTGCTGAAGGGGTACTGTCGGTACTCAGAACGCACCCGGCTGACCCGGATTCAGAAATAACCAAGCGCAAGCCGCTGAAAGAAGGCAAGTGCACTCTGTTGGTAGATGACCAGTACGAGGGCACTACTGCTGTATTGGTGCTTCTGGATGACCGGGGCAATGTGCTGGCGAAAAAACCAACTCTGGTAGGAGACGAATAAGTGGAAATGGATGCGCTGGATCGTAAGTCCGCGGAGGTCTTTGAGGGGTACTTGGTTCGCAAAGACCTGGTGCGCACTTTTGCGCGTCAATTTCCGGTTCCGACCTATGTCGTCGAGTTCATGCTGGGTAGATATTGCGCCTCGACCGATCCCGTTGAAATCGAAGAAGGTTTGGAAATCGTTCAGCGACAGCTGTCCGATCGCACCGTGCGTGCCGGCGAAGAAGAGCTGTTCAAAGCACGAGCCTATAAAACCGGCTCTGCCAAACTGATCGATATTGTCAGCGTGCGGTTTGTAGAAAAGGAAGGTGGTTACCTGGCGTCTTTGCCCAGCTTGAATCTCAATCGGGTGCGCATCCCAGACAAGATTGTTGATGACAACGAGCGTCTGCTGACCGGTGGCTTTTATGCTGAGGTGACGCTGGAGTACGACAGCATCATAGCTGAGGAAAAGGGTAACGCCTTTGGTATTGCAGAGTTACGCCCCATCCAGATGTCCAAGCGCAACGTGTTGGATATCATGGCAGAGGCGCGTACCCGATTCAGCAGCGAAGAGTGGCGGGATTTCCTCACACGCTCCATCGGCCTGGAGCCAAGTGCGCTGTCGCCGCGAGCTATAGACGCCATCATGCTACGCATGGTGCCGTTCGTTGAGCGTAACTACAACATGGTCGAGCTGGGGCCGCGGGGCACGGGCAAGAGTCACCTGTTTCAACAAATATCGCCCTACGCGCATTTAATTTCAGGCGGCAAGGCGACCATAGCCAAGATGTTTGTCAATAACGCCAGCGGGCAGCGCGGCTTGGTGTGCCAGTACGACGTGGTTTGCTTTGATGAGGTCAGCGGGATCTCCTTCGATACCAAGGAAGGGATCAACATCATGAAGGGCTACATGGAGTCCGGCGAGTTCAGCCGTGGGAAGGAAAGCATTCGAGCCGATGGCTCCATGGTGTTTGTCGGCAACTTTGATGTAGATGTCGAACACCAGCAGCGAGTAGGCCATCTGTTTGGCCCACTCCCAGCAGAAATGCGTGATGACACCGCCTGGATGGACCGTATCCATTGCTATCTGCCTGGCTGGGACGTACCTAAAATGAACAAGTCACTGACCACCGACCATTTTGGCCTGGTCAGTGACTTCTTTTCCGAGTGTATGAGTCGCCTGCGCTTCCAGAGCCGCGTATCTGCCATGCAGAATCGCGTTCACCTGGGCGGAGCACTCAGTGGCCGTGATACCAATGCGGTCAACAAAACCGTCTCCGGATTGCTCAAGCTGATGTATCCAGGCCAGGACATGGCAGTGTCCGACGAGGATTTGGAATGGGCTACCCGTCTGGGGCTTGAGGTACGGCGCCGGGTCAAGGAACAGCAAAAACGAGTCGGCGCCGCCGAGTTTCGTAACACTCACTTCAGTTACTTCATTGGTGATGACGGGGTCGAGAAGTTCGTGGCTACGCCGGAACTGCGCGCCGACAACGAGATCGGTGATGACCCGCTGGAGCCAGGCCAGATATGGACCATCAGCGAAGGCGGGGCGGACATCGACGACAACGCCGGCCTGTATCGCATTGAGGTGAATGAAGGCCCGGGCTCTGGGGTGCGCATCCTCAATAGTCCGGCACCCGCAGCCTTCAAGGAGTCGCTACGCTATGCCGAGCAGAACCTTTATTCCAGAACAACTCAGCTCATTGGGGACCGCGACCCACGGGCTCATGAGTTCTCTGTGCAGCTAAGGGCCTTCGACGCCGCCAAACGCGGTTCCAAACTGGGCATGGCGGCGCTGATTGCTATGTGCAGCAGCTTGCTGAAAAAGTCGGTGAAGGGCGGAGTGATCGTCGTCGGCGAGATAAACCTTGGCGGCTCGATTGAGCCGATTAGCAGCGCAGTGAATATTGCCGAGCTGGCTGTAGAGAAGGGCGCCAGCGTGCTGCTCATGCCTGTCACAGCCAGGCGCCAGCTGTATGACTTATCTGATGACATGGCAACAAAGATCGACATCCAGTTCTACCAGGATGCACGGGATGCGTTGTTGAAAGCGATTGTGGAGTAGGGGGGATGGAAGCTAACCGCCTACCGTTTAGCAATCATTGAAGATGGTATCAGAGCCGCCCTTGTCCACAGGACAAGCCTGCGGTCTGTAGCTGCAGCAGATTGGGTGAAAGAAAGAAGGCCGTGCATCAACCAACGTCCGTCGCCTGCGAGCGACGGACGTTGGTTGATGCTCACGATTATCCAGATGTGTTATTTGCAGTGCTCCGTAGCCGACTGAAAATCAAGCAAGTCAGTACTGCTGCAATCAGCAGCGGCGGAAACCGCACCATGAGAATCAACAGAAGTAGCGCTGTCATGCATCCGGCAAGAATGCCGACGAACATGAACATGGCTGCGAAGATTCGTACCAGTTGCTTCATGCCTCCTTCCTCACAGGTAGCCCTGTTCGGCCAGCGATGTACAGCCGTCACTGCCAACGATGATGTGGTCCAGCGTTCGTACCCCAATCAGATTCAGCGCTTCTCTGAGCGTGCGCGTTAGCGAGCGGTCAGCCTGGCTGGGCTCAGGATCACCGGATGGGTGATTGTGCACCAAGATCACGGCTGCGGCATTGTGCTCTAGGGCGATCTTGACCACCTCCCTCGGGTACACGCTAGCACCGTCTAGGGTGCCTCTGAATAGCTCCCGAAAGCTGATTACCCGATGTTTAGTATCGAGCAGTAGCAAAGCAAAAACTTCGTGCTCGTGATACTGCAATAACGTTTGCAGGTGGCTGAAAACCTGCTTCGGATCAGTAAGTGCCCTGCCTTTAGACAGGCGACTCATCGCTAGTTGTTGAGCCATCTGCAGTATGTCGGCCTCTGTGACGGGGGATTCCATGACATAGGTTCCGTTCGTTTCACCGGCTTTGAGCTTGTGATATTTCATGCGGAAAATCCTTTTGAACACAGTGCGGCATAAGCGCTGCGCAATGCGCAGCACTGCCCGGAAAAAGGTGGGTTGTAAGTCAGGCAGGCAAATTGAAGCGATGACCGCAGATGGGGCCGAGATTGTTCGCCAGGACGTGACGATCCAGTTTTTCGCCAAGCTGAGCGCCAAGCGCGCACCCTCCCACACCGCCAGCAAGGCCGCCGAGGACTGCTCCGGAGATCGTGTCGAGGGTGATACTTAGCGGTCCGGCAATAGCACCGATAGCAGCGCCGAACCGGCCGCCTGTCAAATGCAGAGCTTGCGCCGCGTGCCGCGCCGCCAACGGTGCCAATAGTGCCAATGGTGCCAATGGCTGCGCCAATTTTCACGGCGTTTCTGAGTGAGGCAATTGTGGGGGAATTGCAAAGGGGACACTGCAATGACATGGGATGGCTCCGTGAGGGATTGTCATGGCAGTGATGTAGGACTGAAAATAATTTGATTCGAGTTTCTTCCTATAGTTTCTAGAGGGGTGTAAACCCTTTTTCCGATGTGTCGTCTAGCTTTGGTCGGTTGATACGCTTCATGTTGGCGGCTGTGGCGGATCGCCAACAACAGGTGGTCATGAGTGACGATGAAAATTACGATTTTGTGGCAATTGATGGTGCTCGCCGCGCTTAGGTTGGCGTTGAGTCGTGAACCAGCTGGGGATGCTAAACAGGTTGTAGATGATTACCGTCGTCACAATCGCCGGACAGGCTCTTGTCGGCGGTCCGCTTTTCGGTGGCCGCTTCAGTTCAGTCATTGCCTTCGTAAGTGTTGAGGCGTTTCATGGGCTCTTGGATGCGCCGCGCCATTCGTTTCGCGCTGGTTGAGATAGATGCAGATTGTTTTTCTATATAGAAGAGGCAAAAAACCGGCGCTTTTCGGGCTTTTTCAGGCTTATTGATAGAAAGCCTCAATTAGGGGTTGACGGCAGATCCTGGAAGTCTATAATTCGCCCCACTTCCAGCGCAGTCGAAACGGAAAACTCGTTGGTAAACAAAGAGTTACGCGGTTTTCGATGGCGAGTTGATTCAATTCATCGAAGCCCAGAAGGAGTTGATACGGTCGCGTTGTTTGACCCTGTTAACGGTTCGATCCACTCGGTCGAAAGCGGTATAAAACAGGTGTTGACAGCAGCGAGTAACGCTGTAGAATTCGCCACCCGCCAACGAGTGATCGAAAGCGCCAAGTGGTTGAAGTTACAAGGGAAACTTTGAAAGCTTCGGAAATAACCGCTTGATAGCAGCAGAGGAAAGCGTACAGCGCGCGCCTCGGTTGAGACGAAAGATCTTAACCAACCGCTCTTTAACAACTGAATCAAGCAATTCGTGTGGGTGCTTGTGGAGTCAGACTGATAGTCAACAAGATTATCAGCATCACAAGTTACTCCGCGAGAAATCAAAGATGTAACCAACGATTGCTGAGCCAAGTTTAGGGTTTCTTAAAAACCCAAAGATGTTTGAACTGAAGAGTTTGATCATGGCTCAGATTGAACGCTGGCGGCAGGCCTAACACATGCAAGTCGAGCGGATGACAGGAGCTTGCTCCTGAATTCAGCGGCGGACGGGTGAGTAATGCCTAGGAATCTGCCTGGTAGTGGGGGACAACGTTTCGAAAGGAACGCTAATACCGCATACGTCCTACGGGAGAAAGCAGGGGACCTTCGGGCCTTGCGCTATCAGATGAGCCTAGGTCGGATTAGCTAGTTGGTGAGGTAATGGCTCACCAAGGCGACGATCCGTAACTGGTCTGAGAGGATGATCAGTCACACTGGAACTGAGACACGGTCCAGACTCCTACGGGAGGCAGCAGTGGGGAATATTGGACAATGGGCGAAAGCCTGATCCAGCCATGCCGCGTGTGTGAAGAAGGTCTTCGGATTGTAAAGCACTTTAAGTTGGGAGGAAGGGCATTAACCTAATACGTTAGTGTTTTGACGTTACCGACAGAATAAGCACCGGCTAACTCTGTGCCAGCAGCCGCGGTAATACAGAGGGTGCAAGCGTTAATCGGAATTACTGGGCGTAAAGCGCGCGTAGGTGGTTCGTTAAGTTGGATGTGAAAGCCCCGGGCTCAACCTGGGAACTGCATTCAAAACTGACGAGCTAGAGTATGGTAGAGGGTGGTGGAATTTCCTGTGTAGCGGTGAAATGCGTAGATATAGGAAGGAACACCAGTGGCGAAGGCGACCACCTGGACTGATACTGACACTGAGGTGCGAAAGCGTGGGGAGCAAACAGGATTAGATACCCTGGTAGTCCACGCCGTAAACGATGTCAACTAGCCGTTGGGAGCCTTGAGCTCTTAGTGGCGCAGCTAACGCATTAAGTTGACCGCCTGGGGAGTACGGCCGCAAGGTTAAAACTCAAATGAATTGACGGGGGCCCGCACAAGCGGTGGAGCATGTGGTTTAATTCGAAGCAACGCGAAGAACCTTACCAGGCCTTGACATCCAATGAACTTTCCAGAGATGGATTGGTGCCTTCGGGAACATTGAGACAGGTGCTGCATGGCTGTCGTCAGCTCGTGTCGTGAGATGTTGGGTTAAGTCCCGTAACGAGCGCAACCCTTGTCCTTAGTTACCAGCACGTAATGGTGGGCACTCTAAGGAGACTGCCGGTGACAAACCGGAGGAAGGTGGGGATGACGTCAAGTCATCATGGCCCTTACGGCCTGGGCTACACACGTGCTACAATGGTCGGTACAGAGGGTTGCCAAGCCGCGAGGTGGAGCTAATCCCACAAAACCGATCGTAGTCCGGATCGCAGTCTGCAACTCGACTGCGTGAAGTCGGAATCGCTAGTAATCGCGAATCAGAATGTCGCGGTGAATACGTTCCCGGGCCTTGTACACACCGCCCGTCACACCATGGGAGTGGGTTGCACCAGAAGTAGCTAGTCTAACCTTCGGGAGGACGGTTACCACGGTGTGATTCATGACTGGGGTGAAGTCGTAACAAGGTAGCCGTAGGGGAACCTGCGGCTGGATCACCTCCTTAATCGACGACATCAGCTGCTCCATAAGTTCCCACACGAATTGCTTGATTCATTGAAGAAGACGATAAGAAGCAGCCCTAAAAGGTTGTAACTTAGTTCGTTAGAGCGCACTCCATGCTCTGTGGTAAAGAGCAGGGTGAGGTCGGCCTTGTAGCTCGAAATTGGGTCTGTAGCTCAGTTGGTTAGAGCGCACCCCTGATAAGGGTGAGGTCGGCAGTTCGAATCTGCCCAGACCCACCAATTTTGTGTGGGAAACGCCTGTAGAAATACGGGGCCATAGCTCAGCTGGGAGAGCGCCTGCCTTGCACGCAGGAGGTCAACGGTTCGATCCCGTTTGGCTCCACCACTACTGCTTCTCTTGTATAAAGCTTAGAAATGAGCATTCCATCGGTTCGATGGTGAATGTTGATTTCTAGTCTTTGACTAGTTCGTTCTTTAAAAATTTGGGTATGTGATAGAAAGATAGACTGAACGTTACTTTCACTGGTAACGGATCAGGCTAAGGTAAAATTTGTGAGTTGCTCTTAGGAGCGCAATCGAATTTTCGGCGAATGTCGTCTTCACAGTATAACCAGATTGCTTGGGGTTATATGGTCAAGTGAAGAAGCGCATACGGTGGATGCCTTGGCAGTCAGAGGCGATGAAAGACGTGGTAGCCTGCGAAAAGCTTCGGGGAGTCGGCAAACAGACTTTGATCCGGAGATGTCTGAATGGGGGAACCCAGCCATCATAAGATGGTTATCTTGTACTGAATACATAGGTGCAAGAGGCGAACCAGGGGAACTGAAACATCTAAGTACCCTGAGGAAAAGAAATCAACCGAGATTCCCTTAGTAGTGGCGAGCGAACGGGGACTAGCCCTTAAGTGGCTTTGAGATTAGCGGAACGCTCTGGAAAGTGCGGCCATAGTGGGTGATAGCCCTGTACGCGAAAATCTCTTAGTCATGAAATCGAGTAGGACGGAGCACGAGAAACTTTGTCTGAATATGGGGGGACCATCCTCCAAGGCTAAATACTACTGACTGACCGATAGTGAACTAGTACCGTGAGGGAAAGGCGAAAAGAACCCCGGAGAGGGGAGTGAAATAGATCCTGAAACCGTATGCGTACAAGCAGTGGGAGCAGACTTTGTTCTGTGACTGCGTACCTTTTGTATAATGGGTCAGCGACTTATTTTCAGTGGCGAGCTTAACCGAATAGGGGAGGCGTAGCGAAAGCGAGTCTTAATAGGGCGTCTAGTCGCTGGGAATAGACCCGAAACCGGGCGATCTATCCATGGGCAGGTTGAAGGTTAGGTAACACTGACTGGAGGACCGAACCGACTACCGTTGAAAAGTTAGCGGATGACCTGTGGATCGGAGTGAAAGGCTAATCAAGCTCGGAGATAGCTGGTTCTCCTCGAAAGCTATTTAGGTAGCGCCTCATGTATCACTGTAGGGGGTAGAGCACTGTTTCGGCTAGGGGGTCATCCCGACTTACCAAACCGATGCAAACTCCGAATACCTACAAGTGCCGAGCATGGGAGACACACGGCGGGTGCTAACGTCCGTCGTGAAAAGGGAAACAACCCAGACCGTCAGCTAAGGTCCCAAAGTTATGGTTAAGTGGGAAACGATGTGGGAAGGCTTAGACAGCTAGGAGGTTGGCTTAGAAGCAGCCACCCTTTAAAGAAAGCGTAATAGCTCACTAGTCGAGTCGGCCTGCGCGGAAGATGTAACGGGGCTCAAACCATACACCGAAGCTACGGGTATCACGTAAGTGATGCGGTAGAGGAGCGTTCTGTAAGCCTGTGAAGGTGAGTTGAGAAGCTTGCTGGAGGTATCAGAAGTGCGAATGCTGACATGAGTAACGACAATGGGTGTGAAAAACACCCACGCCGAAAGACCAAGGTTTCCTGCGCAACGTTAATCGACGCAGGGTTAGTCGGTCCCTAAGGCGAGGCTGAAAAGCGTAGTCGATGGAAAACAGGTTAATATTCCTGTACTTCTGGTTATTGCGATGGAGGGACGGAGAAGGCTAGGCCAGCTTGGCGTTGGTTGTCCAAGTTTAAGGTGGTAGGCTGGAATCTTAGGTAAATCCGGGATTCTAAGGCCGAGAGCTGATGACGAGTTAACTTTTAGTTAACGAAGTGGTTGATGCCATGCTTCCAAGAAAAGCTTCTAAGCTTCAGGTAACCAGGAACCGTACCCCAAACCGACACAGGTGGTTGGGTAGAGAATACCAAGGCGCTTGAGAGAACTCGGGTGAAGGAACTAGGCAAAATGGCACCGTAACTTCGGGAGAAGGTGCGCCGGTGAGGGTGAAGGACTTGCTCCGTAAGCTCATGCCGGTCGAAGATACCAGGCCGCTGCGACTGTTTATTAAAAACACAGCACTCTGCAAACACGAAAGTGGACGTATAGGGTGTGACGCCTGCCCGGTGCCGGAAGGTTAATTGATGGGGTTAGCTAACGCGAAGCTCTTGATCGAAGCCCCGGTAAACGGCGGCCGTAACTATAACGGTCCTAAGGTAGCGAAATTCCTTGTCGGGTAAGTTCCGACCTGCACGAATGGCGTAACGATGGCGGCGCTGTCTCCACCCGAGACTCAGTGAAATTGAAATCGCTGTGAAGATGCAGTGTATCCGCGGCTAGACGGAAAGACCCCGTGAACCTTTACTATAGCTTTGCACTGGACTTTGAATTTGCTTGTGTAGGATAGGTGGGAGGCTTTGAAGCGTGGACGCCAGTTCGCGTGGAGCCAACCTTGAAATACCACCCTGGCAACTTTGAGGTTCTAACTCAGGTCCGTTATCCGGATCGAGGACAGTGTATGGTGGGTAGTTTGACTGGGGCGGTCTCCTCCTAAAGAGTAACGGAGGAGTACGAAGGTGCGCTCAGACCGGTCGGAAATCGGTCGTAGAGTATAAAGGCAAAAGCGCGCTTGACTGCGAGACAGACACGTCGAGCAGGTACGAAAGTAGGTCTTAGTGATCCGGTGGTTCTGTATGGAAGGGCCATCGCTCAACGGATAAAAGGTACTCCGGGGATAACAGGCTGATACCGCCCAAGAGTTCATATCGACGGCGGTGTTTGGCACCTCGATGTCGGCTCATCACATCCTGGGGCTGAAGCCGGTCCCAAGGGTATGGCTGTTCGCCATTTAAAGTGGTACGCGAGCTGGGTTTAGAACGTCGTGAGACAGTTCGGTCCCTATCTGCCGTGGACGTTTGAGATTTGAGAGGGGCTGCTCCTAGTACGAGAGGACCGGAGTGGACGAACCTCTGGTGTTCCGGTTGTCACGCCAGTGGCATTGCCGGGTAGCTATGTTCGGAATAGATAACCGCTGAAAGCATCTAAGCGGGAAACTAGCCTCAAGATGAGATCTCACTGGGACCTTGAGTCCCCTGAAGGGCCGTCGAAGACTACGACGTTGATAGGTTGGGTGTGTAAGCGCTGTGAGGCGTTGAGCTAACCAATACTAATTGCCCGTGAGGCTTGACCATATAACACCCAAGCAATTTGCGAACTCGAGAGAGGCCAGATTGCGGTGTGTGAAGACGAAACGAACCGAAAGTTCGAGATACTCACAAAACACCAAGCTGTCACATACCCAATTTGCTGAAGCGAGGCCAACCGGCCACGACTCAGTACCCGAATTTCTTGACGACCATAGAGCGTTGGAACCACCTGATCCCATCCCGAACTCAGAAGTGAAACGATGCATCGCCGATGGTAGTGTGGGGTTTCCCCATGTGAGAGTAGGTCATCGTCAAGATTAAATTCCGAAACCCCTATCTGCGCATGCAGATAGGGGTTTTGTTTTGTCCGCAGGAAAAAGCATCTGCAAGTAACCGTCCGGCGAAGTCACCTAGGGGGCATGACAAAAAATAAGCTCCAATGAAATGGGAGCTTACCGTGCCAATTACCGCTTCGGCATTGACCAGGGCGAGTCTGTTGGACGGAGTAACTAAACCAGCTTTTTTGGGTTACAGGTAACCCCGTTCGGCAAACGAGGCAAAGCCCTCATACCCCACGACAACATGATCCAAATCCGGGTGCCGATCATGTTGAGAGCGTTCTTGAGAGTTGTGGTCAGCATACGATCGGTTTGACTAGGCTCCGGGGATCCGAAGGGATGGTTATGTGTCATTTTGTGGCGCGCCACAAAATGAACAAGGATCACGGCGACAGCGTTGTGTTCCAGGGCGATCTTGACCACTTCCCTTGGGGACACGCTGGTTCCATCCAGGGTGCCTCTGAATAGCTCTCGGAAACCAATCACCCGGTGCTTGGTATCGAGCAGCAATAACGCAAAGACCTCATGCTCGTGGTGCTGCAACAGTGTTTGTAGATGGCTGAATACTTGCTTCGGCTCAGTCAAGGCCCGTCCTTTAGATAGACGACTCATCGCGAGTTGTTGAGCCATCTGCAGGATGTCGGCCTCGGTGACTGGTGATTCCATTACATAAGTACCGGTCTCTTCACCGGCTATGAGCTTGTGATATTTCATGGGGACTCTCCTGCATTGGAATACCTTGGTCATGTTGGAAGTTTGATCAGTGGGCGCGAGCGGAGTGGTCACTGCTGCTTTGGAGGGGTTTAGATTCCAGCTTTTGTGCCAGTGATGTTTTGGTAAGGGCTGCTGGTTTGGGGGTGACTTCTTCCTTGCCGGGCTGATCTTCAGCTGCGGGGAAGAACTCCTCGACGATGGCGCCGGTGTCCTCCTCACTGTCTTCAAAGGCGCCGTTGTTAAAGCCCTGTCGTGCCACGCGATCCAATGCGGTCTGGTCAAAGCCAGAGACTTGTCGGGTTTCATCAAGCTGCTTGGCTTCCAGCAAGGCGTCTTCCATGCTTAAGCCTCTGCGCACGGTGATGTCCACGTAGAAGATTGGAGTGCCATGGCTTTGGCGGGTGGACTTACCGCGCAGGCGTAGCTCCAGTGGCAGACAGGCCAGGCGGTTGCCGGAGATGGCCTGGAAATACTGCAGGCGTGCCGCCAGAGTGCGAATGCTGTTAAAACCGGTGGTGCGGAAGACAAAACTACCTAGCGGATCATCGTAACCAATTACCACGTTCAGCCGGCCGTAAGGCTTGCAGGCATTGCCTTGGGCCAGTGAGCAGCCATCCGGTGAAGGGCAGGGCAACGACTGGATTCCGTCCTTGGTCAAGCGCTTGCAGGTCTCACCATTGCCGACGCACACCGGCCGACCGGTGTTACGGTCGAACAGACTGTAGTCAGCCCGAAAGTTGAGGTCCGGCTCGTTGAACAACAAACGGATCGGAATGCTGCGTAGCTTGCCGTCCTGGCCATTGCGCAGTTCCTCATTGAGCGGGTGCAGCAGCCAGCCGTCGCGGTTCTGTACCTGCGAAGTAATAGTGAACTGATCATCTTTCTCCGGCAAACGTTTGCCGTTTTTCTCGACGACCTTGCCGATGGAAATACGCCCGAGTACCGGAGGAGTAATGGCTAAACCTTTGAGCATGTTGGTTATCCTTGATCTGGAAATAAAAAAGCCACCAGGATGGAAACGGTCCAGGTGGTTTGGGAGACGGGGTATGGTTCAGCTAATCAAAAAGCGGCGACTGCCTGTTTTGATCTTGGGGTAGCGGGCTTGTAGGTAGGGTTTGTCCTTGAGCATCTGTTCGACATCCAGCCCGGTGCTGTCCCTGGACTTCTTCCAACTGATGTAGCCATCGGCAAACTCCGCGCGGGTGGCTGCGCCCATGGCCTGCTGCAGGGCTTGCTTGAGCTGCGCCTCGCGCGTCTCTTGCTGAGCCATGCTTTGGCGAACAGACTTGAGCTCCAGGTAGGTGCTGGCCAGATCCGTGTGTTGACTGAAATCCAGGGTCTGGCCGTTATCCTCTGGGTAGAGGCAGCGCAGCGCCGCTTCCGCAGAAGCTGTGCCATCAGCCGGTGGTGGGGTGTCACTGACCACGTAATCCCAGAACAACCGCTCCAGATCGATCAGCCGAGCAATCATCGAATCGTCCCGATCGATGCGATGGATCTCCAGGTGCTGGCCACCCAGCAGTACCGCCACATCGGCAGCCTGCTTGCCGGTCACGGCCAACTGGTGCATCACTTGCAACTGCACGTACTCGGGCACGCCCTCTTTCCAGAGGCGTGCACCGTTTATGCCGGCAGTTTTGCATTCAAGGATCTGTACATCGTCGGCGCCGATGACCTCGCGGTCGATGTTGGCCAGCATCCAGGGCAGTTTAGGATCAGGATGCTGCAGCACGGCATTGATACGTCGTACCCGGTGACCACTACGCTTGGTGTAATGCGATGCGACAATCGGTTCGAGGATGTTGCCCCAGTAAGCAGGGCTCTCTTCATCATTGAGATCTAGCTTGGGCAGTGAGGTGTCACGACCAGTTTTCTCCAGCCACAGCTCCAACTGGGATTTGTAAGGGTTAAGGCCTATGGCAGCGGCGGCATCCGAGCTGCCGATGCCTTGTTTGCGCACAGTCAGCCAGTCTTCTCGGGGAAGTTGTTTGGTCCCCACCAGGCGCAAGGCAGGGCGGGGTTTACTGCGGGATTGTTGCAGCGTTTGCGTTTCCATGATGTTTTCCTATGCGGCATAAAAACGCCCGGCCAGCAGAAGCTGACCAGGCGCTTTGAGTAGATGAGTGGGGCTAGGCGGCGAGTTGCAGCGCGGCGTTCAGTGCACGCTCTTTGAGGCTGGCACCGGCCCCAAACCACGCGGAGTCCATGCGGTATTCAGTACTCCTGGCACGTCGCTCGTGATCGACGTACTCAGTCACAGCATTGAGCAAACCCCACGCAGTTCCTTGGGCTGACTCCAGCGTCGCTCCACGACCTTGGCCTTCGTACAGCCCTTGCACCTTGCGCAGGGCTCGCTCATTCGGCAGCACTTCCGGCAGCTGGCTATTGGGGGCTACGTCACACAGCACATTCATAAAGAAGCCCATCGCCTCATGCCACTGCACTTTGCGTTCCGACAGTGCGCGCATGCGGTACATAAACTCATCCCATTGCGAGACGGCGATGCCCAGTTGTTTCTTCACGGCCTGCGGATCAAAGCGCGTGTTGTGCGGTACCTTGATTGCGCGGGTAGCGCCGTTCAGGGAGATGGTCAGGGTGTTGTTGCAAACTACACGCACGGTGGTCGGGGTCGCGGTGGTGGCCAGCGTACCGTCACAGGAGGTGGCTAGCAGCAGATAGCCATTGACCTGATCGTCACCCTTCAGCACGGTTGTCTGCCCGGTCCTGGCCAGAGCCCAGAACTTGCGGCCACCTTTGAGTATCCCAGCTGTTTCCAACTCGTAGCCGGAGACCTCAGTCAGATCCCGGTAGAACTCCAGAACTTCACGGGGCTGCACAACCTGGTAGCGGTTGGAGACCACCGACAACGGGGCCTTGGTGTCGGAGCGATACAGCACCTTCTGTTCCGGAAAGGAGTCAATCGTGCCGAGGTTGCCGACAGTGTCGGCCTTGAAGTGAACTGGACTTTCCTGAATCTGCCAGTTCATGCCGGCTTCGCGCTGCCAAACTTCCAGCGGTTGTTTTTGCGTCAGGTGGTTACCCAAACCATGCCAAGGGGTAGCGCCAACGTATGCCATTTGTTCGACGAGATGAGCCATGGGAGTAATTCCTTTGGGTGCGTGCCGGAATAAATGCTGCGCACGCGCAGCATTTACCGAAGAATGTTGTAAGAGGATTAGGCTGGTAGGTTGAAGCGATGATTGCAGGCGAGACAAAGGTTGTTGGCGAACACATGGCGATCGAGTTTTTCGCCAAGCTGAGCACCGAGGGCGCAGCCGCCTGCACCTCCAGCGAGCCCGCCGAGGATGGCACCAGAAACTGTGCCGAGGGTGATGCCAAGAGGGCCGGCAATAGCGCCGACATAGGCGCCCACCTGGCCTGCTGCCAGAGCGGCGCTCGCACCACGAGTGGCTCCGCCTACGGTTCCAACAGCTGCGCCAATCTTCATGGCTGTTTGTAAAGATGCGATCTTGGGGGAGTTACACAGAGGGCAATGCAATGACATGGTTCTAAGCTCCATGGGGTGGATGTCATGGCAGTGATGTAGGACTGAATTTTTTTTGAGTCGAATCGTAATCGGCCTCCATGACGATTAAGTGCAGCAATCGGCCGATTCTGTTGAAAAGTCGGTTTGCCCAAAATGCTCGAATATTGATGGGTGAAAACATCTCTCTCGCACGCTACAACGTGAAATCCGAGTCCGGAAGCCTCTGCTCAAAGCTAGGGTCTCAATCTCAGGCACGTATTTTTCTGCCGTGAAAACCCAGCCGGATTTTTTCAATAGAATCGGCCAGAAGTAGTCATGGAATGACTACAAATTTGAGCGCGATTCAAGGTAGGTACAGCAGACCTTAGTCGGCAGCACCAACTGGAGCTACCGTCTCACGAGCCCTGGGAGATGCAAGGCTGAGGTGGGAGGCTTAATGCCGCCACTGTAGGATGTCCCAGCTGCGGACTTATCGGGAATTATAAAGGGAATGGCCAAGCCACATGCATCACTGTATACGAGATTCAAGCGCTGGTTCCGCAGGCCTAGTAACCCTGCAGGTAACGTCTATTACGCACGGCTAACCACTCCACAGGGTCTTTTTTACAAAATTGGCTTCACGACCAAGGCTAGCCTGGTCGATCGCATGGCGTATGGTGGTCACGGCGATGAAAAACTTATCGATAAAGTGTTTTTCTTCACGCAGCTCTAGGATGCATGGGATGTTGAGCAAACACTGCTGGACCACCTCAGTAAGCTTCGCGCTTTTGGAAAGTACAGCAATAACCCGTCCCAGCCTCTAAGCGGAAGGGGGCAGTCTGAGCTCTTCGCGTCCGACATTCCCGGGCTCGATGCTGCTCTTTATGCTCCTCAGGAAGTGACGACACTTGAGGCATGCGAGTACGACTCAAATCAAGCGGCGGACGGATGTTTGGGAATATTCATCGGAATAGTGCTGGCCCCATTTACGCTGGGGTTTTCACTGTTCTTTATCTTTGGCGGGCTCATGGAGTTCATTACGGCTAATAAAAAACGAACGGTAGCGGAGAAGAAGGAAATTGTGCGCAGACCCCGGCCTAAGCATCCTGAGGAAATCCAAGTCCTTATTGATTCGCTGAGTGAGTTGAATATTCCAGCTAGCGCACAGGAGAAAACAGAAGCTTGATCCGCTTCCATGCTGCATCGCGGGCCTTCGAGAGTGACCGATATTGGCCGATTCTGGTGAAAAAGTAAGTCCTTCCAGACTGCCCGCATGCTGACGGCTGAAAACGTCTTTTTTAGCGCGCAGTTACGCGAAATCTGAGCCGGAGTACTCTGCTCAAAATAAAAATTTCAATTTCAAGTACGTACTTTTCTGCCGTGGAGACTATGGCCGACTGTTTTCAACAGAATTGGCCGATTGCTGCCTGTCAGGAAGGGCAACAAATGGCCAGAAGCAGCAGTTCGCGACGAGCAGCTCTGGTAACCCATAACTACAACAACCCTAACGCTGCGCGCCGAGTAACCCAGGCGCCTCCCAGAGCCGATTCCGTCGGCAGGATACAGGTAGGCCCCTATCAACCGTGGCGGACGAGTCGAAGAGCGCGAGCGACTGATTCGGACCGAGAAAATACCGGCCCAACACCGGCACCGCTGAGCAACTGCCCTACTAACGGAACGAGCTCGAACAGATCAGGAGAACAACTCGATGGACCACACACTTTTCGAGCGCTACTCACCTGCCATCCGCAGGCTCGGCACGGCGGGCGCCAACAGTCCCGAGCTCGTGATTGAAAACACAGGCAGAGACATCCTCAGGTATATCCCTTTCGAACACGTCAACGCTGATGCCAAGTTGGTCATCGTGGGCATCACCCCAGGCCCCAACCAGCTGCGATTGGCGTACGGCGAAGTCCAGCGACTAATGGCCGTTGGCATCCCGACTGCAACGCTGCTTCATGAAGTGAAAAAACTTGGTGCATTCGGTGGCAGCGCCATGCGCCCAAACTTGCTGCGCTATTTGCGGCACTTCAAGTTCGACAAGATCCTGCGCATTCCAAATGTAGAGTCCCTGTGGGAAGAAAACGCCGACTTGTTCCACGGAACCTCGGTCATACCTCACGCGGCCTTTACAACAACGCCTGAGGGCGGCGAATCCATGTTTGCGGGCTCATTTGCCTACCTGATGGCTTCCCCTTTATTTCGAGAGTGCTTCATGGACTGCTTCGTCTCCACACTCCGCGAAATTAACCCAGACGCCCTGTATATCGGCCTGGGCGATTGCCCCGAAGACGCGTTGCAATGGTGCGTCGATAACGGGTATCTGCACGCCCGGCAGTTTCTGGGTTCTTTCTGCCATCCTTCAACCAGTGGCGGCAGCGCACCGAGTGTGTATATCAGAGATAAAACACTCAGTGACCTGAAGCCAGCAGACCCTGTACGTCACAGAGTTGCGAAACTCGATCGGGCCTATGCGCGAATGGCTGGCGCAACTGCGTTGCTTCTGTGCGGAGCTGCGCCAATGTCGGAACCGCCACGCGCCGTCCCTCTACCGGATAGTACCCAAGCTGCCCTTGCCCCACCGCCTCCGGCCAAGCCAGCCCGCAAGACCGTAGCTGTCCCATGCGATGAATTCACCAATAAGGTGATCAAGCAGATTGAACAGAGCGGATACGTGCTCGTTAGGGAGAGCAAATACCTTGCAGAGTTTTGCGCTGCCGGCCAGACGGTCTATTTATTGAAAGCAAGGACCCGCATCAACAACATCTGTCTGATGGTTCACCCCAACATCATCAGGGGGCACTTGGTAGATCTGCTGGCGGAAATCGCCGTCAGCACAGGCCATCGACACCACTCAAGCATGTCGAAGTTTCCATCGAAATTGCATAATGGCAAGCAACCCATCACTTATGGCTGGCTTGTGAGCATTGGCGGCCTGGCAGACGTCAATGCTGTGGTGGAAGGCCTGCTTGAAATAAAACCGGCTACAAGCTGAATTGTCGTTGTCAAAATGAGCCGAAGTTTGCGCTTGGCAGGCCCATCAATCTGTTATGGAAGAACACAATGAGCGAACACATCTGCGTGCGTTTCCCGACCCCGAATTTCGACCGGCTGCTGGAAACCTTGCCACTCAAAGGCGCGAAGGTATTCAAGACCGGTTCCAGTTCAACTATCTTCGAGAAGGGTGACAGTTTGCTGCGGCTAACCCTGCAAGGCAGTGGCCATAACTTCCTGGAGCAACAATCGGCTGCGGGTAACCCAAACGTGGTCAGGGTACTGCACAACTATGGTGCGGTGGCGTTATCGGACACCTACGAGTCTGGCCCTGAGGTAGAGTTCTACTGGCTAGCGCAGGTCGAGCGCCTGGTTGATATTGAAGTGGGCAGCGAGCCTGTTCTTGAGGCTTGGCTTGCGCGATTCGATGAAGAGGGGCAGCCTGGCTCGAGGGACTTACCCGTTGTTGCACAGCAATGTCGTGAACTGGCGCGCGCTCACAGGCAGTATGCTGGGTTGATGGAAACGCTGGCGCTGGCGGCGGAGTTTCCGGGGATTGAGTCGATGGACCTGCGGCTGAGTAACTGCATGCGACGGCCTTTGACCGGGGAGTTGGTTTGGACGGATCCGTTAGATGATTGTTTCTACGAACCAGACACCAATGTGGAAATTTCACTGGATGTACTCTTCGCGCTTCTCAAATGACGGGTAATCTAATCCATACACACGTTTTCGGGCCACGTCTTGCCAGGCCTATGTGACCAGCTTTTTAATGAATTTTGGCTCTTCTCAGTGAACATATGCTCAGACCCATCTGGCACGCTAAATCTCCCCTGATTTTCTAGCTGCTGCGACAGGGAACTTTGGGTCGTCATTAGCCGGTCGTGGCAGACTGAGATCGACCCAAATGGACGGTAGTAAGGGATTGGGCTCCAAGCTTTGCGGGAGCGGGCTTGCACGCGATGGCATCATCTCAGTGGTTCGCAGTGTAATCCTGCTTACGCCGTAGATGCTGAACCGTCGCTCCTGGCTGTGGATTCATCGGGCGACATCGCTGCAGGGTTATCACCCGTCGTTGCGCTTAATGGATAGCGCTGATAACGCTTGCTTCACCGTCACCCTAGTCGATGGTGAAAACCCTTTGGTAATGGCATTGCATTGCCGCCAGCATGGCAGCCTGATGAGCATCGGCCGCGACCTCTCCCCACGTTTCCTTCGAATAGATCAAGTCCATTTTCAGGGAGTCAGGTCGCTTCTCGTACGCCCGCTTGTTGAGGAATCGCTGGCGCTTTTCGTTGTAGGGCAGATTACCGTACTCCGAGTTGATACTGCGCGAGACAAGCGCGAGATTGCCAAAGCGGTCCAGCCAATCCCGCGAGACCGTGTTGGTATCGATCGCCTGTGGGGTCTGCGGCGAAATATGCTCTACCGAGTTCTTCGCGGTGAAACGGAAATTGCCCCAGAACTCATGATCACGTTGCTGTTCATACCAAAGCACGAAGTCCAGTTTATAGAACCAGTAATGCGCAAATCTGACGCCATGGTCCTCCGTCAGCACAGCTTCGAACTGCAGCGCCGAAGCGGTACGCCAGGGATCGTCCATGAACCGGCGGCTACGTACGACCAGCGCAGCATCCGTCACTTCTCCAAGCAGCTGGTTATCCAGATGGCATAGGAAGCCGTAGTACCGCTCGATTTCACCGCCACCACCCCGCACGGTGTGCGCATGCTTGTGGATAAAGTACAGGAAGGGGGTCAGCCAGTAATGGGTGGTGATTTCCTGCGAGTGATACAGCATGCTCTGCAGCAACGATAGGCCCTGGTGCACGGCATTGTCGCGACTGCGATTGATGTAACGCTTGTCTTCACTGGCGGAAATCGAGGTGTGGCAGACCTGATGGATTTCGTCATCGCCCTGATCGACCCACTTGATCACATACTCGTCCCACAGCACACGCATGCGCCAGAGCAGATCAATGAACCCTTGCGCCCTCGCCACACGCTGCGCCGAATCCGCTGGCGCCAGCAAGTGGGCTTCAAACAGGGCGAGCAACTGCCGATCCAGCACACGCGGCAGATCCGCCTGCCCTTGCTCCTTCAGCCAGATACGCAACACATGAAGCAAGAAGAGTGGAAAGCCGATGATGCTCCGCGCCCAGGGGGCTTCTCCGTCATCCTCGGCGATTGCTGCCGGAGACGCGCCGATATCGGTAACA
This sequence comes from Pseudomonas synxantha, assembly GCF_900105675.1. Lineage (NCBI taxonomy): Bacteria > Pseudomonadati > Pseudomonadota > Gammaproteobacteria > Pseudomonadales > Pseudomonadaceae > Pseudomonas > Pseudomonas synxantha. The sequence continues at coordinate 5,162,345 of NZ_LT629786.1, read as the reverse complement.
GAGCCGTCAACGATGGCCTGCAAGGTCAGGCGGTCGTAGCCATCCGTTTGCGCGGAGTCGGTCTTTCGATCGAGCAACCCGTGTACGGCGCCTGCATGGAGCAGTTGCCCCTTGTTATAGAGATCCCCCAGTCGGTGCGCCTCCAGCTGGGTTTCCAGACACAGATTGCGCTCGACAAAGCCACTCATGTCGGCACAGGCATTCCACAATGCCGCGAAACGGAAACGGCTTTCCGCGGGGATGTCCTGCAGCAACCTAGCCTTGAGGATCTCGTGGTGCTGTAGCTGGATACCACGGTTGTTGATGACTTCGAACAGCTTGTTCAGGTCCATGCCCTCAGGTACTTGCGTGAGCACCAGCGATACATTGCGATACACAAAGCTGGCCAGCGCCTTGAGATATTCATCATCAACAGGCCCGCCGTCCGCACGCTTGTAGGTCTGCGCGAAGGAGGCCATCAATTGCTGAGCCTCTCTCATGCTCTGAGTGTCGATGATTTCGCTGCTCGTCGCTTTCCCCCCCGGCATCATGCTGGCAAGGAAGTCGTTCACCTGCTCCCGGATTGAGAAGTGCAGACGCGGAATCGTCCTTTCCTTCAGCACAACCCTACTGAAGTCCTCCATCACCTGGCTCCATACCGGCACCGTGCTGAGCATCCACAACGTGGTGAAACGCTGCTGGCCGTCGATCAGGTCGAAGCGGCGCATGCCCTGATTGCGATCTTCATCGGTGGTTTTTTCCACCAACAGCGTGCCGCCCAGGAAGAACTGCGTGTCGCCTCGATCGAAAGCATTGGCGATGTCTGTCAGCAGTGTTTTGATCTGCTCATCACCCCACACATACAGGCGCTGGTAGATCGGCACATTGAAACACCACGCAGCGTCTTTCCTGTTGGCCAGCTGTTGCAGAGTGCAGAGGCTGGAATCAATGCTCATGGCGACCTCCATGGGAGGCTTTAAGAAACACCTCAAGCCATTGCGATTTGTCCGCAAGGTTGCGGCATTCAGGATCCGCCTGCACCTTGTAGAACGCCAGAACAGCCCGTTTGTATCGACCTTGCACACCATTCCCCACTTCAATCGTTTCATCGGCATACAACGATGCCACGGCCTGTTGGCGCTTTTGCAGAAAGTCCAGCACCTGTTTCGGATGGTAGCTTTGTGCGATCACATCCAGCAGGTTTAGCTCGGCCAACCTGAAGAAGTTGGCGGCGGTTTCCTGCTTGACCTGTTTTTTCTCCAGGCGAATTGCGCCCAGCAGAAACTCCAGGCGTAAGGCAAACGCGGTCAGTTGCTCGACTTCGAACTGATCCATGTACACCAGGCTGCAGAGCATGAAAATTTCGCGCAGATACTCCTGGTTGTTGCACAGCAGCTGTCGATATATCGCGCGGAAAAAACTCACCTGCGCGCACGGCGCAGGATCGTTCATCAGCCTCTGCAGCAGGGCGGCATACTTGTCTGCGTAGAGAAAGAAGCCCACGCCCTCATGAATGGGCTGGCGCAGTGCCATCGGCAAGTTCGCGGGGTTGTGGCTGATGCGCAGTTGACTGCCGTGCAGTACGTGCTCTCCGTCGCCCGTCAGCGTCAACGCAGTTGCCAGCCGATTGTGTCGGGTGGCGTAGAGCGGCACGCTGTCGACGCTGCTGCGGCTGTCCGCAACGTGGTTCCATGTGTCGCACTGGAACTCGGTCAGCAGCGTCTCGTGTCTGCCCGCTGGAGTTTGCGCACCGCGCCAACGCCGCGCACGCCAGAGAAAACGATTGAACAGGTTGGGGGCAAAATCCTGGCCGGGCGACAGTATCGCGGGTTGACGTTGCAGCGCCTCCCAGCGCTCGGCGCAGTGCTGCTGCAGGGCTGTCTTCAGATCGCCCTCAGCGTCTGCGTGATCGATCGCACGCAGGTGATAGGCCTTGAGCAGGTCGGTGGCCCGCAGAGGCACGCCGCGATTGTTCTGGGTATCGAAAAAGGTGAAGGCAAGGTCGCTGCTGTCCACCTCGATCACCGTCAGACGAAGCTTTCCGATGATCTCCGGTGCAATCGGCTCTTGCTGCTTCAACGCCTGAATCCCTTCACGGATATGTCGTGCGGACTGCCCCGAATAGCTGAGCACCTGGCCCGCTGGCAGTGCACCGGTCGCGCGGTGATACAGCAGCGACAACGCCGTGATGCGCTGCTGACCATCGATGATGAACCTTCTCGATTGGTGCACATCGCGATGCAGCAATACCGCGCCAATGTAGTAAGGCAAGGTTTTGTCCGGCTGGCCTGCGAACTCTGCGAGATCACTGGTCAGTTGCAACAGCTTGTCCGGGCCCCACACGAAGCCGCGCTGATAACTGTCCAGTGCCAATGGCCAACCTACCTTTAGCAGATCGTCGAATGCCAGGGTGCTGACCCGGACAGGAGATTCATGCGTCATTTATCTGCTCCCCTGCTCAGCTCTCTTCCCAGCGTTTGCGCAACGTCCTGATCCGGGCATCTCCCCGCAGCGCACGCCGATCCGGTCCACAGAGCGCGACCGAACCTTCCGGTAGACCAAAGACTTCCTCGATGGCTGCCCGAATGCTGCTGACCTTCGCATCCGAACGTGCGGCCCGATAGCGCGCCGCCCTTCGCTCGGCAGTGGCCACGGCCTGGTCTGCACCCTGCTCATCCTCGGCATCTGGTTCCTCGACATCCCAGTCCTCGTCCTCTTCATCCCCCTCTATAAGTTCCGGATCATCATCGGCCTCTTCCGCCTCTTCGGCCTCAGCGGTCAGGTCAGCCAGGCTCTGACCATTGGGATACCAAGTGCAGGCGTCCTCCTGCTCCCATACCAGCCCATCCTCGACATGAAAGGTGCGCAGGGCTATGGAGGACGAAACGTAATCGCTGAACCGCGACTTCACCGCTGGCAACCGCTCGAAGCCAGCGCCCAAGGCCAGTAGAACCTTATTAGGGCCGGCAACCAACAGGAATTCAGACCAGCTCTGCTCACGGAAATTGACGCTGGCAGAAGCGTACATGTAAAGGGTTGCGCGAAGTGATGCGTCCTGTTCGGCCAACTGGGTCAGTACCTGCATCACAGTGCGGTAGATACTAAAGCCCGCATTTTCGACGGAGTGCGAGTCGACCTCGACAGTGGGCAATGGCGACCCTTTGTTGACGAACGAGAGCTCCGATACCGATTTCTTGATCATTGCATTCTTTCCTTGAACAGTTCGTGGGCGGGAACGGGCGCAGTTTGCGCCCAAAGTCCCCGCTTTTTCGCAATCCCTCTGATTGAGGACGAAGATGTCATGCTCGACAGTGGCAAGTTAGGTGATGAGGATGAACAGCCAGCGGAATCACTTCGTTTGTGATCGCGTGATTGGAAAGTCCCACGACCTAAGAAACAACCGGATAACAAGCATCACCCCATAGCGTTTCCGGGTTATCCAGCATCAGCAAAATAATCACCGGCACCAACTTGCCGAGAAGGTTTGAGCAGTCGCGCAGCTGATCCCGGTTCACACTGCTGTTCCAGGTTGCGCCCCCATGCATGACCTGGTTTCGCAATGTATAAATTCGATTGAACAGAACGCCGAGCACTGCTGGGGTATTGCGGTTGGCCAACGCTTGCTGCGCTGCTCGCCGACCGCTGGCAAAGCGCTCGGTCCACTGTTGCTCGCTGATCTTGCCGTTCTGGTAATCCCAGAAGCTCTGGAACACGTAGGGGTTGTCCAGCAACGCGCGAATGCTGCCGGAGAACGCGGACCAGACCAGATTCTCGATCAGGTTGGCCGTGTCGAGCGCGCAGAGTTTGTCCAGGAACGCCTTGAACGTGGACTGCTCGGAAAGGCGGTACTGCTCGTCAATATCGGTGGCGTAGGCCGAGTTGAAGGCGATCCACAGGAAGATAAAACGCCCATCGACATCGTCAGCTTGCTCGGCACGATTGAGCCAACTCAGCGCCCGATGAACACGCAAGGTGAGGTTGGGATGATGACTTTCACGTTCCTGTCGATGACGGGTCTTGAGTGCTTGATGGTCCATGGGGTGCCGATCCTTGAGGTCATGGGCAGTACGTCAACAGATTGGGAGCGTCTGAAAACTTTACATATTTTTGATTAAACCCAGGCATGGGTAGAGAAGTTTCTATCGAGAGCCTGAGAACCTGCTCCATTTGTTTACCTGTACGGACAAACAACATGGACGGGGGCTGTGGTTTTGCTTAGGGTATGGCCATTCGATATTACCTGCAAGGTGGTCTGCATGAAGCGCGAACAGTTCCTGGCGCAACCTGAAGTTGAGTCCTTCATCGCATGGCTCGCAACGAACTTGCCGACGTTGACGTTCAAGCTGCGCTTCAAGGCGAGCAAATTTGTGCCGGGCGGTTTAACCGCTGATGTCCAGGGTTTCGAGCAGATTCTTGAGCAATACCGCTGGAAAGCAAGCTGGCAAGATACCCATCAAAATTCGGTGGATTCACAAACCTGGGCTGAAACTCAACGCTCTCTCGGACAACTTCGCGAGTGGCTGACGAGTGCGGTCAACCGGGGGGACGAACAACAAGCGCTTCAGGCGTGTTTGCAGATTCTTCGTTGGGGTGGTGTCCGGGGAGCCATTCCATTTTTGCACCGGCTGGCCGAAAAGGGCGAGCTGTCGAGCTATCTGCGGGAAATGGCCGGGCTCATGTCGCTCGACGGCGACAATGATCTGAATGATCTCGACGCGATCAGTGTCGAGCGTTTCGATGCTGGCCTGACCAAGATTCACGCCTTGCTTGATCCGTCGGGGTCACCCATCTATGACAGTCGCGTCGGCGCAGCGACAGGCATGCTGTATTCATTGTTTCGCCAGCAATGGACGGGGAGCGGCAAACCTCTGCTGGCGTTCCCGTCCGGAGCCGCTCGTGGCAACCAGATCCGCAACCCGGGAGCGTTCTTGAACGGCTTGGCGGCGCCGCAATTTTCGGCGATTGATTATGCCGAATGGGCACGTTGGCAGGTGCGGTTGGGCTGGATTATCCGCGCCCTGCTCGAACGTACTGGCTGGTTTGCCGAACAAGGGGCGCTGCCCACGCGATGCCATGCCTTCGAGGCCAGCCTGTTTATGCTCGGCTATGACCTGCGGTGCTTTGATGTGACGCTGGCGACTGATCCGAAGGCCGCAGTGCCAGCGAGTGATCCGCAGAAAAGTGAACGTGAAAGCACTGGATGGGTGCCAACCGGGCATCCCTTCAGTCAGGTCCTAAAGGACTATCTGGCCTTCCGCCACAGCGGTTCGCTCGACAATAAAGCGTCCTTCACTGCCTGGCTGTTGGCCAACCCGCGCAACGAGAACCCGCTCACGCGTGCCACAGCGCAGGGCTACTGTTTCGCGTTTTCCATCGATGAATTCGACCTGTTTGGCCGGTCGCTCGAAGAACTCGAACGTATCGTCGTCGGTGGCAAGGATGGGTTGTGCGCTGCATTGGTGAGCGAGACATTGGAACCGTTCACCCTGGGTGATGAACGGGCAAGCGTCTGTTTGGTGGATGTGTTGATCACGGGCAATGCGTATCTGCGGGCGACGACTGAAAAGGCACGCATCGGCTACCTCTTGAGCGCCGGATATGCAGGTACCGAGAACTCTGCCAAGACGCTGATGGCGTTGGGGCGCAACGTGGGCAAGCACTTCGGGCTGCTCGATGCAGAACATTTGCCGACGACGTTGTTCGAGCAGTTTTTCGGCGGATGCTCGCTCGACGCCTGACTCACACACGACATTGAATCAGCGTGAAGCGTTCCTGGACGCTTCACCGTACTGGAAGCGACCATGCAAAGCCGGAACGGAATTCAGTTGTACTCTGCCTCAGATATCTGCGGTTTTCTTGAGTGCCAGCACCTCACGGCGCTGGACCTTCAGAACCTTGTAAGCCCTATGGAAAAAGCGGCGGCAAGCGAGCAGAACCGTTTGATCCAGGACAAAGGTCTGGCCCATGAAGCGGCCTTTTTCGAACGGCTGAAAAACCAATACGCCAACGTTGTCGACATTGCCGAGGGCAATCCGAGTTTCGCGCGTCGGGTGGTACTGACCATCCAGGCCATGAAGGCCGGTGTCGATATCATCTTCCAGGCGTCGCTTCAGGAAGGCGCCTTTATTGGCCATGCCGACTTCCTGCGCAAAGTGCCGCGGGCGTCGGCGCTGGGCGACCACAGCTATGAGGTGATCGACACCAAACTGGCGAAAACGGCCAAGGCCAAGTTCCTTGTACAGGTTGCGCTTTATTCACGAATGCTGATCTCGATCCAAGGTGTGCAACCAACGTTTATGTATGTCGTACTCGGTGATGCTGCGCGTACCGAGCAGGCATTTCGGGTCGCTGACTACGCCGATTATCTGGAGCATGTGCTACAGCGTTTCGAAGCGTTCGTGAACAGTGCCGAGCGACCCGTTACTTACCCGGAGCCATGCGGGCATTGTGGGTTCTGCGCCTGGCTTGATCGCTGCGACGAACAACGACTGCAGGACGATCATCTCTCGGCGGTAGCGGGTATCAGCCGTTCGCAAATCAAGAAGTTACAGAGTGCCGGCGTGACCACATTGCACCAGTTGGCGGACAGTACTGACGACCTGCGCATTCCTAAACTGCAGACAGAGTCATTGAGCAAGTTGCGGCATCAGGCGCGTTTGCAGTTCCAGGGGCGTTCCAGTGACGTGCCGTTGTTCGAGCTCCTGCCTGTCTTGGGTGAACGGCGTGGTTTCCATCGGATGCCCAAGGCGGTCGACGGTGATCTGTTCTTCGACATGGAGGGCAATCCGCTGGAGGAGGGAGGGCTGGAATACCTCTTCGGTCTTTACATCGACGAGTATGGGCAGCGAACCTTCAAACCGTTCTGGGCGCATACCAGAAATGAAGAAAAGATCGCCTTCGAGCAGTTCATCGACTGGGTCATCGGGCATCTCAAGCGTTACCCCGACGCTCATATTTACCACTACGCAAGTTACGAAGAGACGGCCATCAAACGCCTGATGAGCCAGCACGGCACGCGTGAAGCTCAAGTGGACTGGTTGCTGCGCAACGGCAAGCTGATCGATCTGTACAAGGTCGTTCGCGAAGCGATCCGGGTGTCCGAACCCAGCTATTCGATCAAGAATATCGAGCATTTCTACATGGGCCGACGTGACGGCGACGTCACCAATGCTGGCGCGAGCATCGTGTTTTATGAGCGATGGAAAGAGACCGGCGATTCGAAGTTGCTTGAGCAGATCGAGCGTTACAACGAAGACGACGTGCTATCCACCTACCTTCTGCGCAACTGGTTGCTGGACATCACGCCGTCAAATGCAGGCGCTTTTTCAGGGGCTGCCGCCGAAGGCGAGAAGTCAGTCGTGGAGCAAAAGGAAATCGAGATTCTTCTGGAGAATTATCACGATCGTTTACTGGGTGGTCTGCGCACCGACGAAGAGGCCATGAGTGACGAGGAACAGGTCACGTTGCTGACCTTCCAGCTACTCGACTTCCACCGCCGCGCCGATAAGCCGACGTGGTGGCAGCTTTTCAGCCGGCAGGACATGACAACCGAGGAACTGCTAGATGATATCGAGAGCCTGGCCGGTTTGCGGCGCACAACAACGCCGCCTGAACCGATCAAGAAATCATTTTTGTTTGAGTACAGCTTCGATCCTCAGGAAACCAAAATGCGCAGCGGTTCTAAAGGGGCCATCAGTGAGTCCCTGAACGCGGTACAGCTGGTTCATCTGGACTATGAAAAGTGTCTGGCGACATTCCAGGCCACCGTGAATAAAGCTCCGCCTGATTGCTTCGACATGATTCCTGGCCAGCCGATTCCGACTAAATCGCTGCGAGAGGCGCTGTATCGATATGCCGACAACGTCCTGGCTGGCGAGCAGCGCTTCCAGGCGGTTACCGACTTTCTGTATCGACGCGCCCCGCGGGTGAAGGGCGCCAAGCCGGGTGCACCACTGCTTGATTCAAGCCTGCCGACGATTGATGCCATCAAGCAGGTGGTGCGAAACCTCGAGCACAGCGTGCTGTTTATTCAGGGGCCGCCAGGCGCAGGCAAGACCTACACCGGCTCGCAAGTCATCGTTGACTTGCTCAAGGCGGGCAAGCGCATCGGCGTAACTTCCAATTCGCACCACGCCATCAATAATCTGTTGGCGGCCGTTGAGTGTCGTGCACAAGAAGAGGGATTCACTTTTGAGGGATTGAAAAAGTCCTCGGAGGGAGAAGGCACGGAGTTCACCGGCCGCTGCATTCGTTCCATTGAGGACAAGAGTGAGTTCCTCGATGCCTGGGGGCCGAACATTGACTTGACGGCCGGCACTGCCTGGCTATTTGCCGATCCCGCCTTCACCGAGCAACTGGACTACCTCTTTATCGACGAGGCTGGTCAGGTAAGTGTGGCGAATCTGGTCACGATGGGCATGGCTGCTCGCAACATCGTCCTGATGGGCGATCAGATGCAATTGTCGCAACCGGTGCAAGGCGTGCATCCAGGCCGTTCCGGGGACTCTATCCTCGACTATCTGCTGAATGGCACGCCCATCATCGCGCTTAATCGTGGAGTGTTCCTGGCGCAAACCTGGCGGATGCACCCCAAGGTTTGCTCATTCATTTCGCAAGCTGTGTACGAAGGGCAACTTTCCTCGGCGCCTGGTACCGAGCGACGGGTGTTGTTACTGGATGGCCAACGACCGGATGTGCCGGACAGCGGGCTAATGTTTTGCCCTGTGGCGCACGATGGCAACAGCCAGAGTTCGGACGAAGAAGCGGAGCAAGTCAAAGCGCTTTTCGCATACTTCTTGCGGCAGCGTTATGTGGATAACAAGGGCGTCGAGCACGCGATATGCATCGAAAACATCCTGGTAGTAGCACCCTATAACCTGCAAGTGCAGTTGTTGAAACAGGTGCTGCCAGCGGGCGCTCGTGTCGGCACTGTGGATAAGTTTCAGGGGCAAGAAGCGGAGATTGTCATCGTTTCGATGGCGACCTCGAATGAAGACTACCTGCCCAGAGACATTGGTTTTCTGTACTCGAAAAACCGCTTGAATGTGGCCGTCAGTCGGGCGAAGTCGCTGGCCTGTATCGTCGCCAGCCCTAATCTGACTGCCATTCGCTGCCTTACTCCGCACGACATAAGCCTGGTCAATGGCTTGTGCATGGCTGTCAGGTACGGGACGACTGCCAATGCTGTCGCGCTGTGTGATTAGCGCCTACAAGGATCTTGTCATCTATCTGGAACAGGGAAGAAAGTAATGCCAATCTCGCCCGCTCTACTTCCTCTGCTGCAAAAGACTTTGGCCCCGACGGGCTATTGCGTTGACGACATAGAGGGACTCGACCTGGGGGACTGGCACGCTTCAGTGCTTCTCGACAATACGCAGTATCTGTCGTCGTTTGACCCGCTGGCGTTCAATGACCGAGATCTTGCAGGGGACACACCACTGGACATCGCCTACCGGCTGAACCGAATCGTCCTGATCGAGAAGCTGGAGGCACTCGGTGCCGTGGGGGACAAGCAACGGCGGGACTGGAAAGGCCTCGGCAGCTTCATGCCGCACGATAAATACATGCATCTGCCCGCCAGGCAGGGAAAAATCAAAACCCTTGAAACGCGTTTTCGGCTAGGCGGTAGTCTCAACCATCGTGATGTGGACGGAAATACGCCTATCCATTGGCTCGCAATAAGCGGCCACTTCAAGGCCGTCAAGTACTTCACTGACAACTACAATATGTTCGAACTTGATATGAACGCGAAGAACAACGAGGGCAATACCGCTCGAAATCTAGCGATCCTCAATGGCCATCACGACATAGCGCAGCAGCTGCTGATCCGGGAGATCAACAACTACATAAGTGCTGCGCGTATCTGGCACGAGATGTCGGCCGGGTGGACATGGATGTTGCCGAGTCGAAATGACTGACGGACAGCGATTGACTCGGGGGCAACACGCCTTCGATCAGAGGCTTGAGGATTAGTCATGCATGAGCCAGGGTCGCAGCTCCTTGAGGTTGGTTACCACGATTTGCTGTGCTTCGGGGTTGGTTGCCTGGTTTCTCGGGTCGATCTGATAGCGTTGCAATACATACTTCACCAGAGCCCTGCGACTGGGCACCACTAGCTGGCCATCAATCATGCCGAAGTCGGTTTCGATGATCGACTTCTGCGCCGCGTTCAATCGCCCATCGGCTGTAAAGATGACTGGTATCTCGGTATTCCAGTCTTCATCCAGCTCTCGTGTGTTTTGCGATTCGTCGAGCAAATCCGGCTGACCCCGCAGGCGGCTGAGTACAAAGTCGCGGTACTGGCCGTTCTTCTCGCAGTAAGCCCGCACATGCCAGCGCATACCGGTGTAGACCAGCGTGTGAGGGGCTATGAGGCGAATTTCCACGTTAGGGGTATTGAGCGATACGTACTCGGTTTCCAGGCGCAGGCCATCGCGACAGGCCTTGAGCAATGGGCGCAGGACCTCCGGTCGAATCGGGCGATCCGGGACTTCCAGCACCTTGGTGTGGGCGTAGGCCAGGGCGAGCCCATCAATGTGCGGAGCGCGTTCATTGTTCTGGTAAAGCAGGTGCAAATAGGCGCTGGCGCTGTCGTCGATGAACAGTGGCGTGAAGGTTTTGCTGGGCACGTAGCCTTTTATTTTTTTGTCATATGTAAGATTTTTAGGCGCATGTTCTGTGATGTAGGTGTTGATGTCCTTGGACGCCTGCTGACGGCTGATGCCGAAGCTCTGCATCAAGTGTCCCGTGGTCAACCGGCCCTCCCACCAGGCAACGGTCTCAATCAAACGATAGCGAAGTGCCAGGTCCCAGCGTACCTGTTCGATGGACTGCTTGCGTTTCATACCCTCTCCATGTGCGCGAATACTTTACCTGTATAAGTCTACATTCTAGACCTGTCGTTTAACACTACATATCGTGTGACTGTCTTCAAAATGAATTGAAGTCACGAAAGGAAGTGGACATGAGTATGTCGGAAGCGGTTTCGACAGGTGCATTGCTGATGATGGGAGCAATCCTGCTGGTGCTTCTGCATCAGTGTCTGCGGTTGCATGAGCTCTGGCAGGTGGCTCTGGGCTGCCAGAAGAGTGTGCGCTGGGCGCGGATCTGGGAGATGGAAAACCGCGAACTGCGTTCGGCGTTGCGAGCCGAGAAAGAGCACGTCCAGCAGTTGCAAAGAAAGCTGGTGATTCTGCAGGAATTGATCCCTGCAGAGGGATAAGGAAAAGGACATGAATAGACTCGAACGGATCAAGGGCTGCCTGCTCGGCGGCGCCGTCGGTGATGCGCTAGGCGCCCCAGTGGAGTTTCTTGAGTGGTCTGCAATTGAAGCTAAGTTCGGTCCACAAGGTATCGTTGATTTTGCCCCTGCTTTCGGTACCACCGGCGCCATCACCGACGACACGCAGATGATGCTTTTCACCGCAGAGGGCTTGCTGCGGGCGTTTGTGCGCGGCAGCTCACGAGGGACTTGCCACGTCCCCAGCATTATTCATCATGCGTTGCTGCGCTGGCTGATAACCCAGGACTACCCTACGGCGATGCCGATCGGCGTGGACGGCTGGCTGATCAAGCAATCGGAGCTCTGGTCTCGGCGCGCCCCTGGCACTACTTGCCTAGGTGCACTAAAGGCCAGTCCGCGGCTGGGCGCTGTGGCCGAAAATAACAGCAAAGGTTGTGGCGCCTTGATGCGCGTTGCGCCCTGCGCCTTCTTTGCAAACGCCTTTGACTACGCTGTCCAGTCAGGGCGCCTGACTCACGGACACCCTACGGGCTACCTGGCGGCCGGGCTGTTCGCCGATATTCTCCAGCGCATTGTCGATCGGCAAGACAGCCTGGAACACGCAGTCACTCAGAGCCTGGCCCAATATGGACAAGTGCCCGGTATGGAAGAAATACGGAGCCTCATTGAGCGCGTACTTTTCTACTTTTACGAGGGCTACCAGCCCACTCCGCAACGAATAGGCGAGCTCGGTGGCGGATGGGTCGCCGAAGAAACGCTGGCTATCGGATTGTGGTGTGCCCTGGCAGCGCCTTCGTTCGAAGAGGGCGTTATCACGGCGGTGAATCACAGTGGCGATAGCGACAGTACCGGGCTCATCGCCGGGCACTTGTTGGGTGTTCAGTATGGTGCTGCAGCGATTCCTACTCGGTGGTTCGAACAATTGGAACTGCGCGAAGTAATTGTGCAAATCGCCGAGGACATTGATCGCGTTCCGCGTGAGTACTGTGGGTATGGCGGAGAGTTCGATTTGCAGATCGAGCTGGCGTATCCCGCTGGCTGAGAGCGCTGATGGAGACGACTATGGATAATTTTTAGGAGAGCTGCGATGCCTATAAAGCCCAGGCCATTTACGTTTGTGTGTGGTGAATGTGGTTGGAAGAAAACGGTGGCACCCCGGAGTGATGCACTGGGATCGGGGGAGTGGTTCAAGCAGTGCCCGAAGTGCGGGAGCGAATCGTTGAAGATGCGCGATGCGGGGTGGGTTGAGCGGACGTTAGCAGAGTTGTTTATGCGTCTCTAAGTGCATGTCCAGTGATATCTGGGTGGTGCCTCATGGCAAAAGGCCATTCGTTAGCGAGACCATAGGCACTTTGCCGGGTATCATTTCTTTTTTTTGTCACCCCTTGCTGAACCCCAAAGGACACTCTGCCATGAGCCAATCAGACGGATTTTCTATGACGAACGTTTCCGAGCCGATGCTTAACGATGAAAAAGAGCACGAGCGCCAAGCAGATCTGCTGAGCCAAGTCGCATTCGCTGACTCCGGTAGTGCGCCCAAGGCTGTAGAGGTCATTTGGAGCTTCATTCGTTCCTACGACCAGCATCGCCACGAGGTGCCCCTGGATCAGTGGCTCACGCATGAATTCAACAAGTATCCGCATCTCTGGGAAAACAACGCCGAAGTCGAAAGTGTCGCGAGCACGCTCATCGAGTCGATCACGCGTACCAATCAGCATAAAGAGTCGTTGCAACGACATCTCGACAAGGGGAAAAGCACGGCTAACTGGCTGGCCAAGGAGCTGGAGCAGGACGCTCAGGGCAATCCCGACCTGAATCTGGACGAGTACGCCGGGCATGTGCAGGACATGCTGGAGTCGGCCAACGTATCGCTGATGCAGACACTCAAGCGGGATGTTCGTCACACTACGGTACCAGCCGGCGTCGCCATTGTCGGTACGACAGTCACTACGGAAAAACAACCGACTATCTGGGACGAAAACTCCCGTTTGGCCATTGCCAAGGACATCAACAATCAGGCATTGCTAAATGCGGCGCTGAATGCTTCCTGCCATGGTGCCCGCATCCTCGGGCAGCGCACCTGGAACTGGATGCGTGGCCATGAAAACGCACCGGTCAGTGTCGCCCTGCAGGAATTTTTCGACAGTTCGCTGAAGTCCACCCGGCATATCGGTGCGCAGGTTGCCGTTTCCGGTGGCGTGGTGATTGCTGCCAAAAGCGGTTGGCTGAGTTTTTTCCGCAATACACCAACCGAGGTGATCGCGACTACTACCTATACCGGCCTGGAGCGTTCCAAGGCGTTGTATAAGCTGGGGCAGGGCGACATCCTCGCCGATACCGCAATCAATGCCATCGAGCAGACAACCATGGTGGCGGCTCGCTCGCTGGCGCAAGCAGTCGAACAGAAAGGCACTCAACTTGGCGCCAAATGGGGAGCTGCGTTAGGTTCCGTTTTTGGTCCTGGAGGTACGGCTGTGGGTGGTCTTGTTGGCGGCATTGCCGGTGGTTTAGCAGGGAAGGCGGTGGGCACGCTTATTGAAAAGGGTGGCAGAAAGATTGTCGAGGTTGCCAGCAAGGTTGTTCGGAAAGTGACGGAAACCATTAAAGAGGTTGGCTCGGCCGTAGTAGATAGTATCAAAGGCGCGTTTAACTGGGTTTTTGGCTGAGGCTTTTTCATGAAAAGCAAAAAGAATTTCGAAATCAAGCTGGAAGAGCATTTTCTGGCTGGCGCTCCCGCCATCTATATCCAGTCCGCCGAAGAGGCCCGTGTCGATCAGTTGCTGATCCGACTTCAGGATAAGCTCGGGCTCAAGCGTATCCACGAGTGGAACCTGGGGCATGGTTGGGTCGACTTCGACAACAAGCGCCCACTGAGTAATCTCGAGTCAGGCAAAACCGAGCTGGAACACGCCCTGTTAGCACTGTTGCACGCGGACCTGGAGCAGTCACTGATCCTGATCAAAGGCGCTCGACTCGCTCTAGAACACAACACGCTCGCTATTGCACGCCTCAAGCAGTTGCTGAACCTGATCGAACGTCATCACGCTGGCGAGTGCTCAGTCATTCTGGTCTCGGAGGCGGTGTGTATCCCTGCCCCGATCGAGGCCCAAGTAACCTTGCTCGCCCTACCGCTGCCGGATCGCGAGGAAATCAAGGCCTTGCTGACGCAGGCAGCAGCCCGCGGGCAATTGTCCGTGCCGGAAAATCTGAATGATCAGGTGGTTTCAGGACTGAGTGGACTGACCATCAGCGAAATCGGTCAGTTGCTAAGGATGATGGCCCGGCAGGCCGCGACGCTGGATGAGAGTGCATTAAAGATGATTCTCCACGAGAAGGAACATATTATCGCCAAGAGCGGTGTGCTGGAGATGGTCCCTAGCGTGGTGGAGTTGGGCGATATCGGTGGACTGGAGAACCTGAAACATTGGCTGGAGCAGCGCTCCACCATTATCCGTCGGCTGGACGAGGCCACTAAACGGGGAGTCAAGGCACCCAAAGGGGTGTTGATCGCCGGTATGCCAGGTTGCGGTAAGTCGCTGACAGCCAAGGTCGCAGCCAGCCTGTTCCAGTTGCCCCTGTTGCGTTTGGATATCGGCTCATTGCTTGGTAAGTATGTCGGCGAAAGCGAGCACAATATGCGCCGTGCGCTGAGTATGGCCGAGACCGTTAGCCCCTGCATTCTCTGGGTTGATGAGTTGGAAAAGGCTTTCGTTGGCATGGGCGGCGGTAATGCTTCGGAAGTGACGGCGCGCCTGCTGGGCTACTTCCTAACCTGGATGCAGGAAAAGACCGGGGCGGTGTTCGTTATCGCCACCGCCAATGACATCAGCGCTTTGCCACCGGAGCTGCTGCGCAAAGGGCGTTTCGACGAGATCTTTTATGTGGGCTTTCCCAATGCCGTGGAGCGGGAAAGTATCCTGAAGATCCATTTGGGCAAGTCGAACCAGACATTTGCTGAACTGGAGATGTTGAAGCTCGTAAAACTGTGTCGTGATTACTGCGGTGCTGACATCGAGAATGCGGTCAATGAAGCCTTGGCTAATGCCTTCATTAACGGCAGCGCATTGACTCAGAAATTGCTGGAAGACGCGATCCAGTCCACCATCCCACTGCGCGAAACCCTGCGCGATCAGGTCGGCAAGTACGAAGAGTTGTTCGAAAAACTCAAGTTGCGCCCGGCATCTGAGTATCAGGGGCTCAGTGTGGCACAGATGATCAAGATGGCTGCCGACCCTAACCATGTGAAACGTGAGGAAGTCGCGAGTAACCCGGATTGTCCGGACGATCAGCTAGAGAAGTTGGCAATGGATTCGCAGCGCACAGTGATCAAGGCCGTTTACGAAAACCCGCGTTGTCCCGAGCGCTTGCTGTCGATTCGCATCAATATTCCCCTGAGCAGCCCACAGTACGATCTGGAGCTACTCGAGCTGGCCTGCTTGAACGGCAATGCACCGGAAGATCTGCTGATTCGCCAGATCAATGACGGTACTCTTGCCAAAGAACTGCGCACCAAGCTGGCAAGCCAGGCGAAAGGGACAACTCTTCAGCAGAAGCTGGCAGCCGATAGCGATGCGCTTGTTCGTCAGGGCTTGGCAAGTAATAGGGCACTTCCCGAGCAAGTTCTGGAGAAGTTTGTGTTGGATGACGATGCTGACGTAAGGAGGGCGGTGGGCGGCAACTTGATTCTGCCTGAATCCCTGCAGTTTAAGCTGGCGGTGGATGACAACATTTCGGTTGTCGCTGCCCTGGTTTCTAATCCATCGCTTGGAGCCAATGTAAAACTTCAACTCCTTGAGAAGGGCGCAAGCAAGATCAAGCAGGCATTTGCCAGACGTCCAGAGTTGACGGCGGCAGAACAGCAAATGTTGCTGAAAAATGCCGACAATCCCTTAAAGCTTGTCCTTGCCGCGCACCCGAAACTTGCCGAAGCAATTCAAGTCCAGTTAGCTACTGACTCCAGCTCCAAGGTGCGGATCAACCTTGCCAAAAACTTACAAGTTACCAGCGAGGTTCAGGAAACGTTGGCTAACGATACCAACGCTGATGTGAAGCTCGCTTTACTCGGAAATCCAGCTCTATGCCTAAGCGAGGAAGCCAAGCTGAAACTGGCAAAATTCAAGATAGAAAACAACTCGCCAGCCGCTAGAATGCTCAATATTCATCGTAATTCGGGACTCTTTGGGAACATCGCAGCCACTCTGTACTCAACGGAGAACTAGGAGTGTTCTGAAGCGTTTCTGAATTACCGATTACGAAGAGCGCGAATTTGCGCAACGGCATTTAGCGATAACTTAGTGTTGGTAAATGGCGGTACTCGGCTGCCAATCGTTGGGTCTCATCGATGTCGGTGGCATAGGCAGCATTGAAGGCGATCCACAGAAATACGAATCGCCCGTCGACCACCTCGGCCTGCTCGGCGCGTTGCAGGCAGCTCAAGGAGCGGTGACCCTACACTGGACGGCCTTTTCCGTAAGCTGGACAACATACCGACTGTGTACGGTAGGACGGGACGCGAAATAAGTTCGATGGGAAAAAGGGCCGCTCAGGAATTCCGGGACCTACCGACAGACTTGGGGCTGGAATCTGCGTAATTGCACAGACTTGACCACCCATTTGCACTGCCAGAGACCACCCGTTTGCATTCGACTTGACTAATGAGACCGAGAGAGGTCATCACGCTGACCCCAAACGCAAAATCAAGCCTTTAAGATCTCCCATTCTGGACTGTCGCGCAGTCCAGCACGGATATATTTTCGCATCAAGCACCTTTGTAAATCAGAAGCTCGACCTTGAGTTTGGTCGCCATTTCCAGAGCTGCTGGGGTGAATCCACTAGCGCTATAGACGATAAAACGGGTGCAACCGTAGTAGTGCCCACCTGAGTGCGCCTGCATTACGGCTTCCACACCTACCGTTCCAGCGTAGTTCTTGCATTGGATTCCGATTTTTTCGGTATTCGATTGAGCAAGAATGTCTATGCCAAAATCACCCGTTGCGCTCGTTTCAGACACGGCATAACCGATGACCCGATAAAGCTCAAACACGGCTTTTTCAAGGCTCAATCCCACTGCAGTCGAGCTTGGTTTCACCACAACCTTGGAAGATTGGCTCAGCAAGCGCCCAATAATGACACCCTTGTATGCGATGTATCCTTTATGAGGCTCACCAAACTGGGATTTCATAACCTTCAGTATTTTATCGAAATTCAGCTCACCCGTTGCGTACCGGATATTTTGAGTAGAAAAGACCTGAATAATTGAATCCCGTTTCGGGACTATCGACTGAAGCGCCGTCTGGAAGTGACCTATTTCATAACAAAAATCCCTAAAACCTTTTGACATGCGCTCCAGCACATCTTCGGATAAATCACCGTTTCTGTGGAGATTAAAGCTAGCCATATACCACTTAAAGCTTTCAGGCTCAGTATATTTCTCAAAGGTTTCCGCCACATTTTCACTTTCTAGCAACGTCACTAACACATGAAAGCGTTGGGTAATAGTAAGCTCAGAAACGTCGTAATCTAGATATTGCTCTAGGTCAGGCGGTAACTGGCACAATAATGCATATTCAGCCAGTTTCTCTTTAAATTCGGGAAAGCCACTTGTAACGTCAATCCACCATATCGCGTTCCAAATTTTAAAAAACTGTTCAGGTATAGCGGTAAAATTTTCGGTGATTTCGGATAATTTATCCAAAAATGGTTCGACGTTGATGCATGAAATGCTTTTGGGAATATTTCTGCCGTAAAATTGGTAAGACATTTCAACTTCCTTGAACTGAAAAATCGTCAAAAGCGCGCCAACCACGCCTGCACCGCATCAGCTCTAGTATCACCGAGGGATTTTTATGAGCTTGAAACGAGCTGGATAACGTTGATGTTGTCGGGGTAAGAAGTGGATGTGGCGATGCGGTCCACTTCGATGGTCGTATTATAGTATCGACCCGTCTTGGCATCCTTTCGCTCATTGAGTCCATAGGCATGGTTCGTGTACGAGCAAGCCACAAGGTAAACCGCGGTGTCATCTTCACGTCCAACAATCGCTACCCAATGATCCCCCATCCCACCCTCTTCGAATTCAGCCTTCTCCTTCACACAGAGAATCGCCACCGAGTCAGTGAAATTCATCGTTGCCAGAGACTCAATGTTGGAGGGAGTAACCACCGAGGACACAGCAGATCCATCGGTCATCACCTCGAAGCAGGTAGCGATAAACGCTTGCTTGACCTTGGCGTCTGTCGCGTTCCTGAGCTTCCCGAAGTCACTACCTTCGCCCAGTACGAAATTGTGAAGGGATGGCGTGTTACTAATCACCCGCCTCCAAAAATTTGAGCTCCTGTACGCAAAATCTGAAGCTTTTTCGCTAGGGCTTCTCAGTGCTTTGTACGCATTGAACAGAGAATAAATCAGACACAGCCCATCAAAGTGACCCTGAGCCAAGATCCGTTGAATCGGAGTCGATTTCAAATCTACTTCCTTTCTCTCTATGCCAAATCTGAGGCGCTGGTAGACGCCTCACTCCAACCCCGCATTCCACAACACGACCAACAGCCTCCTGAGGCGCCGCAGCAACGGCACTAGTCATTCTGCGTCAATCGAAACGGCTTTCCACCCCCAGCAAGCCCGCTTCTTGTTGTAGCTCAGCACAGCAGTGCCAGATATTTTCCGGCCATCCTCGACTCCGTGCTCTGTCACAAGCGGGGGCGCAACGAAGATGTCGGTTTCCGTGAAGCCCATGCCATTGGATACGCGGACCTCCTCACAGAATGCCTTTTTGACATGTGCATCTGGCTGTTTGTCGGTCGACCAAGCCTGATGCACACGGAACCCCTGGCCTTTTTTTGACGTGTATCGGGATAGCCTTAGACCTATCGAGTCCCCTTCAACGAAAGAACCGGACAGTTCGGAAAGAGGGATTACACCCTCTATCTCGCGGTCGACGATGAAGTGGAGGACGTGCTTGTCCTTGTTGATGTGGTCGATCACACCTGTTTTTTCCGGAAAAACATCCCAAAGCGTTTCGGATGGCCTGTCTTCCAGCACGAAAATCCTGAACCTCTGATTGTCGTCAAACTCGCCCTTGATCCTGACCGCATTGCCCGGAGCCAGCTTCTTGCGTCCAACCTTGGATTCGGAAATGCTCACCTCTGTCGGGATAGAGGAGGTTTTCAGGAATAACCTCCGCTTCGGCTTGTCCTCTTTGCCTGGAACCGTAAATTTTTCGCCAATGTTGGCATCTTGCCAAGGCAAGTTGCTGAATAGCAGAGTTTCGGCAGCTGCCGCATGAGTCTGATAGAAGGCGCGGTTTGAAGCGCTGGCCTGCGATTCGGCAAACCATGGCTGAGAAGCGAGTTGAGCCGCGGTTTCGGGAATTTTGTGGCCCTCATTCTCCTTGGAGGCGATAACCGTCTCGATTTCGCGCTTGGCGGCAGACAAGTCATTGCATTCCAACATTCGTTGAGCGACTTTGAGCCTGATTTTTCCCGTGAATTTTTCATCGGCGGGGCAGGACAGTGCCTTGCAGTAACAGCCGAGCGCCGCTTGCTGGTCGGTGCGAGAAACGATGTCCCCCAGTAACCCCCAAGCCCAGTAGTCGTTTGCCTTGGCCTTAGCGACTTGGAGCCCGAAGGCTAAGGCCTCGTCATGCGCGCCCAAGGACAAGAGCACCTTCGCTTTATCGAGTTTCAGCCAGATGTTGTCGGGAAATCGCTCGATTGCCGCGTTGATATGGGGAAGCATGTAATTCTGGTCTTCGGCGTTGGTTGAGGCGCTGGCCTCCTTACCTGCCTGCTGGATGACCTTCTCCGCCAAGGACGGGTATTCCTTGCCGTCCTCCGCTCGATAGCGCTCGAAATCCTCCGAGCGCAGATATTCTAGTTTCCACAGGCGCGAAAAACCAAGCATGCTCAATTTGTCCTGCCCTGCGAGTTTCGCGGCAAGTTGAAGTACGCATGCGTGCAGCAGCGAAGGCTTTTCAACATCCAGCTTGAGATAGTCGTGCAGGTTGCGCTTGATGGCTCCGAGGTTAACGCTGTCGGCAGCCATCAACTCCTTGGAGTGCTTGAACAACGCCCATCCAAGGCCAGTCTGGGTTTCCTTGTCGGCGGCGCCGTCGGCCCACACCGTGCGATAAACGACAGCTGCTTGCGCATGCTGGCCATCCTTGCTGAGGGCTTTCGCCTGGCTGATCTGCTGCCCGTGGGAATTGCACAGCGCCAGGGCATTACGAATCCCCTTGGCGAGCACGTCGTCTGAGAGGTCGACTTTGCTGCCTTCCAGTTGATTGCGGTAGTGGGGCAGGTTCTCTTGGTTCCCGCTTTTGGCGTCCCGCTTGATGAGGTCGATCAGGGTCCAGCAGAATGCTTTCCGGTCCCAGTCATCTACTTGCGGTGCCCCCATCAGTTCCAGTGCCATCCGATATGCCTCATCGATCGCACCTTCCTTGCGTTTGGCGAAAACCTCCTTGTTTGTAATCACCCCTGCATTCCTTTTGTAAGAAGTAAGCCGACGTCACCGACCAACGAGCCCGGCGAGCAGGCGCTGATCAGTGGCTGGCACTTCGTGAATTGATCTTTCGCGCTGTACCAGACATCGTAAACGGCGACCGCGCCATCTTTGGCAAAGCTGTATCGCTGGGACCATTGCTGCTCTACAACCTTCTGAACGGCAATGCCGCTCTCACCGCAAAGGCTGAGAACCCTCTCGTGGAAATCGTTCAGGAATGGCTTGGCGAAGCGCATCTCGATAATCGGGGAGTCTGTGCCCGCAAACAGTGGCTTGCCTTTGAGCGGAGCGAGTAGAGCTGCCAACTTGGCGCCCAGGTCCGTAAGGCGGGGGGCAGCGACGCTGGTAACCTTGTTCCTGCTGTTGTAGGCGATGTCTATCCGAGCAAACTCTGCTTCGCGCTTGAAGTGGTAAACCTCTTGGTATTGATTGTGAAACACCTCCTCAATGGCGATGCCCTGGCCGTCGATCAGCTTGCAGACCTCGGCCAGCAGAGAAAGCAGAAACGACGCCGTCGGGGGAATGCCAAATGTGTCGGAGTTCTGCAGAGCAAGGGCCACAGACGTCTGCTGTGGGCTGGCGGGCATGGCAAGAATATCCTTCAGCGGATTCGGGAATTGAAGAAAGTCCAAAGCAGGATTCGAAACGATTTCAATGCGGCTCCACGGTTGCAGGTTCGGCGGGTCGAGCAAATAAAGGTTTTTTGCCGTGCGCGTGATTGCGGTGTAGAACCAGCGGAAATAGTCGGCTGTCAGCTGGCTTTGGTGGCTCTTGGATTTCACAAACACATGATTCCATTCGCTGCCTTGGGCTTTGTGACAGGTGATTGCGTAGCCGAACTTGAGCCTCAGCGCGTTGAAATACGGATCGGTTTTCAGTTTGTGCTTGAACTCGGCGCTGTTCCTCTTAATGCCTTCGTTGCGAATGCAGAAATCCAGATAGAGTGCCTTGTTCTGATCGGACGAGAGGCCAGGCTCCTTGCTGTAGAGCAGATCCTCCAGGATTTTTATCTGGAAAAAACGAGCAACGCCTTCCAGATCTTTGAAGCCTACCACTACATCACGAAACGTCAGCAGAACCGGTGTTTCCTCGAGTTTCCCCGAGTCAGGGACTTTCCTTTTAAGCGTAATGGTTCGTTTCTCCGGGGAGGAAATTACCTGCCGGATCAAGCCGAAATCACCGTTCGAGATGAATATCCCGCAGGCGTCGCTGTTCGAGACGGCCATGACCTTGTCCCCGGGCATAACCTCTGGACAGCCTGGGAAAAAATGCTCTCGGATTTGGCGGTTGTAGTCCCCAACATCGGAGTTTGAGTGCGCGATGACTATGGATTCCCCGTTAATCTTGCCGCCGCAGGACTCGAGATAGCGCAACATCAGATCCTGGTGTTCCACCTTCTGGACGTCGGGATGGTCGAAATCGATCACCAGTTGATTGAAAACCTTGGCTTGCAAAGACTTTCGAATCGGTATTGCGTTTGCGATTACGCCGCTTTCCGATTTTTGCCGAACCACCTCCGACAGTTCGTACCCGGTCGAGCGTGTGTGATGCTTGCGCAATAGGTAATCCGCGTCCAGAGCAGGCGAGAAGCTCATGCCCACCGGTGGCAACTGCGCGTCGTCACCGATGAAAATCACCTTTTTGCTGTGATCGTTGTGGTCTAGGTTCACGAACTTGAGGAAGTCGGCAAGCAGGTATCCCGTCCCGAAACGAAAAAATTCCGCCTCTTGGTAGATATCCGCAATCATGGACGCCTCGTCCACTATGTAGACCGTATCAGCTGAAAGGCTGTTCACCGCCACTTGAGCGTAGAACTTGAACGTCTCGGTTCCGTCCATCCCGGCGTCGCGGTACTCAGAAATGTCGTCGAACGAGTAAATGGTCTTGTGAATCGTGTAAGCGGGTGACTTTGTCTTGCTGGCGATTACTTTTGACGCCTTGCCGGTCGGCGCGGCAAGAACGTAGTTTCGGCCTATCGCGCGAAAATACTCGGTCAGGCCCTTGGTGACGAAGGTTTTGCCGGTGCCCGCGTAGCCTTTGAGGAGGAACACGCTTTCCTCATTGCCGTTGAGGAATCGTTCCAGCCGGTTAATCAGCTCCGCCTGTCCGTCAGTCAGTGAATACCCGGCGAAGGCGTCGTTAGTGCTTATCAGCCTGCGCGTGCGCGCGGATTTGAAATCGATTGTTTCGGTGACCCGCGCGGCCGAGTTTTTGAAATCTCGGAGTTTAGCCTCGTCAAGCGTCTGGTTTAGGGTTGCTATTTCGGCTTGGGCGGCTTTCTCCGCAGCCTCCAATAGGCTCAACTCATCCTTTGCAGCTGCCAACTGTTTAGCAAGGTTTTCTCCTGCCTTGCTCACCTCTGCGAGATGCTCAGAGGGTTTAGTCGGAGCAGTGTAGGGCGGATACTCGTCGAGACATTCCCCGCTGTAGGTCTTGTAAAACCACTGACCGATAAGGTATGCCTCCTCAATCAGTAGAAGGGAAATATCGGCACCCATCGAGTTGCCGTGGGCGGCTTTGTTGCCGAGCATCCGAAGGGCGTGGAGCTTTTGGAGGACGGTGTCGCCGACAACCTCCCGGAAATCCGGCAATTTGAGCTTTTCAAAAAAACCATCTGTCGGTTCGCTCGGAAGTCTCAGCTCTCTGTAGAGAATGCCAACCAGGACTTCAGCGAAGCAGCGCATCTTGATGGCCGCCGTGTGCGGATCTGAAAACACGTAGAATTCGGCAAACGATGCATGCTGATACAGCTGGGGCCAGCGAGCTTTTAGAGGATAAAAATTATTCGAATTCATTTGTTGTATTTATCCACCTACAATCTCGAGGGCATGCAGAATTTTGTACGCACAGGAGACTGCTGTGACAGTTTTGCGGGTAGCAGCTTAGTTAAACTGTTCGCCATCCCCCCATAATCTCACCATTTCGTGGTGTTGGTCTCACCAGCCTGCGGTCACCTACAGAGTCATGTAGCGCTCTGCCTTGTTCTTCAGAAACAAGCCGGCTAATTCGGTTTTTTCTTTGGTGCAGTATGGTGCGAAGCGTAACCTAAAATTATCGAAAGCGTACCGGGAACACACCTTTCGAACTCCAGCATTAAGGGCATGGTGTCCGCGCCGGTGATGAGTACACTGCATGCCTGGATGATCATCCAGCGCTATCTCGTGGCCGAAGGTTCGGCTTTCAGCAGAGTGCTGGACTACAGCCTGAAACGCAGGGCAGCTCTGTTGCGCTACCTCGACGGTGGAGCCGTACTTGTTGATAATAATTGGGCGGCGGACCAAATTCGGCCGTTGGCACTTGGGCGCAAGAACTGGCTCTTTGTAGGTTCGTTGCGCAGCGGTAAACGGGCGGCTGCGCTTATGCTTTTGATCCAGTTTCTCTACTGAATGGACATGATCCGTACGCGTATCAGAAGGATGTTCCCACGCGCCTGCCGACGCAGCTGGTGAGTGAAGTCGACCAGTTGCTGCCGCATACTGGCTAACGGTCTAGTCACGCAAGGTGTGATGGCCGGACGCATGGTGACCGCGCCGTGTAAGGTTGATGTGATGGTTGTCGCGTTCAAGTCGGTGACGCGTCTTGAGGGGCTGGGCTGGTAATCCAGGAGTCTGGGACGCATGGAGTGTCAGATTGTGATGGCCCGGTTTTGTCGATGCTCACTCAAACACAGTCTTGCGTGAGGCATCGCGTTGCGATCAGGAGAACCACTGTTTCAGTGTTTGCTTCGCCCGAGTCACGTGCTCGGCCTTGATGTGGGTCGCGGTTGCGGCCAAAGCCGCGCATAAAACGCCGATGTCGTCGGTGTATCCTACGATTGGAGTGATATCCGGGATGACATCGATCGGCGAGATGAAATATCCCAGCGCTCCATAAATGGTAGTTTTCGCCCACGTTGGGGTATCCGAATCTGTTGCGGCGTAATACATCTTCAGCGCTGGCTCGAGGGCGGCCTCGCCTGCGGATTTTGCATGGCTTTTGATTTTTTCCCAGAAGGAATTGTCCGAGTAGTCCTTTTCAAATGCGTTGTCTGACATGTTTTTATCACTCCTCATTGCATTCGAGCACAACCGCTTCATCAAGCTTGCAGGTGCTGGTATGGCCGTCCATTCCCCAGTGATTACTGCTGTAGATACCGCGCGACACTGACTGGCCCTCTTCAGTGAATACCTCAATCACTGCGTTCCAGAGGGAGGCCCTGGGGGGTTCAGTACTAGGGTCAAGACAGAGCAAATGGGTCAGTTGATATTGACCTTCGTGTTCATAGCCTTGATGGCCCACGACCATCATCCAGTGGCCACTATGCTTCGACCAGCTTACGCCTATCAATGGAATGCCGTTCCTGTCCAGCGCATCGCGTAGTTCGCTGACTAGCTGTTTTTTGCTGCCTGTCACGTGCTCGACTTCAATACCACTTCCACGGAAGTGTTGGGCAAGGCTAGCCAGATCCTCGCCGTTGGTTCCGGAGGAAATCAGCGCGCCATGGGAGATCAGCGCGCTACGAAACTTGCCTTCGCGGCTGCGACCATCCCAGAGATTCATATCAGTGATCTCTTTACGCTCTAGCACGCCGAGTGTGAGCAACGCCATCATCAGCGCGTATGGGCCACAAGCGCCGTCGGCATCGCCCTGGCGCAGATGCACCAGGGCGCCATTCTCTGCGCAAGTTTCGGGGCCCTTTGGGGAAACCATTAACCAGCGGCTTACGCACATCGTGTTCATTATGATCTCAGCCCTCGATCCGGGTGAATTCGGCTTCGATCAATTCCCCGGTTTGGCGCCATTCCCGGAATTGTTCACGTAGCTTTTTCTGCGTATCGATGGCGACCTGAACATCAGCAGCATTGGCATCAAGCGAGGCGTAGTCAGGGAAGAATCGCTCCTCGAACGAGACGTCCTGAATCATGTTCAACAGTTCTTCACGCTGGTTGTTGAAGTTGTCCACCATCTCTGCAATGGCCTGTCTGAACTGATCCTCGCGTTTCTTGCGCTCATAGCTGTCCCAAGCTTCCAGTGCCAGGCCTGCAACCGACAGGATGCCGTTGAGGTTTTTCGCCAGGTTAACCGCGCCCCAAGGCTTGAATTTAAGTGCCTTGCCCAAATCTACGCCGAGGGTCTTGGCTACGCTGACGATGCCGTCTCGGGCAGCCAGAATGGTGCCATTGTTGATCAGGTTGCCTTTGATCACATAGTTCACGCCTTGCTTGCCCAGGTTGATCACGTTGGTGTTGAAGTGATCGATTTCGGAGTCGAAGCTCAGCCGCATGCGGCTGAGCTCCTGGCTCACCCCGTTGAGTTGACGATCGAATTCGTTTTGCAGGCGTGTGGTCACCATGACCCCATCGCGCCCAATCTCGCGCTCGAAGAACTCCTTGAAGGTCTCTTGGGTCAGCCCTTCAGTGCGCATGATCAACCCGGAAAAATAGCGGGTGACAAATTCGCGCAGGCCAATGCGTACCTCACCGATCTGACCCTTGGCACTATCGAGCTGACGACTGAGCGTGCGGCTGACGCCGCTGAGGCGCTCTACTTCTTCGCCCAGGCGTTGGTCGTTTTCCACCGCCACTGGCAACTCTTTGTGCAGCACGTCGAGGATCACGCTCTTTCGCGCTTGCTCGACGATTACCGCAGAGCCGCCGCTGGACTGGATTTTGCCGGCGGTTGCTTGTTGCAGGTTATTGATGTGCGAAAGTGTCTTGAACTGCTCGATCCGCTCGAGCCAGTAATCGGTGCCCATGTCGAACGGATTTGCCGCCACTGCGACGATGCTCAGTGCCGCCACCTCCGCGTCGCTGGCGCCGATGGACTCGCGAAGTCGGCTTTCCACATTGCTGCGTTTGACCTGCAGGTGCTGCGCATAGCTGGCCTCATCCTCCACGTCGGCCACTTCGTCGAAACGGCTCAACACGAAAACGGTGCGCGGCAGCAGGTCGAGCGTGCGGAATAGCCAGTTCAGGTCATCTTTATGGCTGTCCTTGATCGGGTTGGTCGAGTTCATCACGTACAGCACCAGGTGTGCTTCGCTGACGTATTTGCGCGTGATGTCCTTGTACTTCTCCATCGCATTGATATCGGCGTTGAACTGTTCCTTGAAACCGAACAGCCCTGGGGTATCGATCAGCACGAAGTTGTCATCTACTTCGTAGACTTTCACCTCGTTCGATGACTCCTGCTGGCTGATATTCATGCTGGATTTGTCGAGACGCTCCATCCAGGCCGCAGCGATGGACGTCTTGCCTTCAGAGAAACCACCGATCAGGGCAATTTTCAGCTTGTCGTTGGCCAGGTTCTGACTGGCATGTTCGAGCTTGCTCAGCAGTGTCGGGTCGATGTTGACGCCCAGTGCCGTGCCTTTTTCGAGGAACACTCGCAGTTTGTCCAGCAGTGCCAGAGCCTTGTTGTTTTGGTTCAGAAAGAGCTCAAGGGTCGAGTTCATGGTGCAGTTCCTTATGCTTTGAGGTCGCTGGCTATCTTTTTCAGGCCGAGGTGGGCAGCGTCGAGTTTTTGGTTGATGTGCCGTGCCTGCAGGGCGGGTTGCCGAAGAACGGTACGGATTTGTTCGATTTTCTCTTCCAGTGGCGGCAGCGCCTGCGCGAGGGTTTCGCGGAAACTGTCGCGGATCGCCTCGCAAGCGTTTTCGAGGTTGTTGTCGGTGGCTTTGCGCTGTTGGCCTTTCTTGTAGTCACTGTCGAAAAAGCTCCACACGGCCTTTGCGAGACCGACCAGTAGCGTCGCCACGCCAATGGACATCAGCACCCAGCCGGCGGGGTTCCAGAACAACACTGCACCACCGGCCAGGCTGGCCAGC
Source organism: Pseudomonas synxantha (assembly GCF_900105675.1). NCBI lineage: Bacteria > Pseudomonadati > Pseudomonadota > Gammaproteobacteria > Pseudomonadales > Pseudomonadaceae > Pseudomonas > Pseudomonas synxantha. Next base: position 5,134,818 of record NZ_LT629786.1, on the reverse strand, counting down.
AAGCCTACGACGTTGATCCCGTTGTCGATGTTCACGTTCAGGCTGAAGTCTCCGGCCAGGCGTGCCTTGCCGATCTGTGAGTAGCCGGCCAGCAGGTCTTTGGCATGAGCCTCGAAACGCTGGACGATTTCGCTGACATTCTTCTGGAACTGCTCGACTTGCTTGTCGAGTGCTGTGGGGAGTTTTTCCTGCAGTGCCGACTGCTCACTCTGTAGCGCCTGCTCCAGTGCTTCTTTGAAATCATCATTGCTGATGTCGTCGTCGATGCTGTCGTAAACGCGGTTGCGCACGGCGTCTTCAAACTCGCCGATGGCCTGCTCGCCCGCATTGCTCAGGCGGCTGTTGAGGGACTTAAACGCAATTTGCAACTGGTGACAGGCATTCTCGGCTTCCTCGTGCAGTTTTTTCGCCAACGGAGCGAACTGCGCGACCTGGATGGCTTTCACTTCTGAGCAAACATCGGTTACCGCCAGTTGAACCTTGTTCATGTTCGAGCGGCGTATCTTGGTCTGTACGTTTATGACCAGGTCTCGGGTCAGGTGCCGATAGAACTGCTTGACGCCGGATTTTTCCAGCAGCGCGTCTGGCGCCATGGCATCGAGGAATTTCTTGCGGCTGGTCGCTATCGTGGAGCGTGGTACCAGGCAATCGGCTGCTGCATAGAACGCGGGCAGGGCGCAGAGGGTCATGCTGCGCTGGTAATGCTCGCCCAGCTGCTTGCGCATGATCTGGTCAAGATCATCCAGGCTGGCCTGCTCGTCAGGGCTGATCAATGCGGGTTTTTGCAGGGCCATTGGGTTGGTGATGCGTTTGTTGTAGAGCGTCCAGACTTCCGTCTGCGCACCCAATTGCGCCTTGATTTTTTCCAGAGTACCAGGACAGCCTGCATCACCGGTCTGCGGAGGTGCCGCTTTGGACGTTACGTAGAACACCGCATGGGCACGCTTGACCGCGTTGCTTATCTGCTCGCTGACCTTGCTTTCGTCACCCTCGATGCCGGGAACATCGAGCAACTGAAAGTGCTGCCCTTCTGAATCAAAGGCATACGCTTGGGTTTGGCGGGTGAAGTCAGCGCGGCCATCACCGATGATGCTGCCGTCTTCGAAGGCGGCCAGTTGCTGTAGACCATCCAGTGCCGTTGCATGACGTTGGCAGGTTTCGGCTAGCAGGGACTGAATATCTTCGCTTTGCTGACGTAGCGTGGTCATTTCGGTTTCACGCTGTACGGACAGCACGGAGGAGCCGGCCTGCAACTGCACCAGAGCGATTTCTTCGGGAAGCTTGCGCAGCAGGTTGAGAATGCGCTGGATCGGATTAGCGCTTCGTTTCTGCTCTTCGATACGCGTGCGCAGGGCGTCTTCTTGCAACTGCTGTTCGACTTGGCGCTGGTCATGGCGAGCATCGGTGGCGGCTGTTGCACTTTCGGCCTGAGCCAAGCGGCTTCCCAGCGACTCGATTTCGGTTTCCAGTGCCTGCAACGCCGCTTCGCTCAGCCCCGACTGCTGCTGCAAGGCGAGGAAGCGCTGACGTTGCTCACGTTTGGTGTTTTCCCTGAGCAAGATGCGCAAGGTTTCGATCAGCGTAGACTTGCCAGCGTTGGTTTCGCCATAGAACGCAACGGTGAAGGTCTTGTGTTCAGCGTTGTCCTTTAACTCGTTAATTGCCTTGGTCAGCGCCTGTTCGATTTCCTGCAGTTTGCTCTGCGCCTCTGCTTGGGCCGAGGCTAGGCTTGGATCGTCGGCACCCCGTGCCAAGGCTTTGAGCAAGGTGCTGATGTGATCGATAAGTTTAAGATAGAGGCCTTCGGAGAGGTCTTCAGCTGCAGTCATGGTGTCTTCCTATCTGACTAAATGGGCTCGATTTTCTGCAGCGATCTGTTGGCTATCCAAATTCATGGGCTGCGCAAGTTGTGTTCAGGCAGGGGCACCCAATCAGCGTGGCAAACTGAGGGCAAGTAAGGAGGCGTAGTGCGGGCAGGTTGAGCACCTTATCGTCCTTGCTAGCTCAGTGGATCACCCGCGTCATTGGTACAATGCTGGCATCTGGACATCGGCCGTCAGAGAAAAAACTTTAACGTGGTGGCGAGCACTTATTTCGAAGAGTTGGAATCCAGGCGCATGTTGCTTATCGCTCAGACCTCGGCGCAGTGCACGGCATGAGCTCAACGAACGGCTAAAGAAGGTATGTCTACTTACCTCTGTAGCCGTATAGCCAGAACGTGGTGTTCGAGCGACTCGCCCAGTTGGGCGCTGCGCGCACAGCCGCCGACATCGCCGATGAGCTCACCATCCGGCCCACTTGCTAGAGTTGCGCTGAAGCCCCGAGCGGCACCGCCGACGGTACCAATGGTCGCGCCTATTTTTATGGTCGTTCAGAGTGAAGCAATTTTGCTGGCGTTACAGAGAGGGCATTGCATTTACATTGGGAGCTCAATGACGTGGTTATCATGGCGGTGATGTAGCACTGAGTATTTTTCCAAAAGATTGGCAAGTGATTATTTTGTACGAGTCGCCTTAATAAAGGCAGTCGTGCGAAATGGCCTATGTCAGCCTCATCATCCTTGGAAGAGGTAAGGCAATGCCTAATACCTTTACAGTCCTCAAAATGTGATTGATGATTGCAGCGTGCCATCCTTGGTGGCGAAAGTGCATAGGGAGGATGCCTTGTCCATATCGGCTGGTGCCGCAGAGTTACTTCTCGTCGCGAACAAACCAGGTCTCACTGAGACAGGTGGAGGGCATGGTGCTAAGGGCGTGGACTTTCAGCGCTGGTGGGCGGTGCTCCGAATGGTGGAAATGGAGCGGGCGAACGAACCGGACTTCTTGCTCCTTTTCGAGACAGTGCAAGATGTCACGGAACTAAACTCAGTAAATACTCCTACGCGCGCTCGTGTTTATCAGGTGAAAAAGAAGGACCGTGGAGAGTGGACGTGGTCCGTTCTCACTGGGACAACGGCGCCTCCTAAGAAAAAGAGCTCGACAACTGCATCAAAGGCAGTAACACCCACATTTACAAAGGTCAGTGACAGTGCACTAGGAAAGCTTCAGCTCAGTCTTGCAGCCTTCAATAAACTGCCCGTCGAGGCCTACTTCATTTCAAATGCTGGATGTGACATTCCCCTCGCTGCCGGAGGAAATGCTGCAACGTCAATGCCTTGCTCACTGGCAGATTTCGCCCCTGAGCATTCGCAATTGTTGGCTCAAGCTCTGCATTCGCTTAGTGCTGATGGCTCACCTGTTCCAGACTTGACGAAGCTCAAACTGAAGAGAGTCGCCATCCACCCTGATGAGCCCAGCAGTTACGTCATCAAGTCCGCTCTGGAGCTATTGACGCAGCGGAGCCCTCCTCATGCGGGCCAAGCCGCATCGTTCGTAGAATCCCTCGTTACTAAGATTTCTCCTCTAGGTCGCCACACTGATACTTGCTCATCTTTCGGCGATCTCGTTAAGCAGCGAGGGTTCGCAAGGCACGAGTTTATCTCTGCGCTGGGTGCGCTCGAGACCATTCCAGATCACTCTGCATATCTGAATGACTGGCTCACGCAACTGCAGAGCGAAGGAATGGATTTCATGGTGGTGACTGCAATGCGTGCGGAGGCGGCCCGAGTTGTGCGTGAGCAACTCACAGGCGCGACGCTGCCTGTTGTTCAATCTCTTCATGATTTTTGTGATGTCTGGCTCGACGCCAATGCGCGCGGGTTGGGCCTGCGACCGTATTTCGAGGCGGGGTTAGCTGCGCTGAGACAGGATTTCAGCAGCTTTCGTGATGCCGAACTTCTAGCGCGCTTTGCGATGAGGGCTATTAAGAAATGCGTGGACCCGAACTGAGATTCCTCGTTCGTAGCTTGAGAACTAAGAACTATGAAAAGCTTCCGATTCGAAAACATCTGGCTGCTCTCGCATCGCGACAGGAAGGCGAGGCACGTGAACTTCCACCCGAAGAAGAATTTGTTGAGGGGGAGGAATCACACGGGCAAGACGAGTCTGATTCGCAGTCTCTTTGAGACTCTTGGTGCCAAGCCTCAGGGGAAGCTGGAATCATGGGACGACAACACGGCATCACTCCTTGAATTCTCTATCGACGGGCGTCACTTCTTCGCGCTTCACCAGAACGGGCGGCGTGCGTTGTTCAACATCAATCGAGAGATGATTGTCGCCACCTCGAAATTTGGAGAGTGGTCTCAGGCCTTCTGTGACGTCACTGATTTCAACCTAGTGTTCACTGACAAGAAGGAGTCAGAGATTCGGCCGGCGGACCCTGCGTGCTTCTTCTTGCCTTTCTATGTAAATCAGGACGGCAGTTGGCAGTCTGAGTGGAACACCTTTGGCGGGCTCAAAAGATTCAGCTCCCCCTGGAGCGCCATTCTGGAGTACTTCACTGGTGTGTGTCCGCCTGAGTACTACCGTGCTAGAGCAGAGAGGGTTCAAGAGTCCAAGGTTCTTGAGGAGCATCGGCGCGAGTACAAACTCCTTGAACGTACTATAGAGCGCTTTAGCCGTACGCTGCCCTTATCCGGTCCCAAGCTCAACCCTGAGAACTTTGCAGATGAGATCGATCTGCTGACCCAAGAGGTCAATGAGCTGAATCAGCGGCAGGAGATGCTACGAAGTGCTGCTGTCCGCGAGCAAGACTTGCTTTCCAGTTTGGAGCAACAGATTCGGCTGGCCGATGATGCTCTCGCGGCTTATGACCACGATGCCAAGTATCTGCGCACTGGAGATTCTGAGCCGCTGGTTTGCCCAACTTGCAACGCCGAGCACACCAAGTCATTCCTAGATCTGCTCAATTTCGCTGAGGACGCGCGTGTACTACGTGAACTCGCTGGACGCCTTAGGGATGACGCAAACGAAGTACGGCATCGATGCAGAACCGCGTTGGCCGAACTCAGCACACTTAACGAGAACTATCAGCGCATCTCCACGTTGTTGGGTACGAGCAAAGGCGAGCTCAAGTTCCAGGACGTCGTTGGTAGCATGGGCGCAGAAAGTGCGTTCGCGGCGTTCGAAGCCGAGCGTAAGCTGCTGCAAGAGGCGATCAACAAGGCTCTAGGTGCGGTCGATTCATTAGATGAAAAGATGAAGTCGCTGCGCGCCGTGAAAAGAACGCGGGCGATCTTGGAAGACTTCAGATCCTACTACGTGACCGGTCGTGTTGCGCTGCAGCTCCCCCCTGTGGACGCATCAAAGATGAAGCTCACCAGCCGTCCAGACCTATCCGGAAGCGGCGGACCTCGGTCGATTTTGGCCTACTACGCCGCATTGTGGCGAACGTGCCAAGGTGTGACCGGTACGTACGATATACCAGTCGTCATTGACTCGCCGAACCAGCAGGCTCAAGACGATATTAATCTTCCCGCTGTGCTTCAGTTCATCGCTAAAGAGTTGCCGGAGGACATGCAGCTAATTGTTGGACTGGAGACTCCAACGGACTTCCCCTTCGATAGAGAGATACACTTGGACGTGAAGTACTCGATGCTTCGTGAAGACTACTGGGACGAGGCGGAGCGCATCATTGAGCCACTGCTCAAGAAGATGTACGCAACGATGAAATCCGATGTCGAGGAGTCCAGCGACGATGTGTCGGAGCAATGACGTTCTCTCTATCCGAGAACCATGGGTTTTGTCCGACACCGGGCCGTAGATCAACGTATCGACACGACTTTTCTGTCCCTGTTTTCCTTGATTGCTGACACTGAGAGGTTGCCGGTGGCCGCTTCCTGGATGTGCTCGCTCCACCACTTCATCATTGGGCGTCTGCGCTCTATGTAGTCCGCTCGGTTATAGGCGCTGCGTACCTCGTCTTTATCGACGTGGGCAAGCGCAACCTCGATCAACTCAGGATCACAGCCCTGCTCGTTGAGGATGGTGCTCGCCATTGATCGCATGCCATGACTTACCAAACGCCCTTCGAAACCCATACGCTTTAGCGCCATGTTAGCGGTCTGGCTGTTGCAGTGAGTGCGAGGGTTCCGGTCTGCAGGAAAAACGTATTCCCTGTTTCCACTGTAGGGCTTGATGGCCTCTAGGAGTGCCAGAGACTGCTCCGTGAGAGGGATAATGTGTATGCGACGTTTCTTCATGCGCTCCGCTGGGATCGTCCAGATTTTCTTCTCGAAGTCGATGTCAGCCCAGCGAGTGGTGGCGGCCTCTGCGGGTCGGGTCATCGTATGGAGCTGCCATTCGATTAGGCAGCGAGTTGTTCTTTTAATGCTGGCGTTGGCAATTGCCACCATGAGCTCATTTAGCTCATCGGGCGGCAGTGCCGCCATATTTTTCTTTTTTGGTTTCTTAAAGACCGAGCGAATCCCGCTAAGGGGGTTAGCATGGATGAGCCCATAATTCACCCCATAAGTCATTATCTCGTTGAGGCGCTGGGTCAGCCGTTTAACAGTCTCCAAACTACCTTTGGTCTCAAGAGGTCTGAGCAAATTGATGACCTTAGGGGCGCTGATTGCGGAAATTGGGGTTGAGCCCATGTCCGGGAAGATGTGGAGCGTGAGCGAGCGCCAAATATCTTCAGCGTAGGCAGTTGTCACTGAGTCTTTCTTTAGTTCAAACCATGCCGTCGCCACGTTTTGAAACGTGTGCTCTGTCGCGGCTTTTTTCACTTGGCGATCAGCATCGCGCTGCTCTTTCGGATCTAGTCCCTGGGCGACAAGCTCCCTAGCCTCAACTGTCCGTTTGCGGGCTTGGGCCAGGCTGATCTCGGGAAAGGTACCTAATCCCATATTGATCCGTTTTTTGGTCACGGGATGGATATAGTTGAAATTCCATAGCCTTGAGCCATTGACTCTCACTCGCATTTGGAGGCCGTTGCCATCCGTGAGTGTGTAGTCCTTTTCCTTAGGCTTGGCGGCTTTGACTTTCATGTCTGAAAGGCGCGTGGCTTGGGCGCACATGGTGTATCCCAATGCTGTTTGTGTATTCCAAAAATTACCAGCTGGGAGCTTGGAATACCACTTGGAATACACGTTTGCATGGATGTCTATGGACGCTGATAGATCATGATGGCGCTGAAGGCCCCATGTTTGCTGGGTTTAAGGCACAAAAAAAGACGTCCTTGGACGTCTTTAGATGTTTGATTGGTGGAGCCGGGGGGATTTGAACCCCCGTCCGCCAGTACTCCGCTGTCGGTACTACATGCGTAGCCGTTTCTATTAAGTTAACCCTCAGCGACCCGAAGGGCAGGGTGCTTTGGGCGAGTTGTGTAAGTTTTAGCCGCTTCGTCCACAACGTACTGCACGGCGATTCTGTTCTATATGACAATCACTTTGGGTTTACAGACATCCCCTGGTGATTGCTGGACCCGAAGGTACCAGAAGCTCAGGATCTAAGGCTGCTTACGCAGCGATAGAGAATTCCTGGCCGTAGTTTTCGTCATTGGCAACTATAAGAAGTTGCAACAGTGGATTTACGAGTTCTGTTACCAACTCGGCATGCACCTAAAGTTTCGCAACCGGCGTCGAATCCTAAACGGCCCCGTGCTTGTAACTCGTTGTTTCTTAGTGAGTGACAAGCCTGTGCAGTGTACGCCAAAAGGTCAGCTAGGCCAACCCGAAGGTTGGCCCTATCGCTTACTGACCGCCTTTGTCGCTGTTTTGCAGGTCCTGCAGGGCCTTGGAGGTGATTTCGATGCACTTCTTCTCATCACCTGCCGCGAGGGCGGCCTTGGCCTGGGAAACGGCGGTGTCTATTTCGCCGCTTTTACCACTGGTATCGGTGGAGAGCAGGGCCTTGCCGTTGTTGATTTTATCCAGATTGATCTGGCACAGGTCTTTGTCACTGCCGGCCGCAAACACAGGGGAGGCCAGCATCGCAGCGGTAATAAACAAGCCAGCAAGAGCGGAACGCTTCATAGGGTATCTCCTTGCGCAAAAGGGCTCGACGCTGCTGGCGTTCAACCGCTGCCAGCGACATCACTGATGAGCCTCGTTTGTCGAGGCCTATGCAGATGACTGCGCTGGCGCGCCAGGGTTCTGTTTTTTTGCAGGTTAGTGAGCGCGTGCGCGGGTGACCCGGTCCACCAGGTACACCAAACCGTGGTAATCGATGCCGCCATGCTGGCTCAGCCCTATCTCACAGGTGCGGCTGGTGGAGATACCTTCGCTGCAATGTTGCACGGCGTCCTTGAGCGACCGCAGGGAGTGGGCGTTGAGTTCCGGCGTGGTAAAGCCTTTGTCGCCGGCAAAGCCGCAGCAATGAATGCCTTCGGGGATTACCACGGTTTTTGCGCAACGCCGGGCCAGCTCGATCAGCGCCTGGCTTTCGCCCAGGTGCTGGGTGCTGCAGGTGACATGTACGGCGATGGGCGCTTCCTGGGGGGTGAAGTCGAGGCGGTCCATGAGGTGGGTGCGGATGAAGCGCACCGGGTCGTAGAGGTCCAGGCGAGTTTCGCCCAGGTCTTGCACCAGTCGCAGTGTGCATGGGCTGGTGTCACAGTAGATCGGGTCAAGGCCGCCACGGCTGGCGTGGAGCAGGGCGCCGATCAGTTCCTGACGCTTGTGTTCAGCCTGCTCGGCGTAACCTTTGGAGGCGAAGGGCTGACCGCAGCACAGGCTGTCTTGGTTGTCGGGGAATACGACTTGGTAACCGGCTTTTTCTAATAGATTGCGGGTTTTATCATACAGCGACATCTGCTCTTTATCCCCGGCTGCCGGGCCCATGGCGCGTGAGACGCAGGCGGCCAGATACACCACCCGCGGGCGCTCGTCCGACACTGCCGGGCTGAAGCGAATGGCTTTTTCCGGTTGAGGCATGGCGTTGGTCCACTGCGGAACCTGGCCTTTGGACAATTTGGTCACCGTGGCCGACCACTTAGCCAGGCGTGGTGCGCCCAGCAGCATGCGTGCGCCATTGGCGACGTGCAGGGTAAAGCGTGCGCCTTGCAGCGCCATGGAGAAATGGCTGGCAAGCCATTCGGCGGTCTTCGTACGGTCGGCCTCGCGGCTGCGCAGCTTTTTCACCAGATCACCGGTGTTGATACCGACAGGGCAGCGTTGGGCGCAGAGCCCGGTCGCGGCACAGGTCTCGATGCCTTGGTAGTGGTAGGCCGCTTCTAGCTCGGTGGTGTCGACCCCCGCGCGTTGCTTGGCCTGAATATCGCGCCAGATCACGATGCGTTGGCGTGGGCTCAGGGTCAGGCCCTTGGATGGGCACACCGGCTCGCAGAACCCACACTCAATGCACTTATCCACAAGCTCATCGGCGGCAGGCAGGGGCTTGAGGTGTTTGAGGTGAATCTGTGGGTCGTCGCTGAGCACCACATCCGGGTTTAGAATGCCGTTGGGGTCGAGCAGGCGCTTGAGTTGCCACATCAGCTGATAGGCATCGCTGCCCCATTCCAGTTCAACGAACGGCGCCATGTTGCGGCCGGTGCCGTGTTCGGCTTTCAGCGAGCCACCGAATTCAACCGCCACCAGTTGCGCGACTTCATCCATGAACGCTTGATAGCGTGTGACTTCTTCGCGGCTGTTGAAGCCCTGGGTAAACACAAAGTGCAGATTGCCTTCCAGAGCGTGTCCGAACAGGATGGCTTCGTCGTAGTGATGTTTGTCGAACAGTTCGATCAAGCGGTTCACGCCAATCGCCAGTTGCTCTACGGGGAAGGTGACGTCTTCGATGATCACGGTGGTGCCGGTCTTGCGCACGGCGCCTACGGCGGGAAAGGTGTCTTTGCGGATTGCCCACAAGCGAGCGTTTTCCACGGGGTCTTCGGTGAAGTCGACCTGTTTCTCTACGGGAAACGCCGCCAGGGAAGCCATGATCAGCGTCAGTTGTTCGTGCAGTAATGAGGGCGAGGCGGCCCGGGATTCGATCAGCAGTGCGCAGGCATTTTCCGATAAGTGTTGTACGAATGCGGGCATGCCCGGCTTGTTCTGCACCGAGCGCATACTGCGTCGATCCAGCAGTTCGACCGCTGAGACGGGCTGGGTTTTCAGCACCGTTACCGCGTTGCAGCACGTCTCGACATCCGGGAATACGATCAGTGCCGAGGCTTTGTTCGGGTGATCGACCACCGTGTCGTAGGTGACGGCACTGATAAACCCAAGGGTGCCCTCGGAGCCCACCAGCAGGTGGCTGAGAATATCCAGCGGGTCATCGAAATCCACCAGGGCATTGAGTGAAAGGCCGGTGGTATTTTTCAGACGGTATTTGTGGCGGATCTTTGCCGCCAGTTCAGTATTTTCCCGCGTCTCACGGCCTAATGTGGCCAGGCGTTCAAGCAACGCGCCGTGTGTCTGGCGAAAGGCTTGCACGCTGGCGGCGTCTTCCGTGTCCAGGCGGCTGCCATCGGCCAGTACCAGGCGGATGCCCGCCAGGGTGTGGTAGGTATTCTGCGCCGTGCCGCAGCACATGCCACTGGCATTGTTGGCGACGATACCGCCAATCTTGCAGGCATTGATCGACGCTGGGTCCGGCCCGATCTTGCGCCCGAATGGCGCGAGCCAGGCGTTGGCCTGGGCACCGATGACGCCCGGTTGCAGGCGTATCTGAGTGCCTTGCCCGCGGATTTCGCGATGGTTCCAGTTGTCTCCCAGCACGATCAGCACCGAGTCGCTGATGGCCTGCCCGGACAGGCTGGTACCGGCGGCACGGAAGGTCACTGGCACGTGATCACGCTGGGCCAGCTGCAGCAGTGCGACCACTTCGTCTTCTGACTCCACGCGGATCACCAACTGTGGGACCAGTCGGTAAAAGCTGGCGTCGGTGCCGAAGGCCAGGGTGGAGAGTGCGTCGTCGAAACGGCGGTCTTTCGGGATCAGTTGTGCGACGTCGCTGATAAAAGCAGCAGGCAGGCTCATCGGTCCTCCAGAAATAGCAGACGCCGGAATCGTTATCCGGCGTCGATTCTTACCCTATTACGTGCAGGTCTCAGTGCACCAGCATACCGGTGAACCAGTAGGCCTGCGCCAAGGTGATCAGCCCGACGATGGTGGCAAAAAACAGGCTGTGCTTGAGGGTAAAGCGGAACAGGTCGGATTCCTTGCCTACCAGGCCAGTGGCGGCGCAGGCCACGGCGATCGATTGCGGCGAGATCATTTTGCCGGTCACGCCGCCGCTGGTGTTCGCCGCTACCAGCAAGGTGTCGTTGACGCCAATCTGGTGGGCGGTGGTGGCTTGCAATGAGCTGAACAGGGCGTTGGATGAAGTATCGGAGCCTGTCAGGAAAACCCCCAGCCAGCCAAGGAATGGCGAAAAGAACGGGAAAGCTGCGCCGGTGCCGGCCAGCACCAAAGCCATGGTCGAGGACATGCCCGAATAGTTGGTGACGAAAGCAAACGCCAACACCATGCCGATGGACAGGATCGGCCAACGCAGCTCAAAGAAGGTTTCTTTTAAAGTGGTAAGACCAGTTTTTACGTCAATTTTCAACACCAGCATGGAGATCAGTGCGGAGAAGAAAATCGCAGTGCCGGTGGCCGAAATCGGGTCGAGCTTGAATACGGCCGGGATGGCGGTCGGGTTGGTCACGATGGGGGCGACTTTGATCACCAGTTGATCCAGGTGAGGGATCGCAAAGTTGAAGACCCAGCTGTACATCGAACCGCCCACGGCGAACATGGCCTTGAAGGGCTTGAGGGTCCAGATGGTTACCAGCACGGTCAGGATCAGGAACGGCGACCAGGCCTTGAAAATCTGCCCCAGGCTGTAGGGCGAAACCACTGTACTGCGTGGCAAGCCGAAGCCGCCGGCGCTGGAGGTGACCGCTACGCTGGAGGTGGTGCCGGCAATCTGTGCGCCTGCGGTGCGCTTGGGCTGCCAGACTTTCAGGAACAGCGTCAGGGCAATCAGGCTGGCGAGTGCCGAGGTAATGTCTGGCAGTTCCGGGCCAATGAAGTTGGAGGTGAAGTACTGGGTGATGGCAAAGCTCAAGCCAGCCACCAATGCCGCTGGCCAGGTTTCGCGAACGCCACGCAGGCCGTCCATCATGAACACCAGCCAGAAGGGCACGAACAGCGACAGCAACGGCAGTTGCCGGCCGGTCATGGCGCCGATCTTGAACGCATCAATGCCGGTGACCTGGCCTGCGACGATGATCGGAATGCCCAATGCACCGAAGGCCACTGGCGCGGTGTTGGCAATCAGGCACAGGCCGGCGGCGTACAGCGGGTTGAAACCCAGGCCGACCAACAGCGCGGCGGTAATCGCCACGGGCGCACCAAAACCGGCGGCGCCTTCCAGGAAAGCACCGAAGCAGAAGCCGATCAACAGGACCTGCAGGCGCTGGTCGTCGGTGATCGACAAGACGGAGCTGCGGATGATCTCGAACTGACCGCTCTTGACCGTCAATTTGTAGAGGAATACCGCTGCCACGATGATCCAGGCGATGGGCCACAAGCCGTAGGCAAAGCCATAACCGGCTGCAGCCAGGGCCATGTCCACCGGCATCTGGAAGGCGAAGATAGCCACCAGGATCGACAGCGCCAGGGTGATGCTGCCAGCCACATGACCCTTAAGACGAAACACAGCCAGGGCCAGGAAGAAGAACACGATGGGAATGACGGCGGCCATTGCGGACAGGCCGAGGCTGCCGAGAGGGCTGTAGAGCTGTTGCCAGGTTTGCATATGGGGTGGCCCCTGATTTTGTTGTTGTTTGTGTGCTTGGATAATTGGTAATACCAATTTACATTCGCTGTGGGCTAGATTAAAAGGCATTGCAGTGGTGTGTCAATTTGCCGCTCGCGAAACTTTGGTCTGAGGCCGTGATGGGCGGTGCTCTGATCGGATGAATCAAAGGTGTTCTGATAGGTGCTGCAAGCGCAGCGATAGGCCAGAATAGAAGGCCCGGCGAGTGGTCGGGATCGTGGAGAGTGAGTTATGGGGTTTGATCAGGTGCGTCAGCGCCGTTTGTCTGATGACATTGTCGAGCAGCTTGAGGGCATGATCCTTGAGGGCACGTTGAAGTCAGGCGAGCGCTTGCCGGCCGAGCGCGCTTTGGCTGAACAGTTTGGTGTGTCGCGCCCGTCATTGCGTGAGGCGATCCAGAAACTGGCGGCCAAGGGGTTGCTGGTCAGTCGCCAGGGCGGTGGCAACTATGTGGTGGACTCCCTGGGTTCGACCTTCAGCGATCCGCTGCTGCATTTGTTGGAAAACAATCCCGAGGCACAGCGGGACCTTTTGGAGTTTCGCCAGACCCTGGAGGCTTCTTGTGCCTATTACGCGGCGTTGCGTGCCACGGAGGTCGACCGTGAACGGCTGACAGCGGCTTTTGAGGCGCTGCAGGATTGTTATGCGCGAGCCGACGAGGTGAGCCGAGTTGAGGAGGGCGCCGCGGATGCGAGATTTCACTTGGCGATTGCCGAGGCCAGTCATAACGCTGTGTTGCTGCACACCATTCGCGGCTTGTTCGATCTGCTCAAGCGAAACGTGGTGACCAACATCGGCGGCATGTATCAACAGCGTACAGAGACCCGCGACATGCTGATCAGCCAGCATCGGGATTTGTACCTGGCAATCATTGAGGGGCGAGCCGAGCAGGCGCGCGAAGTCTCGACACGTCACCTGTTGTATGTGCAGGAAGTGCTGGAGGAAGTACGTCAGGAGGTTCAGCGTGTAGCGCGGGCGGAACGACGCAAGGGCATGTAGCCCCGGGCAAGGTGCCCGAGGCTACATCGTCGCAAGGGTTATTCTTCCTTGCCCTTGTTGCGCACGGCGCGATGCAGTTCACGGTTGGAATCGCGCTCGCGTTCGGTATCGCGCTTGTCGTATTCCTTCTTGCCCTTGCCCAGTGCGATTTCGCACTTGACCAGGTGCTTGCTCCAATACCAGGACAAGCAGACGCAGGCGTAACCTTTTTGCTGCACGGCCGCGGCGAGCTTTTCCAGTTCGCGGGCGTTAAGCAATAGCTTGCGCGTGCGCACCGGGTCGGCAATCACGTGAGTGCTCGCGGTGGTCAGCGGGGTGATATGACTGCCGAGCAGCCATGCCTCGCCATCCTTGAGCAGCACATAACTGTCGACCAGCTGCAGTTTGCTGGCACGCAGACTCTTTACTTCCCAGCCGGCCAGGACCAGACCAGCCTCGAACCGATGTTCGATGAAGTAATCGTGTCGCGCCTTTTTATTTTGCGCGATGGTCCCTGTGGGGTGTTTCTTTTGTTTAGCCATAGGGGCGGCATTATAGGGAGTTGCGAGCGTGTCGGCTACGGTCAACCTGCGTGCTTGAGCGTGTTGGACGAATCCCGGACAATACGGGCAGTTCTTAGGTTTTTTTCTCTCGCGGATCGGGCTGTACTTTCGCGATGTTTGCCGCTCAGCAGTGGAAGTAACGCTCACATGACGACGCATATTCAACGTTCGGCCCTGTTGCCCTATCCAGCGCAGGCGCTCTATGACCTGGTCAACGACGTGGCGCGTTACCCGGAATTCCTGCCTTGGTGCTCGACTGCCGAGGTCTTGGAGAGCAGTGACGAGCACATGGTTGCCAGTGTCGGGGTCGCCAAGGGCGGTCTTAGCCAGCATTTTGTGACGCGCAATGTGCTGGTGCCTGGCAAATCCATCGAAATGAATCTGCAGGAGGGGCCTTTCACTCAGTTGCATGGGGTGTGGGTATTCAAGGCGCTGACGGATAAGGCCTGCAAGATCAGCCTGGATCTGTCATTTGATTATGCCGGGCCTATTGTGCGTGCCACGCTGGGGCCTTTGTTCAATCAGGCCGCTAATACGCTGGTGGATGCGTTCTGCCAGCGGGCCAAGCAATTGCATGGTTGAGATTGAAGTGGTGTATGCCGCGGTGGATCGCCAGGTTTTGTTGGCGGTGACAATGCCCGTGGGCACCAGCCTGAGGGCGGCGGTCCTGGCGTCGGGAATCGCACGGCAATTTCCGGATCTGGTGTTGGCCGACTGCCCGTTGGGAATCTTCGGTAAGGTGGTGGCGGATGCTGATGTGCGTGCTGTGCAGCCAGGTGATCGAATTGAAATCTACCGGCCGCTGCTTGCGGACCCCAAGGAAGTGCGCAGGCTGCGTGCGGCTAAAGCTGCGATGAGCAGACAGCAAAATTCCTAAGCCGGCCAAATGGCAGGCAACAAAAAGCCCGGCATGCCGGGCTTTTTATCGAGCAACGAAAAATTACTGCGGGTCGGTGTCCAGAGGTTGTGGCGTCGGAACGGGCACGGTTTCCACGCCGTCGACGTCTTTCTGGATCTGGTCCAGCAGCGAGCCAGGCTTGGCCGGCACCTCGGATTTCGGTTTTTCAGCTTCCTGCACAGGTGCGGTCACGTTGGTGCCGCTGTCCTTGCCCAGCAGCGCTTCATCGCGGCTCACGCCAGGCATGAAGTCACCGGACAGGCTGACAAGCTGGTCATTGCCATTGAAGACGACACTGACGCGCTCCTGTTGGCGTTCACCGCCACCTGGCTGGAGGCTATAGAGATAATCCCAGCGATCGGCATGGAAAGTGTCGGTCAGCAGGGGGTTGCCCATGATAAACCGTACTTGCCGTCGGGTCATTCCCGGGCGTAACTGGTCTATCATGTCCTGCGTGACGACATTGCCCTGCTGGATGTCGATTTTGTAAACCCCGGGGAATGAACAACCGGCGAGTGCGAGCAGTCCCACAAAGGTGAAACTGGTTAGCAAGAGCTTGGTGTTTTGCATCGGTGGGCGACTTCCACTATCTTGGCTGGGACAACGTAAACGCCGATCATACCCGTATTAAGAGAAGCTGCGAAGCAGCATCCGCGAGAAAGCTAACCATGGTTGAAAATAGCGAACTACGCAAAGCCGGTCTCAAAGTGACTCTGCCACGAGTCAAGATTCTACAAATGCTCGATTCTGCTGAGCAGCGTCACATGAGTGCCGAGGATGTCTACAAGGCGCTGATGGAGTCTAACGAGGACGTCGGCTTGGCCACGGTTTACCGTGTGCTGACCCAGTTTGAAGCCGCAGGGCTGGTGGTTCGTCATAATTTCGACGGCGGTCATGCGGTGTTTGAATTGGCCGACGGTGGTCACCACGACCACATGGTTGACCTGGATACCAATGAGGTTATCGAGTTCACCAGTCCTGAAATCGAGGCGCTGCAGCATAAGATTGCTGAGGAGCATGGATTCGATTTGGTCGATCATAATCTGGTCTTGTACATCCGTAAGAAAAAGTAAAAATCGACGCAGATTTGCTCTGTGAAACGATTGAAGGCGACCCCAGGGTCGCCTTCGTGCTTTCTATAAGAAGGGAAATATCAGTTCAGGCCTTCGCCGCCACGACCATTTTTTTCGCGTGAGCCAAGGACTCCTTGGTCAAGTCGATACCGCCGAGCATGCGCGCGACCTCTTCTACCCGCTCCGATTTGTTCAGCTTGGAGACGGCCGTGTGCGTCGCGTCATTGCCACGCACCTTGTGCACAAATAAATGCTGATGACCCTGGGCGGCCACTTGCGGCAAGTGAGTTACCGTAAGCACCTGGCCGCGATCCCCCAGGCGGCGCAACAACTGGCCGACAATCTCTGCGGTCGGCCCGCCAATGCCAACGTCTACCTCGTCGAATACCAGCGTCGGCACTCGTGAGGTTTGGGCGGTAATCACTTGGATCGCCAGGCTGATTCGCGACAGCTCGCCGCCGGACGCGACTTTGGCAAGGGCCTTGAGTGGTTGCCCGGGGTTGGCGCTGACCAGCAGTTCTACTTGCTCCAGCCCATGGGGTTGCAGTTCGTGACTGGCGTTTGCGCGTAGTTCGATGGTGAAGCGCCCGCCCGGCATGCCCAGGCGCTGGATTTCTTGCTCAACGGCGCTGGCCAGGCTGGTGGCTGCTTGCTGGCGCAGGTCGCTGAGCTCCCGGGCCTTTTCCTGGTAGTGGCGGGCAAACGAGGCGAGCTCTTCGCCCAGTCGCTCGATGGATTCGTCGTTCGCGTTCAGTGTCTCGATTTCATCCAGCAGTTTCTGCTGCATGGCGGCGACTTCAGTGGGCTGGATTCGATGCTTGCGTGCCAGGGTATAGATAGTATCCAGGCGCTCTTCTATTTCCTGCAGGCGCGCTGGATCGGCATCGAAATGGTCCAGAAAACGATTCAGTTCGCCGACCGCTTCCTCAACCTGGATCTGTGCGCTGGTCAGCAGGGTGGTGGCTTCACTCAGCGAACCGGAAGCGTTGTTCACACTGGACAGGCGATTGAGGCTGGCGGTCAGTGCGTTGAGTACATTGCCGGAATCGCTCTCACTGCATTGCTCGACCACCTGGCGGCATATACCTAGCAGGGTCTCGGCATTGGTCAGGTTCTTGTGTTCCTGTTCAAGCTGCTCCAGCTCGGTCTCACCCAGGCCCAGGCTTTCGAGCTCTTCCAGCTGATAGCTGAGCAACTGGTGGCGGGCACGTTGTTCGTCGCCAGAGTTGGAGAGGCGTTCCAGCTCCTGGCGCGTCTGGCGCCAGCGTTGGGCCGCGAGTTGAACTTGACGGGCAAGATCGGTGGCGCCGGCGTATTCATCGAGCAGGCGGCGGTGGGTATCGGTTTTCAGCAGGGATTGGTGCTCATGCTGGCTGTGGATATCAATAAGCAGCTCCCCCAGCGCTTTCAAGTCACCTAGGGGACAAGGGGTGCCGTTGATATAGCCGCGGGAGCGCCCTTCGGCAGTGATCACCCGACGCAGAATGCAGGGCCCTTCATTATTGAGGTCGCGCTCGGCCAGCCATGCCTCGGCTTCAGGAATATCCGCAAGGTCGAAGGTGGCCAGGATATCGGCTTTGTCGGAGCCGGGGCGTACCACGCCACTGTCGGCACGGTCGCCGAGGGTCAGGCCCAGAGCGTCGAGCATGATCGACTTGCCGGCGCCGGTCTCGCCTGTGATTACGCTCATCCCGCGATCCAGTTCAAGGTCCAGGTGTTCAACAATGGCGTAGTTGTGTACAGACAGGTGCACCAGCATGACGGCCGCTCCCAGGCTTTAGGTCTGGTTATTTATACAGTGTTTTGTTCAGGCCTGACAATCCTGAGGCTTAGCTCGATTTGCTTGATCAATGCGTTTTTTTAGCGCGATGCGGAATGAAGGCGCAGGAAATGATCCAGAGCATGCGAAAGACTTTTGGTAACGCCTGCGCCCTTGAACCTGGAAATTGTGGCCCCATATACCGGAACAGAAGCGCGAGTTGAGTTCGCGCATGATTTTGAAAGGAGAGATCTATGGCTGACGAACAGACGCAGGATACGCAAACTCCAGACGCCAACGCGGCTGCCGGTGATGAGCTGGCGACACGCGTGCAAGTGCTCGAAGAGCAATTGTCCGCTGCGCAGGATCAATCTTTGCGTGTTGCCGCCGATCTGCAGAACGTCCGCCGCCGTGCCGAGCAGGACGTAGAGAAGGCTCACAAATTCGCGCTGGAAAAATTCGCCGGTGATCTGTTGCCGATCATCGACAGCCTGGAGCGTGGTCTTGAGTTGTCCAACCCGGACGACGAAAACATCCGCCCAATGCGCGAAGGCATCGAGCTGACCCTGAAAATGTTCCAGGACACCCTGAAGCGTTATCAGCTGGAAGCTATCGATCCGCAAGGCGGTGAGCCTTTCAACGCTGAGCACCACCAGGCCATGGCCATGCAGGAAAGTCACGACCTGGAGCCTAACAGCGTTATGAAGGTGTTCCAGAAGGGCTACCAACTCAATGGTCGCTTGATGCGCCCGGCAATGGTGGTGGTGAGCAAGGCTCCTGCCGCCGATGCACCTCCTGCACCTTCTATCGATGAGCAGGCTTGAAATCCGCCGCAAGGCCCCCATCTATAAGTCAAGCGTTTAAGTGCTACCGCGGTTAGCCACCACTGCTGCGGCAAAAAAATTCAAGTTTCGGGAGAGTAAATCATGGGCAAAATTATCGGTATTGACCTGGGGACCACCAACTCCTGCGTCTCCGTGCTGGAAAACGGCGTTGCAAAGGTTATCGAAAACGCCGAAGGCGCACGTACCACTCCGTCGATCATTGCTTACGCCAACGACGGTGAAATCCTTGTCGGTCAGTCGGCCAAGCGCCAGGCTGTAACCAACCCGCATAACACCCTGTACGCGGTAAAGCGTCTGATCGGTCGTAAGTTCGACGAAGAAGTCGTACAGAAAGACATCAAGATGGTGCCTTATAAAATCGCCAAGGCCGACAACGGTGACGCCTGGGTTGAAGTAAACGGCCAGAAAATGTCGCCGCCGCAAATCTCGGCTGAAATCTTGAAAAAGATGAAGAAGACTGCCGAAGACTACCTCGGTGAAGCTGTGACTGAAGCGGTGATCACCGTTCCGGCCTACTTCAACGACAGCCAGCGCCAGGCAACCAAGGACGCCGGCCGCATCGCGGGCCTCGACGTAAAACGCATCATCAACGAACCTACCGCAGCCGCACTGGCTTACGGCATGGACAAGGCCAAGGGCGATCACACCGTGATCGTTTATGACCTGGGTGGCGGTACCTTCGACGTTTCCGTGATCGAGATCGCTGAAGTTGACGGCGAGCACCAGTTCGAAGTGTTGGCCACAAACGGCGATACCTTCCTGGGTGGTGAAGACTTTGACATTCGTCTGATCGACTACCTCGTTGATGAATTCAAGAAAGAAAGCGGCATGAACCTCAAGGGTGACCCGCTGGCCATGCAGCGCCTGAAAGAAGCCGCTGAGAAAGCCAAGATCGAGCTGTCTTCCGCTCAGTCGACCGACGTCAACCTGCCGTACATCACTGCAGACGCTACCGGTCCTAAGCACTTGAACGTGAAGATCTCGCGCTCCAAGCTCGAAGCGCTGGTTGAAGACCTGGTTCAGCGCACTATCGAGCCTTGCCGTATCGCGCTGAAAGACTCCGGTATCGACGTTGGCTCGATCAACGACGTGATCCTGGTCGGCGGCCAGACCCGTATGCCTTTGGTGCAAAAGCTGGTAACCGAGTTCTTCGGCAAAGAAGCACGTAAAGACGTCAACCCTGACGAAGCCGTTGCCATGGGTGCTGCGATCCAGGGTGCGGTACTGGCCGGTGACGTGAAAGACGTACTGCTGCTGGACGTAAGCCCGCTGACCCTGGGTATCGAAACCATGGGTGGCGTGATGACTGCGCTGATCGAGAAAAACACCACGATTCCTACCAAGAAATCCCAAGTGTTCTCGACTGCTGATGACAATCAGGGCGCCGTGACCATTCACGTGCTGCAAGGTGAGCGTAAGCAAGCCGCCCAGAACAAGTCCCTGGGCAAGTTCGACCTGGCTGAGATTCCGCCAGCACCACGTGGCGTGCCACAGATCGAAGTGACCTTCGACATCGACGCCAACGGCATCCTGCACGTTGGTGCGAAGGACAAGGCTACCGGCAAAGAGCAGAAGATCACTATCAAGGCCAACTCCGGCCTGTCTGATGAAGAAATTCAACAGATGATCCGTGATGCCGAAACCAACGCTGAAGCGGACAAGAAGTTCGAAGAGCTGGCCGGTGCTCGCAACCAGGGTGATGCGCTGGTTCACTCGACTCGCAAGATGATCGCTGATGCTGGCGACAAAGTGACTGCCGAAGAGAAAACTGCAATCGAAGCAGCAGTGGTTGCCCTGGAAGCCGCCATCAAGGGCGACGACAAGGCTGCCATCGAGGCGAAGGTTGAGGAACTGTCGAAAGTCTCCGCGCCGGTCGCTCAGAAAATGTACGCCGAACAAGCTCAGCCGGCTGACGGTGCTGCGCAACAAGCAGAGCCTGAAGCCAAGCACGATGATGTTGTCGATGCCGAGTTCGAAGAAGTTAAAGACAACAAGTAAGTTGGTTGTCCGGTTGACCGCTGACAAGCGGTGACTGGTAGGATGTCGCCGCGCGGGAGCTAGCTCCCGCGTTGGCGTGTCTGGGGTATGCGAATTTTTACAGCATGCGACAACGCTCGGATGCTGGCGGTGTGACCGGGAATGCTCCTGCTTTCCGAATGACAATCACCGCGTTTTTGGCCGGGTCCCTGGCTGAAAGCAGTAATGACCAGGATCGTTGAATTGACGTGAGTTGGGTCCGGGCCTGTATTGGGGCTCAACGAGTTTGGCAGGGTTCAGGAGGGCCAGGCCGGACGTCCTTAAGAGTGCAAAGACTTATGGCAAAGCGTGACTATTACGAAGTATTGGGTGTGGAGCGCGGGGCCAGCGAGGCGGACCTGAAAAAGGCCTACCGCCGCCTGGCGATGAAGCACCACCCGGACCGTAATCCGGATAACAAAGAATCCGAAGAGATGTTCAAGGAGGCCAACGAGGCCTACGAATGCCTGTGTGATCCCAATAAGCGTGCGGCTTACGACCAGTATGGGCATGCCGGCGTCGACCCGAGCATGGGCGGCGGCGGTGCCGGTTTTGGTGGCCAGAACTTCTCCGATATTTTTGGCGACGTGTTCAGCGACTTCTTTGGTGGTGGTCGCGGTGGTCAGCGTGGCGGTGCCCAGCGGGGCAGTGACCTGCGCTACACCCTGGAACTGAACCTGGAAGAGGCCGTGCGCGGTACCAGCGTCAATATCCGTGTACCGACGCTGGTCAATTGCAAGCCGTGCGACGGTTCGGGTGCGAAGAAAGGTTCCTCGCCGATTACTTGCCCGACCTGTGGTGGTATCGGTCAGGTGCGCATGCAGCAGGGCTTCTTCTCGGTGCAGCAAACCTGCCCGCGTTGCCATGGTCAGGGCAAGATCATTTCTGATCCGTGCGACTCCTGCCACGGCGAAGGCCGCGTCGAAGAGTACAAGACCCTCTCGGTGAAAGTGCCGGCAGGTGTGGATACCGGTGATCGTATTCGCCTGTCGGGCGAAGGCGAGGCGGGTACCCAAGGCGGTCCGACGGGCGATCTGTACGTGGTGATCAATGTGCGCGAGCATTCGATCTTCCAGCGCGATGGCAAGCATTTGTTCTGCGAAGTGCCGATCAGCTTTGTCGATGCGGCCTTGGGTGGCGAGCTGGAAATTCCGACCCTTGATGGTAGGGTTAAGCTCAAGATTCCTGAAGGTACTCAAACCGGCAAGCAGTTCCGCATTCGTGGTAAAGGCGTTGCGCCGGTACGCGGTGGTGCTGCTGGCGACCTGATGTGCCGCGTAGCGGTGGAAACCCCCGTTAACCTGGGGCGTCGTCAGCGCGAATTGCTCGAAGAGTTCCGTAGTTCGCTGGAAGGTGACGATTCCCACTCGCCGAAAACCACTGGCTTTTTCGATGGCGTAAAGCGCTTCTTCGGCGACCTGTAAGGAAGTGATATGCGACGTATAGCCGTAATGGGCGCTGCCGGGCGCATGGGCAAGACGCTGGTCGAAGCGGTGCAGCAGCGTTCGCCGGCCTCTGGGCTGACCGCGGCGATTGTTCGCCCGGGCAGCACGTTGATCGGTGCGGATGCCGGTGAGTTAGCCTCTCTGGGGCGCATCGGTGTTTCATTGTCGGGCAGCCTTGAGCAGGTGGCTGACGAGTTCGACGTATTGATCGACTTCACCTTGCCGGATGTGATGCTGAAAAACCTGGCGTTTTGCCGCAAGGCGGGCAAGGCGATGGTGATTGGCACGACGGGCTTGAGTGCTGAGCAGAAGCAGTTGCTGGTGGAGGCGGGCAAGGACATCCCTATCGTCTTTGCCGCCAACTTCAGTGTGGGTGTGAACCTGTCGCTGAAATTGCTGGATCTGGCGGCGCGTGTGCTGGGTGATGAGGCGGATATCGAAATCATCGAGACCCATCACCGTCACAAGATCGACGCGCCTTCCGGTACCGCACTGCGCATGGGTGAAGCTATAGCCGATGCGTTGGGTCGCGATCTGTCGAGAGTGGCTGTGTACGGGCGCGAAGGTCATACAGGTGAGCGTGCGCGCGACACCATTGGCTTTGCGACTGTGCGCGGTGGTGATGTAGTGGGCGATCACACAGTGCTGTTCGCCACCGAAGGTGAACGCCTGGAGATCACGCATAAAGCCTCCAGTCGCATGACGTTTGCCAAGGGGGCGGTGCGTGCTGCGCTCTGGTTGGAGGGGCGCGAGCCTGGCTTGTACGACATGCGCGATGTGCTGGATCTGCACTAATCAGTAGCTAAAACGGGGCTCCAGGATTATCCTGAGGCCCCGTTTTTAACCGCTAAGCGACGTCCTGTCGCATTCTCCTGCCTTTAAGGCTCATTAGCGGTGGACCAAAAAAGCCTTTTTCTGTAAGCTACAGCTTTAGTGTGTCCACTAAAAGCGCGCAGAATAATTCAGTGAAGAAGCGGGGTGACGTGTCCATACGTCACTCCGCTTTTTTACAACCTGCGATCGCCCTTTCAGGCTTTATTTACGGGAGGTCTTCTTGACTAAGCCAGCCATACTCGCCCTTGCTGATGGCAGCATTTTTCGCGGCGAAGCCATTGGAGCCGACGGTCAAACCGTTGGAGAGGTAGTGTTTAACACTGCCATGACCGGCTATCAGGAAATCCTTACCGATCCTTCCTACGCCCAACAGATCGTTACCCTGACCTATCCGCACATCGGCAACACCGGGACTACACCGGAAGACGTCGAGTCTGATCGTGTCTGGTCAGCAGGTCTGGTAATTCGTGACCTGCCACTGGTTGCGAGCAACTGGCGTAACACGATGTCGCTGTCCGATTACCTGAAAGCCAACAACGTTGTGGCGATCGCCGGTATCGACACGCGCCGCCTGACGCGCATCCTGCGTGAGAAAGGCTCGCAGAACGGCTGCATCATGGTCGGTGACAATATTTCCGAAGAGGCGGCGATTGCCGCAGCACAAGGTTTCCCTGGCCTGAAGGGCATGGACCTGGCGAAAGTCGTCAGCGTCAAAGAAAAGTACGAGTGGCGCTCCACTGTCTGGGATTTGAAGACTGACAGCCATGCGACCATCGATGCTGCCGAGTTGCCTTACCACGTGGTCGCCTACGACTATGGCGTCAAGTACAACATCCTGCGCATGCTGGTCGAGCGCGGCTGCCGCGTGACCGTTGTGCCGGCACAGACCCCGGCCAGCGAAGTGCTCGCCCTGCAACCGGACGGTGTGTTTCTGTCCAATGGCCCGGGTGACCCCGAGCCATGCGACTACGCCATCCAGGCCATCAAGGACGTGCTGGAAACCGAGATCCCGGTATTCGGCATCTGCCTGGGCCACCAGTTGCTGGCCCTGGCCTCCGGCGCCAAGACCCTGAAAATGGGGCACGGCCACCATGGTGCAAACCACCCGGTACAAGACCTGGATACCGGCATTGTGATGATCACCAGCCAGAACCACGGTTTTGCGGTAGATGAAGCCACCTTGCCGAGCAACGTGCGCGCCATTCACAAGTCGCTGTTCGACGGTTCCCTGCAGGGCATCGAGCGCACCGACAAGAGCGCGTTCAGCTTCCAGGGCCACCCTGAAGCCAGCCCGGGCCCGAACGACGTAGCGCCGCTGTTCGACCGTTTCATCAATGAGATGGCCAAGCGACGCTGACTGACTGGCCTGTGGGCGGCCCCGAGCTTCGGTGGCCCCCGCAGGCTCTTCAAAGATTGTTCAAGACGGCTTGCCGACTGACCTGCGGATTTGAGTGACAAACCCATGCCAAAACGTACAGACATAAAAAGCATCCTGATTCTCGGCGCTGGCCCGATCGTGATCGGCCAGGCCTGCGAATTCGACTACTCCGGCGCCCAGGCTTGTAAAGCCCTGCGCGAGGAGGGTTACCGCGTCATCCTGGTGAACTCCAACCCGGCCACCATCATGACCGACCCGGCCATGGCCGATGCCACCTACATCGAGCCGATCAAGTGGCAGACCGTGGCCAAGATCATCGAGAAAGAGCGTCCGGACGCGCTGCTGCCGACCATGGGTGGCCAGACCGCGCTGAACTGCGCGCTGGACCTGGAGCGCGAAGGTGTCCTGGAGAAGTTCGGCGTAGAGATGATCGGCGCCAATGCCGACACCATCGACAAGGCTGAAGACCGTTCGCGCTTCGACAAGGCCATGAAGTCCATAGGCCTTGACTGCCCGCGCTCCGGTATTGCCCACAGCATGGAAGAGGCCAACGCGGTTCTCGAAAAGCTGGGCTTCCCATGCATCATCCGCCCGTCCTTCACCATGGGCGGCACTGGTGGTGGCATTGCTTACAACCGTGAAGAATTCGAAGAAATCTGTGCCCGTGGCCTGGACCTGTCGCCGACCAAAGAGCTGCTGATCGACGAATCCCTGATCGGCTGGAAAGAGTATGAGATGGAGGTTGTCCGCGATAAGAAGGACAACTGCATCATCGTCTGCTCCATCGAAAACTTCGACCCGATGGGCGTGCACACCGGTGACTCGATCACTGTTGCTCCGGCGCAGACCCTGACGGACAAGGAATACCAGATCATGCGCAACGCCTCGTTGGCGGTATTGCGTGAGATCGGCGTTGAAACCGGTGGTTCCAACGTTCAGTTCGGTATCTGCCCGGACACAGGCCGCATGGTCGTGATCGAGATGAACCCACGGGTATCGCGTTCTTCGGCGCTGGCCTCGAAAGCGACCGGCTTCCCGATTGCGCGTATCGCCGCCAAGCTGGCTATCGGCTACACCTTGGACGAGTTGCAAAACGAAATCACCGGCGGCGCTATGCCGGCGTCTTTCGAGCCGTCTATCGACTACGTCGTGACCAAGCTGCCGCGCTTTGCCTTCGAGAAATTCGCCAAGGCTGATGCGCGCCTGACCACCCAGATGAAGTCTGTCGGTGAAGTGATGGCAATCGGCCGTACTTTCCAGGAATCCCTGCAGAAAGCCCTGCGCGGCCTGGAAGTTGGTGTTTGCGGCCTGGACGAGAAGCTCGACATGAGCAGCCCGGAAAGCATGAGCATCCTCAAGCGCGAGCTGACGGTGCCGGGCGCAGAGCGTATCTGGTACGTGGCTGACGCCTTCCGTGCCGGCCTGAGCGTCGAAGATATCTTCGGCATGAACATGATCGACCCGTGGTTCCTGGTGCAGATCGAAGATCTGATCAAGGAAGAAGAGAAGGTCAAGACGCTGGGTCTGTCGTCTATCGACCGCGACTTGATGTTCCGCCTCAAGCGCAAAGGTTTCTCCGATCAGCGTCTGGCCAAGCTGCTGGGTGTGACCGAGAAGAACCTGCGTACTCATCGCCACAAGCTGGATATCTTCCCGGTCTACAAGCGCGTTGACACCTGCGCCGCAGAATTCGCCACCGACACGGCCTACATGTACTCCACCTATGAGGAAGAGTGCGAAGCCGCGCCGACAGGCCGCGACAAGATCATCATCCTGGGTGGCGGTCCGAACCGTATCGGCCAGGGCATCGAGTTCGACTATTGCTGTGTACACGCCGCCCTTGCGCTGCGCGAAGACGGGTACGAGACCATCATGGTCAACTGCAACCCGGAAACTGTTTCCACTGACTACGACACTTCCGACCGTCTGTATTTCGAACCGGTAACCCTGGAAGACGTCCTGGAAATCTGTCGCGTCGAAAAGCCCAAAGGCGTGATCGTCCAGTACGGCGGCCAAACTCCGCTGAAACTGGCGCGTGCCCTGGAAGCGGCTGGCGTGCCGATCATCGGTACCAGCCCTGATGCCATCGACCGCGCCGAAGACCGTGAGCGCTTCCAGCAGATGGTTGAGCGCCTGAACCTGCGTCAGCCGCCAAATGCCACCGTGCGCAGCGAAGACGAAGCCATTCGTGCGGCCAGCAAGATCGGCTACCCGCTGGTGGTGCGTCCATCCTACGTGCTGGGCGGTCGCGCGATGGAAATCGTCTATGAAGAAGACGAGCTCAAGCGTTACCTGCGTGATGCGGTGAAAGTGTCCAACGACAGCCCGGTGCTGCTGGACCACTTCCTCAACTGCGCTATCGAAATGGACGTGGATGCGGTTTGCGACGGTACCGACGTGGTGATCGGCGCAATCATGCAGCATATCGAACAGGCGGGCGTTCACTCCGGTGACTCCGCATGCTCGCTGCCGCCGTACTCGCTGCCGGCGCATATCCAGGACGAGATGCGCGAGCAGGTCAAGAAAATGGCTCTGGAGCTGGGTGTGGTCGGCCTGATGAACGTACAGTTGGCGCTGCAAGGCGAAGACATCTACGTCATCGAAGTCAACCCGCGGGCTTCGCGTACCGTGCCGTTTGTTTCCAAGTGCATCGGTGTGTCCCTGGCCATGATCGCGGCCCGTGTGATGGCCGGTAAGACCTTGAAGGAAATCGGTTTCACCAAGGAAATCATTCCAAACTTCTACAGCGTGAAAGAGGCGGTATTCCCATTCGCCAAATTCCCTGGTGTGGACCCGATCCTGGGCCCGGAGATGAAGTCCACCGGTGAAGTGATGGGCGTGGGCGATACCTTCGGTGAAGCGTTCGCCAAGGCTCAGATGGGGGCCAGTGAAGTGCTTCCGACCGGCGGTACTGCGTTTATCAGCGTGCGTGATGACGACAAGCCACTGGTTGCAGGGGTTGCCCGTGATCTGATCAACTTGGGCTTTGAAGTCGTGGCTACCGCCGGGACCGCCAAGCTGATCGAAGCTGCCGGCCTGAAAGTACGTCGCGTGAACAAGGTGACGGAAGGCCGTCCGCACGTGGTCGACATGATCAAGAATGACGAAGTAACCCTGATCATCAACACCACCGAAGGTCGCCAGTCGATCGCGGATTCCTACTCCATTCGTCGTAATGCCTTGCAGCACAAGATCTACTGCACCACCACCATTGCTGCTGGCGAAGCCATCTGCGAAGCGCTCAAGTTCGGTCCGGAAAAGACCGTGCGTCGCTTGCAGGATTTACATGCGGGATTGAAGGCATGAGCATAACCAAATACCCAATGACCGTTCAGGGTGCCAAGGCCCTGGAAGAGGAGCATGCCCATCTGACCAAGGTCGTACGTCCAAAGCTGAGCCAGGACATCGGTACGGCCCGCGAGCTGGGTGACTTGAAGGAAAACGCCGAATACCACGCTGCCCGTGAGCAGCAGGGTATGGTCGAGGCGCGGATTCGTGATATCGAGGGCCGCATGCAGAATGCGGTGATTATCGATGTCACGACCATCCCGCATACTGGCAAGGTGATCTTTGGCACCACGGTGGAAATCGCCAACGTCGAGACCGATGAGAGCGTGACCTACCAGATCGTGGGAGAAGATGAGGCTGACTTCAAAAAAGGCAAGATCTCCGTCGGTTCGCCGATTGCTCGTGCCTTGATTGCCAAGGAAGAGGGCGACGTGGTTGCTGTGAAGACGCCGAGTGGCGTGATCGAGTACGAGATTGTCGAAGTTCGTCACATCTGAAAAAAAGCGCCCGCTTCGTGCGGGCGCCATGCTTTGGCAGCTCTCCCAGATGCTTTGGGTTGGCGGCCTGTGGCTGTTACATATCGGCGTGCTACCGGCGCTGGGCCTGATTGGCCTGGCACCGCTGCTGATCGACGAGGTCGACGGATTATTGAGTGCGCTGCTGGTAGGTTTTGCGGCGGCGTGCGTAATGCTTCAGGCGTTAGTGCTGATCAAGGCTGAAGGCTTGGGGAGTCTGTGGCGAGATATTCGTGGGCAACTGCTGTTGATGGCGCTGTATGCATGCGCGATGTTTTGCGTGGTGCATGTGTGGCTGCCGGAAGCGTTGCGCTGGCGGCTGTTCAGCTATCTTGTGCTAGGGTTCTCCGGCCTGGTGCTGGTGATGCAGCCGGTCCCGGGATGGAGTGGCAGGGCGCGCGAAGCACGCCCGTGACCCTTTTTGTTACTTGAAGCGGTGTACGTTCGACAGTTGCTTGTTGACGCTGAAGTTCTTGCGATACAGCAGCGCCATCTTGCCGATGACCTGGACCAGGTCCGCCTTGCCCGCCTTGCACAGTTCTGCAACGGCAGCCAGGCGCGCTTCGCGATCAAGGATATTGACCTTGATCTTGATCAGTTCGTGATCGTTCAGTGCGCGTTCAAATTCGGCTAACACACCTTCAGTCAACCCGTTGTCTGCCACAATCAGAACTGGTTTCAGATGGTGGCCAATGGATTTGTACTGTTTCTTCTGCTCTTGAGTGAGCGGCATAATCTGACCCCTGCGTCTGATCTTGTAAAAAGCGGCGGCCAGTTTACCCGAGCGAGTCCGGGACCGCCCAGTTAATCACGACCCGTTTTATTTTTCGAGGTGGCCCGTGGCCCGTTCCAAAACTAGCCTTAAGTGGCTGCAAGAACATTTCAACGATCCTTACGTCAAAAAGGCGCAGAAGGATGGGTATCGCTCCCGGGCCAGCTACAAGCTGCTGGAGATCCAGGACAAGGACAAGTTGATTCGTCCAGGCATGAGCGTTATCGACCTTGGTGCGGCCCCCGGTGGCTGGTCCCAAGTGACCAGTCGTCTGATTGGTGGGCAAGGTCGACTGATCGCTTCCGACATCCTTGAGATGGACAGCATCCCGGATGTCACCTTCGTGCACGGTGATTTTACCCAGGACGCGGTGCTGGCCGAGATTCTGGAGGCTGTAGGAAATTCGCAGGTAGACCTTGTGATTTCCGACATGGCCCCCAATATGAGTGGATTACCGGCTGTTGATATGCCGCGAGCCATGTTCCTGTGTGAATTGGCATTGGATCTGGCGGGGCGCGTATTGCGTCCAGGTGGTGATTTCCTGGTGAAAGTGTTCCAGGGTGAAGGTTTCGACGAGTACCACAAGAACATCCGCAAGTTGTTCGACAAGGTTCAGACGCGTAAGCCGGACTCCTCCCGGGACAGGTCCAGGGAGCAATACCTGTTGTGCCGCGGCTTCCGCGGCGTCGAAGGCGCGGCGAGCGAAGAGCGTTTTTGAGAATTTCGAGGAGGGCGATAGGTTTTTTTATATCGCTTTCGTCATGAGGCTTTACGAATATTGTGTGGTCAAAGTTTCACAAAGGGTTACAGACGGCGCCTGCCAGAGATGTAGGTAATGTAGTAAGTTAGGCCGGTGAATATCATGCGAAGCGCGCGCCAGTAGCGGAGCTTGCTTCAGAGGGTAGTTAATTGAACGATATGGCAAAGAATCTGATCCTGTGGTTGATCATTGCGGCTGTCCTGGTGACGGTGATGAACAACTTCTCCAGCCCTAACGAGCCGCAGACCCTCAACTATTCCGACTTCATCCAGCAAGTTAAGGATGGCAAGGTCGAGCGCGTAGCGGTTGATGGCTACGTGATTACCGGTAAGCGCATTGATGGCGACAGCTTCAAGACCATTCGTCCGGCAATTCAGGACAATGGGCTGATCGGCGACCTGGTGGATAACAAGGTCGTCGTGGAAGGCAAGCAGCCGGAGCAGCAGAGTATCTGGACCCAGCTCCTGGTAGCCAGCTTCCCGATCCTGGTGATTATTGCTGTGTTCATGTTCTTCATGCGCCAGATGCAAGGCGGCGCGGGAGGCAAGGGCGGGCCGATGAGCTTCGGCAAGAGCAAGGCGCGCCTTCTCTCCGAAGATCAGGTGAAGACCACCCTGGCTGACGTTGCCGGTTGCGACGAGGCCAAGGAAGAAGTCGGCGAGCTGGTTGAGTTCCTGCGCGATCCGGGCAAGTTCCAGCGCCTGGGTGGTCGTATTCCTCGCGGTGTGTTGATGGTGGGTCCTCCGGGTACCGGTAAAACCTTGCTGGCCAAGGCGATTGCCGGTGAAGCCAAGGTGCCTTTCTTTACCATTTCCGGTTCTGACTTCGTCGAGATGTTCGTCGGCGTGGGTGCAAGCCGTGTTCGCGATATGTTCGAGCAGGCCAAGAAGCACGCGCCGTGCATCATCTTTATCGACGAAATCGATGCCGTTGGTCGCCATCGTGGCGCCGGCATGGGTGGTGGTCACGATGAGCGTGAGCAGACCCTCAACCAGTTGCTGGTCGAGATGGATGGTTTCGAGATGAATGACGGCATTATCGTCATCGCCGCAACCAACCGTCCGGACGTGCTGGACCCTGCACTGCTGCGTCCGGGCCGTTTCGACCGTCAGGTCGTGGTTGGCCTGCCGGATATCCGTGGCCGTGAGCAGATCCTGAAAGTACACATGCGCAAAGTGCCAATGGGTGACGACGTGGCACCGGCTGTGATTGCCCGTGGTACGCCAGGTTTCTCCGGTGCTGACCTGGCTAACCTGGTCAACGAGGCTTCCTTGTTCGCTGCCCGTACCGGTAAGCGCATTGTTGAAATGAAAGAGTTCGAGCTGGCCAAAGACAAAATCATGATGGGCGCCGAGCGCAAATCCATGGTCATGTCCGAGAAAGAGAAGCAGAACACCGCTTATCACGAGGCGGGTCACGCTATTGTCGGTCGCGTTGTGCCTGAGCATGACCCGGTCTACAAAGTGTCGATCATTCCGCGCGGTCGGGCCCTGGGTGTGACCATGTTCCTGCCGGAGGAGGATCGCTATAGCCTCTCCAAGCGAGCACTGATCAGCCAGATCTGTTCGCTGTACGGCGGCCGGATTGCGGAAGAAATGACCCTTGGTTTCGACGGCGTGACCACCGGCGCGTCCAATGACATCATGCGTGCCAGCCAGATTGCCCGGAACATGGTGACCAAGTGGGGCTTGTCGGAGAAACTGGGTCCCTTGATGTATGCCGAGGAAGAGGGTGAAGTGTTCCTGGGCCGTGGTGGTGGCGGTCAGAGCGCCAGCTTCTCGGGTGAGACAGCCAAGCTGATCGACTCCGAGGTTCGCAGCATCATCGACCAGTGCTACGGTACGGCCAAGCAGATCCTGACTGATAACCGCGACAAACTTGACGCCATGGCTGATGCGCTGATGAAGTATGAGACCATCGATGCCGACCAGATCGACGACATCATGGCTGGCCGTACGCCGCGTGAGCCTCGTGACTGGGAAGGTGGTTCGGGTACCTCGGGCACCCCGCCCGTAGTTCAGAATGAACTCCCTGAAGCCCCAATCGGTGGCCCGGCGGCTGACCATTAAGGTTTGAAATGACTTCTGCGTTGTCCTCTACCCGGTTGCCTTGCGGCAACCGGGTTCTTGATTTGGCCCATACACATGTCATGGGCATTCTCAATGTAACCCCTGATTCCTTTTCCGATGGCGGCCGTTTCAGCCAGGTAGATGCTGCGTTGCGCCACGCCGAGGCGATGGTGGCCGCTGGCGCGACTTTGATTGATGTCGGTGGTGAATCGACACGGCCTGGCGCTCGTGTTGTTTCGCCATTGGAAGAGTTGGAGCGAGTGGCGCCGGTTGTCGAGCGCATCGCCCGCGAGCTGGATGTGATTATCTCGGTGGACACTTCCACTCCGGCGGTGATGCGCGAAACTGCTCGTCTGGGGGCGGGACTTATCAACGACGTACGTTCGTTGCGACGTGATGGTGCCCTTGATGCCGCCGCAGCGACCGGCCTGCCTGTGTGTCTGATGCATATGCTGGGTGAGCCCGGCAATATGCAGGATAATCCGCACTACAACGACCTGGTCGGCGAAGTAAGTGAGTTTCTTGCTGACAGGATGGCCCGGTGCGTGGCTGTGGGAATTGCACCTGAGAAGATCATCCTTGATCCGGGATTTGGCTTCGCCAAGACCTTGGAGCACAATTTGAGCCTGTTCAAACACATGGATGCCCTGCATGCCCTTGGTCGCCCGCTGTTGGTCGGCGTCTCGCGCAAGAGCATGATCGGGCTCGCCTTGAATCGCCCGGTGGGTGAGCGTTTGTATGGCGGCCTGGCGCTTGCGGCGCTTGCCGTGACCAAGGGCGCACGTATTTTGCGTGTGCATGATGTCGCCGAAACGGTCGATGTGGTGCGCATGCTCGCTGCTGTAGAATCAGCCGAATAAGAATGATGGAGCACTTATGACTAAAAAATATTTTGGCACCGACGGTATTCGTGGTCGGGTCGGCGAATTTCCGATTACTCCTGATTTCATGCTCAAGCTGGGCTGGGCGGCAGGCATGGCGTTCCGCAGCATGGGCGCTTGTCGCATCCTGGTAGGCAAAGATACCCGTATCTCGGGTTACATGTTTGAGTCAGCGCTGGAGGCCGGCTTGTCGGCCGCCGGAGCCGATGTGATGCTGCTGGGGCCTATGCCCACACCGGCGATCGCATATCTGACGCGCACGTTCCACGCTGAGGCTGGGATTGTAATCAGTGCCTCTCATAACCCTCATGATGACAATGGCATCAAGTTCTTTTCCGGGCAGGGCACCAAGCTGCCTGACGAGATCGAACTGATGATCGAAGAGTTGCTGGATGCGCCGATGACGGTGGTTGAATCCAGTAAGCTAGGCAAGGTGTCGCGTATTAATGACGCATCCGGGCGTTATATCGAATTCTGCAAAAGTAGCGTTCCAAGCAGTACCAATTTTGCCGGGTTGAAGATCGTCGTCGATTGCGCCCATGGTGCGACCTACAAGGTAGCGCCGAGCGTCTTCAAGGAGTTGGGCGCGCAGGTCACGGTGCTTTCCGCACAGCCTAATGGCTTGAACATCAACGATAACTGTGGCTCCACCCACATGGAGCAGCTGCAGGCGGCGGTCCTGGCCGAGCACGCAGATCTGGGCATCGCTTTCGACGGCGATGGCGACCGGGTCCTGATGGTGGATCACACCGGCATGATCGTGGATGGTGATGACCTGCTGTTCATCATTGCTCGTGACCTGCATGAGCGTAACAAGCTGCACGGTGGTGTAGTTGGTACCTTGATGAGTAATCTCGGGCTCGAACTGGCGCTGGCAGAACTGGGTATCCCCTTTATTCGTGCCAATGTTGGTGATCGTTATGTGATCGCCGAGTTGCTGGAACGTAATTGGCTGGTCGGTGGGGAGAATTCGGGGCATGTTGTTTGCTTCCAGCACACCACCACTGGCGACGCGATCATCGCCGCGTTGCAGGTTTTGCTGGCCTTGCGTCGTCGTGAAGAGAGCCTGGCCCAGGCACGCCAAGCCCTGCGCAAATGCCCGCAAGTGCTTCTAAACGTGCGTTTTGCCGGTGGCGAAAACCCAATCGAGCACCCGGCAGTCAAAGAGGCTTGCGAGCGTGTGACCCAGGCAATGGCTGGGCGTGGGCGTGTGTTATTGCGCAAGTCCGGCACAGAGCCTCTGGTGCGCGTCATGGTCGAAGGCGAGGACGAAACCCAGGTTCGCGGCCATGCCGAAGACCTGGCAAAACTGGTAACTGAAGTTTGCGCCTGAATTCGGCTTGCCAGTGATGATGTGGTTGGGTAACATCTGCGCCCACTTTGACCGACGAGGTACAGCATGCGTCGCACTATGGTAGCTGGTAACTGGAAGATGCACGGTACCCGCGCCAGTGTCGCTGAGCTGATCAACGGCCTTCGTCACTTGGCCTTGCCTAGCGGTGTTGATGTCGCGGTGTTCCCGCCTTGCTTGCATATCAACCAAGTGGTTGACGGCTTGAAAGGTAAGTCGATTCAGGTCGGCGCGCAGAACTCTGCGGTGGAGCCCATGCAAGGTGCGTTGACTGGCGAGATTTCGCCAAGTCAGTTGGTGGATGCGGGTTGTTCCTATGTGCTGGTCGGGCACTCCGAGCGTCGTCAGATGATGGGCGAGCGTGATGGGACACTCAACCGCAAGTTCGCAGCGGCACAGGCTTGTGGCTTGATTCCAGTGTTGTGCATAGGGGAGACCCTGGAGCAGCGCGAGTCGGGCAAGACTCTTGAAGTTGTCTCGCGTCAGCTGGGCAGCATCATTGAGGAGCTGGGTGTTGGTGCGTTTGCAAAGGCAGTCATTGCTTACGAGCCGGTCTGGGCCATTGGTACCGGGCTGACTGCTACACCGCAACAGGCGCAGGATGTGCATGCAGCCATTCGCGCGCAGTTGGCGGCAGAGAATTCTGAGGTCGCACAAGGTGTGCGGCTTCTATACGGCGGCAGCGTGAAGGCGGCCAATGCGGTCGAACTGTTCGGCATGCCGGATATCGATGGGGGGCTCATTGGTGGAGCCTCCCTGAATGCAGATGAGTTCGGTGCGATCTGTCGCGCCGCGGGAAACTGAAAAAATGCTGGAAACAGTCGTAGTCGTTTTTCATCTGTTGGCTGCCCTGAGCGTAGTTGCTCTGGTTTTGTTGCAACAGGGTAAAGGTGCGGATGCTGGTGCGTCTTTCGGTGCAGGTGCTTCAAATACTGTGTTCGGAAGCCAAGGTTCCTCTACCTTTCTTAGTAAGTTTACTGCTATACTTGCCGCCGGTTTCTTCATAACCAGCTTGGGGTTAGGTTACTTTGCTAAAGAGAAGGCTCATGTGCTGACTCAAGTAGGTCTCCCAAACCCAGCAGTGTTGGAAGTACCAAAAGCAAAACCGGCTTCTGATGATGTCCCGGTGCTTCAAGAGCAAAAGTCGGCTACTCCAGCGACTGACGTGCCTCCAGCTCAAGAGCAGAAGTAAGAAGGTTGTAAACGCTGTATTGCCGAGGTGGTGGAATTGGTAGACACGCAACCTTGAGGTGGTTGTGCCCATAGGGTGTAGGGGTTCGAGTCCCCTTCTCGGTACCAATTATCAGGAGAGCCCGCTGTTGCGGGCTTTCTTGTAGGTGGAAGGTTACATTGACCCTGTAAGGGATCGGTCGTATACTTCCGCCCCAGCTTTGTCGCGGGGTGGAGCAGTCTGGTAGCTCGTCGGGCTCATAACCCGAAGGTCGTCGGTTCAAATCCGGCCCCCGCAACCAGTTTTAGCGGAGCCCCTTTTAAGGGGCTTTTTGTTAGCTGGACACTTTCAACGCCGCTGTTCGACGGCGTTTCAAGGATGGGCGTTTCGCCCATTTTTTTATTTTGCACAGCATGCACATACATGCACGAGGGGGTTCAGGTGTCGAGCAAGCTAGAAGAGTTGCAGGCCTTGCTGGCCCCGGTGGTCGTGGCCCTAGGCTATGAATGCTGGGGTATTGAGTTTTCGGCTCAAGGTCGCCACTCAATGTTGCGCGTTTATATCGATAAAGAGGGCGGCGTGCTGGTCGACGATTGTGCCATTGTCAGCCGTCAGATCAGCGGTGTGCTGGATGTTGAAGATCCAATCGCCGTTGAATACACCCTCGAAGTTTCCTCGCCAGGCATGGAACGCCCACTGTTCACTATCGAGCAGTTTGCTAAATATGTCGGTGAACAAGTGAAGATCAAGCTGCGCTCCCCGTTCGAAGGGCGACGCAACTTTCAGGGCCTTCTGCGCGGTGTAGAAGAACAGGATGTCGTGGTGCAGGTAGAAGACCATGAGTTCCTGTTGCCGATCGATATGATCGACAAGGCCAACATTATTCCCAGTTTTGACTGAGACGCGGATCCCGCGGATCCAATGGCTTGCGAAAGGCGAGGCGTACGATGAGCAAAGAAGTACTGCTGGTTGTTGAGTCGGTATCCAATGAAAAGGGCGTACCGGCAAACGTGATTTTTGAAGCGCTGGAGCTGGCCCTGGCCACTGCTACCAAAAAGCGTTTTGAAGATGAAGTTGATCTGCGTGTGGAAATCAACCGCCACACCGGTGCCTATGAGACCTTCCGTCGCTGGACGGTCGTCGAAGAAGCCGATCTTGATGATCCGGCCATCGAAACCTGGCCGAGCAAGGTTGCGCAGACGCACCCTGGTGCCCAGGTCGGTGATGTCGTCGAAGAAAAGATCGAATCGATCGAATTCGGCCGTATTGCTGCACAGACTGCCAAGCAGGTCATCGTGCAGAAGGTTCGCGAAGCCGAGCGCGCTCAAGT
The DNA here is from genome assembly GCF_900105675.1 of Pseudomonas synxantha. Lineage (NCBI taxonomy): Bacteria > Pseudomonadati > Pseudomonadota > Gammaproteobacteria > Pseudomonadales > Pseudomonadaceae > Pseudomonas > Pseudomonas synxantha. The sequence goes on along the minus strand of NZ_LT629786.1, from coordinate 5,098,305 downwards.
CGTTGACGCCTATCGTGAGCGCCTGGGGGAAATCATCTCCGGCACCGTGAAAAAAGTCACCCGCGACAACGTGATCGTCGACCTGGGTAACAATGCGGAAGCGTTGCTGGCCCGTGAAGACATCATCTCTCGCGAAACCTTCCGTGTTGGCGTGCGTCTGCGTGCGCTGCTCAAGGAAATCCGCACCGAGAACCGCGGCCCTCAGTTGATCCTGTCGCGTACCGCGCCGGAAATGCTGATCGAGCTGTTCCGTATCGAAGTGCCGGAAATCGCCGAAGGTCTGATCGAAGTCATGGCTGCATCCCGGGACCCGGGTTCGCGTGCCAAGATCGCGGTCCGCTCCAAGGACAAGCGCATTGATCCGCAAGGCGCCTGCATCGGTATGCGCGGTTCGCGCGTCCAGGCAGTGTCGGGCGAATTGGGCGGTGAGCGTGTAGACATCGTCCTGTGGGACGATAACCCTGCGCAATTTGTGATCAATGCGATGTCGCCGGCTGAAGTGGCGGCAATTATCGTTGACGAGGATGCCCATGCGATGGACATCGCCGTTGGCGCAGACAATCTGGCTCAGGCCATTGGTCGTGGTGGTCAGAACGTGCGTCTGGCCAGCCAACTGACCGGTTGGACCCTGAACGTGATGACCGAATCGGACATCCAGGCTAAGCAGCAAGCTGAAACCGGTGACATCCTGCGCAACTTCATCGAAGAGCTGGAAGTCGATGAAGACCTGGCGCAGGTGCTGGTAGATGAAGGCTTCACCAGCCTGGAAGAGATTGCCTACGTACCGTTGGAAGAAATGCTCAACATCGACGGCTTTGACGAAGACACCGTCAACGAGCTTCGCGCTCGGGCCAAGGATCGTTTGTTGACTAAAGCCATCGCTACTGAGGAAAAGCTGGCAGACGCCCATCCGGCCGAAGACCTGCTCTCGCTTGAGGGTATGGACAAGGATTTGGCGATGGAACTGGCGGTGCGCGGCGTAATTACCCGCGAAGACCTGGCCGAGCAGTCTATTGACGATCTGCTCGACATCGACGGCATTGACGATGATCGTGCCGGCAAGTTGATCATGGCCGCCCGAGCCCATTGGTTCGAGTAATTAGGCGCGGCCTGAGGAGAGAAGTGCATGACGCAAGTCACGGTGAAACAACTGGCCGATGAGGTCAAAACACCGGTAGAGCGCCTGTTGCAGCAGATGCGTGAGGCAGGTCTGCCGCACACCGCCGCCGATGAAGGTGTGAGCGATAGTGAGAAGCAGTCTTTGCTGACTCACTTGAAGAGCAGCCACAAGGCGAAAGTGGAAGAACCGCGCAAGATTACATTGCAGCGCAAAACCACCAGCACCCTGCGTGTTGCGGGTAGCAAGAGCATCAGCGTTGAAGTGCGCAAGAAGAAAGTCTTCGTACAGCGCAGCCCGGAAGAAATCGAAGCCGAGCGCAAACGCGAACTGGAAGAACGTCGCGCAGTAGAAAATGCTGCTCGTCAGAAGGCTGAAGAAGAAGCCAAGCGTCGCGCCGAAGAAGAAGCGCGTCGCCAGCCTGCTGCTGCGCAACCAGCTGCCACTGAAGCGGTCGCCGCCCCTGTTGAAGCTGTGCGTGAGGCCGCCCCGGTTGCCGCTGCACCTGCTCCTGCAGCAGATGCCCGCAAGCGCGACGAACCTCGTCGTCCAGACAAACCCCGTGCCGACGATAACAGTCGTCGCGGTGGTGGTGGCGATGGCGAGCGCAAAAACGCTCCGCATCGTGCTTCGGTCAAAGAGAAGGCGCCTGCTCCACGCGTTGCCCCACGTACTACCGACGAAGAAAGCGATGGCTTCCGTCGTGGTGGACGCGGCAAGGCCAAGCTGAAAAAACGCAACGCCCACGGTTTCCAGAGCCCAACCGGCCCTGTCGTGCGTGAAGTGAAGATCGGCGAGACCATCACTGTGGGCGATCTGGCCCAGCAGATGTCGGTCAAGGCTGCTGAAATCATCAAGTTCATGTTCAAGCTGGGCACTCCGGCCACCATCAACCAGGTACTGGACCAGGAAACTGCCCAGCTTGTGGCTGAGGAATTGGGCCACAAAGTGACCCTGGTCAGCGACACCGCCCTGGAAGATTCCCTGGCCGAGTCCCTGAAGTTTGAAGGTGAGGCAGTCTCCCGTGCACCAGTCGTGACCGTAATGGGCCACGTTGACCACGGTAAGACTTCCCTGCTCGACTACATCCGTCGTGCCAAGGTAGCCGCTGGCGAAGCCGGTGGTATCACCCAGCACATCGGTGCGTACCACGTTGAAACCGAACGCGGTATGGTCACCTTCCTCGACACCCCGGGTCACGCCGCGTTTACCGCAATGCGTGCCCGTGGTGCCAAGGCGACCGACATCGTGATCCTGGTCGTTGCAGCGGACGACGGCGTAATGCCGCAGACCATTGAAGCGGTCCAGCACGCGAAGGCTGCCGGTGTTCCTCTGGTCGTTGCCGTGAACAAAATCGACAAGCCGGGCGCTGATCTTGATCGCATCCGTAGCGAGCTGTCGGTTCACGGCGTGACTTCCGAGGAGTGGGGTGGCGAGACTCCATTCGTATCAGTCTCGGCGAAGATGGGTACCGGCGTTGACGAACTGCTCGAAGCGGTTCTGTTGCAAGCCGAAGTCCTGGAATTGACTGCTACTCCATCGGCTCCTGGCCGTGGTGTCGTGGTTGAATCCCGTCTCGACAAGGGCCGTGGCCCGGTTGCAACCGTGCTGGTTCAAGACGGTACTCTGCGCCAAGGCGATATGGTGCTGGTCGGTTCGAACTACGGCCGTGTACGTGCCATGCTCGACGAGAACGGCAAGCCAATCAAGGAAGCAGGTCCAGCTATCCCGGTCGAGATCCTCGGCCTGGACGGTACCCCGGACGCTGGCGACGAGATGAGTGTAGTTGCCGACGAGAAGAAAGCCCGTGAAGTGGCTCTGTTCCGTCAAGGCAAGTTCCGCGAAGTCAAGCTGGCCCGTGCTCACGCCGGCAAGCTGGAAAATATCTTCGAGAACATGGGCCAGGAAGAGAAGAAGACGCTTAACATCGTCCTCAAGTCTGACGTTCGTGGTTCCCTCGAAGCGTTGAACGGCGCCTTGAATGGCCTGGGTAACGACGAAGTGCAAGTGCGCGTTGTCGGTGGCGGTGTCGGTGGTATCACCGAATCCGACGCCAACCTGGCACTGGCTTCCAACGCTGTACTGTTCGGCTTCAACGTGCGTGCCGATGCTGGCGCTCGCAAGATCGTCGAGCAGGAAGGCCTGGACATGCGTTACTACAACGTCATCTACGACATCATCGAAGACGTCAAGAAAGCCCTTACCGGCATGCTTGGCAGCGACGTCCGGGAGAATATCCTGGGTATCGCCGAGGTGCGTGACGTGTTCCGCTCGCCGAAGTTCGGCGCGATTGCCGGCTGCATGGTTGTCGAAGGCACCGTATACCGTAACCGTCCAATCCGTGTACTGCGTGAAGACATCGTTATCTTCGAAGGCGAGCTGGAATCCCTGCGCCGCTTCAAGGATGACGCTGCCGAAGTGCGTGCCGGCATGGAATGCGGTATCGGCGTCAAGAGCTACAACGACGTCAAGGTTGGCGACAAGATCGAAGTCTTCGAGAAGGTTCAGGTTGCTCGCAGCCTCTAACTCGCGCACTTCAGGAGCCACGCCGCGTGTGGGCATGCAAATGCCCCGCGCAGCGTCAGGACTCTAAACGCAACGCCCGGTCTGGCTTTTGTCAGGCCGGGCGTTTGCCGCTTTCAGACCCCACGGGTTTCACCGTGTGGCAGTAACAGGTAACAAGACATGGCAAAAGAATACAGCCGTACCCAGCGTATCGGCGATCAGATGCAGCGTGAGCTGGCCCAACTGATCCGTCGCGAAGTCAAAGACCCTCGCGTTGGCCTGGTCACCATCACCGCCGTTGAAGTGAGCCGTGACGTAGGTCACGCCAAGATCTTCATCACCGTGATGGGGCAGGACAACAGCGAAGAAATCGCACAAAGCATCAAGGTGCTCAACTCGGCCGCAGGTTTCCTGCGCATGCAGTTGGCCCGTGAAATGAAGCTGCGTAGCGTCCCCCAGTTGCACTTCCACTACGACGAAAGCGTCGTGCGTGGGGCGCACCTGTCGGCATTGATCGAGCGCGCCGTTGCTGAAGACAGCCAGCACCCGTCCACACCTGAAGACGCCAAGGAGTAAGCGGTGGCTCAGGTCAAACGTATCCGTCGCAACGTCAGCGGCATCATTCTGCTCGACAAGCCTATTGGCTTTACCTCCAATGCCGCGCTGCAGAAGGTCCGCTGGTTGCTCAATGCCGAGAAGGCAGGGCACACCGGTAGCCTTGATCCGCTGGCCACCGGCGTGCTGCCGTTGTGCTTTGGCGAGGCCACCAAGTTCTCCCAATACCTGCTCGATTCCGACAAGGGCTATGAAACCCTGATGCAATTGGGCAAGACCACCACCACGGCCGACGCCGAAGGTGATGTTCTGCAGGTTCGCGACGTGACCGTTGGTCGTGCTGATATCGAAGCTGCTTTACCCGCTTTTCGTGGGGAAATCAGTCAGATACCACCGATGTACTCGGCCCTCAAGCGGGATGGACAGCCACTTTACAAGCTGGCGCGTGCGGGCGAAGTAGTGGAGCGTGAACCGCGTTCTGTTACTATTGCGCGCTTGGAATTGCTCGCCTGTGAAGGCGACACTGCCCGTTTGGCCGTTGACTGCAGCAAAGGCACCTATATCCGTACCCTGGTGGAAGATATCGGTGAAAAGCTCGGTTGCGGCGCGTACGTTGCAGAACTGCGACGCACCCAGGCCGGCCCTTTCAGCCTGGCCCAGACGGTGACGCTGGAAGAGTTGGAAGCCGTGCACGCCGAAGGCGGCAACGAAGCGGTTGATCGCTTCCTGATGCCATCGGACAGCGGTTTGCTCGATTGGCCATTGCTGCACTTCTCGGAGCACAGCGCGTTCTACTGGCTCAACGGCCAGCCGGTACGCGCCCCGGATGCCCCGAAGTTCGGCATGGTGCGCGTACAGGATCATAACGGTCGCTTCATCGGTATCGGTGAAGTGAGCGAAGACGGGCGTATCGCGCCGCGTCGACTGATTCGGTCAGAATGACCGAACGAGGGTGGCTGTTAACAGGCATGGTCACTTCTCATTTTTAGATACAGGGATTTGTCCCTGGCCTGTTGAAACTACCCTTGGGTAGTTTCCTGAAAAAAGGATTGCCTCATGGCTCTCGACGTTCAAGAAAAAGCACAAATCGTAGCTGACTATCAGCAGGCTGTTGGTGACACTGGTTCGCCAGAAGTGCAGGTTGCACTGCTGACCCACAACATCAACAAGCTGCAAGGTCACTTCAAGGCCAACGGTAAAGATCACCACTCCCGTCGTGGTCTGATCCGCATGGTAAACCAGCGCCGTAAGCTGCTGGACTACCTGAAAGGCAAGGATCTGGGTCGTTATCAGGCTCTGATCGGTCGCCTGGGTCTGCGTCGCTAATCAGCGATTGCGCTAGAGGTTGGTTGTCTGCCGTGTGTCAGTGGGATTCTCGCTGGCCCATGGTAGGCTCCCAGCCTCAAGTTTTATCTGGATACACGTTTTACCCCCTGGACAAGGGTTGGGCCGATTCCCGACATTGCCCAAGAATTTCGCAAGAAGACAAGTTCCCCCAAGAGCCACAAAGAAGGTAGGACACCGTGAACCCGGTTATCAAAAAATTCCAGTTCGGTCAGTCGACCGTTACCCTCGAGACAGGCCGTATCGCCCGTCAAGCCTCCGGCGCAGTGCTGGTTACCGTTGACGACGACGTTACCGTACTGGTGACCGTTGTTGGCGCCAAGACCGCTGACCCGAGCAAAGGCTTCTTCCCTCTGTCCGTTCACTACCAGGAAAAGACTTACGCTGCCGGTAAGATCCCTGGCGGTTTCTTCAAGCGCGAAGGCCGTCCTTCCGAGAAAGAAACCCTGACTTCCCGACTGATCGATCGCCCGATCCGTCCGCTGTTCCCAGAAGGCTTCATGAACGAAGTGCAGGTCGTCTGCACCGTGGTTTCCACCAGCAAGAAAACCGATCCGGACATCGCTGCGATGATCGGTACCTCGGCTGCCCTGGCCATCTCGGGCATTCCTTTCGATGGCCCGATCGGCGCGGCGCGCGTTGCTTTCCACGAAAGCACCGGCTACCTGCTGAACCCGACTTACGAGCAACTGAAGGCGTCGAGCCTGGACATGGTCGTTGCCGGTACCTCGGAAGCCGTACTGATGGTTGAATCGGAAGCCAAAGAGCTGACCGAAGACCAGATGCTGGGCGCTGTACTGTTTGCCCACGACGAATTCCAGGCTGTTATCAAGGCTGTCACCGAACTGGCTGCCGAAGCTGCCAAGCCGACCTGGACCTGGGCTGCTGCCCCGGAAGCCACCGAGCTGCTGGGCGCGATCCGCTCCGAGTTCGGCGCTGCCATCTCCGACGCCTACACCATCACTGTCAAGGCCGACCGTTACGCTCGCCTGGGCGAGCTGAAGGATCAGGTTGTAGCCAAGCTGTCCGGTGAAGAAGGCCAGCCTTCCGCCAGCGACGTCAAAGCTGCATTCGGTGAAATCGAATATCGCACCGTTCGCGAAAACATCGTTAACGGCAAGCCGCGTATCGACGGTCGCGACACTCGCACCGTGCGTCCGCTGAACATCGAAGTCGGCGTTCTGCCGAAGACTCACGGTTCGGCGCTGTTCACCCGTGGCGAAACCCAGGCCCTGGTGGTTGCGACTCTGGGTACTGCCCGTGACGCACAGCTGCTGGACACCCTGGAAGGCGAGAAAAAAGACCCGTTCATGCTGCACTACAACTTCCCACCGTTCTCGGTAGGCGAGTGTGGTCGCATGGGTGGTGCTGGTCGTCGCGAAATCGGTCACGGCCGTCTGGCCCGCCGTTCGGTCCAGGCCATGCTGCCGGCCGCCGACGTGTTCCCGTACACCATCCGTGTGGTATCGGAAATCACCGAGTCCAACGGTTCCAGCTCCATGGCTTCGGTCTGCGGTGCTTCCCTGGCGCTGATGGACGCGGGTGTGCCGATGAAGGCACCGGTTGCCGGTATCGCCATGGGCCTGGTCAAAGAAGGCGAGAAGTTCGCCATCCTGACCGACATCCTGGGTGACGAAGACCACTTGGGCGACATGGACTTCAAAGTAGCCGGTACCGCTAAAGGTGTTACCGCGCTGCAGATGGACATCAAGATCAAGGGCATCACCGAAGAGATCATGGAAATCGCCCTGGGCCAAGCCCTGGAAGCGCGCCTGAACATCCTCGGCCAGATGAACCAGATCATTGGTCAGTCCCGTACCGAACTGTCGGAAAATGCTCCGACCATGATCGCGATGAAAATCGATACCGACAAAATCCGTGATGTTATCGGTAAAGGCGGCGCGACCATTCGTGCGATCTGTGAAGAGACCAAGGCTTCGATCGACATCGAAGACGACGGCTCGATCAAGATCTTCGGCGAAACCAAGGAAGCGGCTGAAGCTGCACGCCAGCGCGTCCTGGGCATCACCGCTGAGGCCGAGATCGGCAAGATCTACGTCGGCAAGGTTGAGCGCATCGTCGACTTCGGCGCATTCGTCAACATCCTGCCGGGCAAGGATGGTCTGGTTCACATCTCCATGTTGAGCGACGCTCGCGTTGAGAAAGTGACCGACATTCTGAAAGAAGGCCAGGAAGTCGAAGTGCTGGTACTGGACGTGGACAACCGCGGCCGTATCAAGCTGTCCATCAAGGACGTAGCAGCAGCCAAGGCTTCGGGCGTTTAATCACTCGTAGTTCAGGCTGGAAAAGGGACTCTTCGGAGTCCTTTTTTTATGGGTGCTGGAAAATTAAGCAAAATCAGCCATTTAGCCAACCGCCAAAAACCGCAACTTGCATGCAGGTGTGGCGGGTTTCATGCAAGTTGCACGATTTCGAAAATTGGGTGTTTTTTTAACTCGTTGATTTATAAGAGTTTATGCCGCGTTTTTGACTTGGCACGCCGTCTGCACTATCCCTGTTAACGCTGCAGCATCAAGGTTTACACACTGCAGACTTTTAATAAAACAGGAGTTACTCGTATGAAGAAGTTCGCTCTCGCTACTGCTACCGCTCTGACCCTGGCCATGGGTGCTAGCGTGGCCTTTGCTCAGACTTCCCAAGCCCCTATGACTCTGGCGGCTGGTGAAATGACCAAGGCCAAAGAGTCCACCTCGGATACCTGGATCACCACTAAAGTAAAAGCTGATCTGCTGACTGAAAAAGGCATTCCTGGTTCGGACATCAAGGTAGAAACCAACAAAGGCGTGGTTTCCCTTTCTTCCGACGTAGCTATCTCCGACTCGCAGAAAGCGACCGCTGTAGCCATTACCAAGAAAATCAAAGGCGTAACTGCTGTTTCTGCTGACGGCCTGCTGGCTGGCGGCGCTACCAAAGCTGACGGTATTGATAAAACCAAAGGTGCTGCTGCTGATGCCAAAGGCGCGACCAGCGACACTTGGATCACTACTAAAGTGAAGGCTGACCTGGTGACCGAGAAAGGTATTCCTGGTACTGATATCAAGGTAGAGACCAATAAAGGTGTGGTTTCCCTGTCGTCCGCGACTGCTGTAACTGCATCGCAGAAAGAAACCGCAGTGGCAATTGCCAAGAAAATCAAAGGCGTTAAAGCTGTATCGGCCGATGGCCTGAAAGCAGAGTAACGCGCTCTTTTCGTCTGAACTAGACGGCGGCGGCTTAGGGTGAGTTAGATATCCACCCGATGCACCTCTGGAGTTCATGCGACCGACCACACGGATGTGGTCATTACAGGCCCCGGCACTTGTGTCGGGGCCTGTTCTATTTCTGGGGCGCAATGACTTGCGGCCAGGCACGGAATAAAAGCGTGGGAGGGGCGGTGCGACGATTCAACTTGCTCCCGATAGCGGTGTGACAGTCAATATGTAATTGACTGAGGTACCGCTATCGGGGGCAAGTCGAATCGTCGCACCGCCCCTCCCACATTCAGTTTTATGCCAAGTTTTTCGTTACTCAGCATCCAGATGCATTGGGGTGATGACACGACCATCTTTCTCGGCTTGCCCCAGCTGCGCATCAATAAAGTACACCCGGTCGTCTTCCAGCTGTCCCTTGTCCACCAGGTAATCCTTGATCGTGCTGGCGCGGTCCTGGCCCAGTTTGCGTAACAGCACATCATTGGCGCTCCAGAATTTGATCACGCCGTCCTTGAGCTTCGCCGTGCGCTCATCGCTGCCCAGGTCTTTCCATTCGGCCGGTGGCTGCTGTTTCAAGCGGGTGCGGTAGATGCCTTCCAGCAAAGGTGCCTTTTCCTTCTCTGGTACCTCCAGCAATGAGGCCTGGGCCGGGACTTTGTCGCCACGGCGCTGGAGGATCTTGTAGTAGTTGTATTGGTATTCACGCTCCAGCCGTTGTGCGGCCAGGAACGGCCCGTCGCTGCTTGCGGCAGCCGTACCTTCGATTTCCAGGCGCAGGGTAGGGCGCTCTTTCAACGCCTTGGCCAGGGTGTTCAAAGCGCCTTCGGCATCTTTGTTCAGCTCACTGGAGCCGGCGGCGAACGACACATTACCCAGGTCTTCCGAGCCGCCACCGGTCACCAGCCCACCGATAAACTTGAACGGCGCTGTTGCTGCCCGTACTACGAGGTTACGCAGGGTCTGCCACACAATCGGCATCACGCTGAATTGCGGGTTGTTCAGGTCGCCACTCACCGGCAGTTCGATGGAAATCTTGCCATCGGAGTCCTTGAGCAGGGCAACCGCCAGGCGAATCGGCAAGTCCACCGCGTCGGAGCTGTCAACTTTTTCACCCAGTTGCAGTTGCTCGACCACCACTTTGTTTTCAGCCTTCAACTGGCCCTTGATGATCACGTAGTGCAAGTCGAGATTCAAACGGCCCTTGCGGATACGGAAACCTGCGAACTTGCCTGAGTAAGGCGTCAGGTTAGTCAACTCGACACGCTTGAAGCTGGTAGCGATATCCAGCGACGCCATCGGATCAAACGGGTTCACGCTGCCTTTGATGGTCACCGGCGCGTAGCGGTCCACCTTACCCTTGATGTCGACGCTGGCCGGCTTGGCCTGGCGGCTGTCGATGGTGCCAATCTGGCCGTTGAGCTGTTGGATCGCGGTGGCGAAGTTGGGGGTGAGGCTGAAGTCGGCAAAGTTGGCAGAACCATCGTTGATCGCGATCTGGCCGATATGAATGCCCAGTGGCTTCTCGTTGCTGGCTGCGGGTTTGGCGGCCGACTTATTGCCACTGTCTGCCGGTTGTGGGACCAGCAAGTCATCGATGTTGGTGGTGCGATCGTCGTTGATCATGAAGCGCGCATACGGTTGCAGCAGGTTGACCTTGTCGATCGACAGGCTTTGGCCGTGCTGGTAGTTCACGCCCTCCAGCACCAGGCGCTGCCACTTGAGGAAGTCGCGGGTCTTGAGGGTGTCCAGGGTATGCAACTGATCAACCTGGGCGCGGCCGGTGACTTGGAGGGCCAGGGGCTCGGTGCTTTTGAGGTTCACATCCAGGTTGCTGCCCAGCATGCCGCTGCGCAGTTCCAGGCGAATAAACGGGCTGATATAAGACTGGGCAACCCGCAGATCGATGTCCTGGGTGGTCACTTTCAGCTTGGCGCTGACGGGGTTGAGGTTAACCTCACCAGTAGCCTGGATCTTGCCTTGCTTGCCCAGGCCGGTGTCGACTTTCAGGCTGAAAGGGCTCTGGTTGAGGCTGTCGAAGTTCTGTACGTCGACATTCAATGGGCCCAGCTCCAGCGCGACCGCAGGCTGGGCCTGGCGGTCGGCCAGGTGCACCTGGTAGTTACGCAGTTGCACATCCTTGAGCAGCACTTGCCAGGGTTTATTCGCGGCTGCCGGTGGTGCCTGAGGGGCATCGGCAGTGGCCGGCGCAGTGGCTGGTTCCGGTGTCGTGGCTGGTTTGCTCGGCTGGCTGGCGAACAGTTTCTGCCAATCCAACTGCCCATCGGCTTCACGGGCCGCCCAGGTTTCCAGCTTGTTGCTGCGAATCTTGCCGACAACCACCTGCTGCTTGGCCAGGTCTACCGTGGTTTCGCTGACGTCCAGGCGCTCCAGGCGGGCCAATGGCCGGCCATCCGGCGCTTTGATCGCGAAGGGCGCGATGCTGGCGGCGGTGTTGGTCAGGTTCAGTTCGGTTTCTCTGGCCAGGCTGAATTTATAGTCGGTGCTGAAGTTGAGCACACCGTCTTCCAGCACCAAGGGCAAGGCGTCACGTACATAGGGCCACCAAGCTTTCATCTTGCCGTCGGTGACTTTCAAGGTGCCTTCGGATGTGATCGGCACCAGGCTGAAATTACCTTTCCAGTCGATCTGCCCACCATCAGGGCCCGCGGCGACCAGGGTCATGTCGGCGTTGTCTTCGGGCAAGGTGCTGAGGTTTTTCAGCTCGAAGTCGAGTTTGTCGTAGAGAAATTCGATGGGTTCGCTGGGGCGCAGGTCCTGGAAGTGCAGATTGCCGCCCGCCAGCTTGATGTTGTCGATACGCAGTGGGAACGGCTTGGCATCGGGATCGGCCGGGGTCGGCTCGCTCGGTGGCAGCTTGAACAACTGCGCCAGGTTAAGTTGGCCGGATTTGTCGAACAGCAGTTCGGTCTTGGGCTGGTCCAGTTGCACATCGGCCAGGTGCAGGGCGCGGGTCCAGAGACTGTCCACTTGCAGGTTGGCGTAGAAGCGCTCGAAACCCACTTGTTCTTTGCCCGGCTCACCGATCTTCAGGCCCCACAGTGTCAGTTCGAGGCTGAACGGGTTGAGCTCGATGCGCTCGATTCGCGCCGGCACCGTGGCGTAGTTGGCCAACTGTTGGTTGGCAATGCGAAGGGCGATGCCCGGTAAGATCAGAAAGCCCAGCAAGCTGTACAAAGCAAGGGCGGTCAACAAGGCGCCTGCGGCGCGAATCAATCCTTTGGGCATGGGTGACGCCATCTATGTCAAACGAGAGTGCCTTGGAGTATGGCACGGGAATTCGGTTCCGAAGAACCGTGGGCGCTGGGAAACTTCCTACAAATGCAGGATCAAGGTCTTCAATGGCGGTTGCTGATCTCTGGATGGAAAGTCGGCTCCGGGTGTCATGATTTGCCAGTCACGCACAGGGCGGCCGGCTTTTTCTGCGCAACGCAGCACCTGCTCGCGCCAGTCATCCATGCTGACCTTCGCCAGGTTGTTGCAGCAAATCAGCACGCCATTGTCGGCGGTGGCCAGCAGTGCGGGCTTGAGCAGGCTCTGATAGTCGCGCAGCAAGTCGACGGTGCCGAAGGCGCTCTTGGCCCAGGCGGGAGGGTCGAGGAGTACCAGGTCATATTGGCGCTGTTCCAGGCGTGGATAACTCGGCAATTTCTGGCCGCGACGCTGGGTGATCGGCAGGCCCGCCAGTTGGCGAATCGCCGGGAAGTAATCAGACTGCACAAAATCCATTGCTGGCAACTGCGGGTTGAGCAGGCCGTTTTCACGCCCAACCGCCAGGTTGCCTTCGGCAAAGTCCAGGTTGCATACCTCGCGTGCCCCGCCTGCCGCCGCGCTTAAGCCTACGCCACAGGTGTAGGCGAACAGGTTCAGCACGCTTTTACCGGCACTGTGGTCCTTGACCCAGCCACGGGTATTGCGCAGGTCGAGGAACAGCAGGGGGTCTTGTCCGGCATGACGCCCACGCACACGGTAGTTGAGGCCCCATTCGTGGCCTACCAGGTCTTCCAGTGCCGCGGGCGCTGCGCGGTACACCGTGTCTTCGCGGTCGATGCGCGAGTTACCGCGGGCGCGGTCGTTGTATACCAGCAGCAATTCCAGGCCCATGTGCTGGTTGATCATCTGGTGCAGGTCCAGCAGGTCTGCGCTTTCCAGGGACTGGTGGAAGCTCTGCACCAGCAATTGCGGACCGTAGCGATCGATGGTCAGGCCACCGGCACCTTCCTGACTGCCGTGGAACAACCGATAGCAGTCCGTACCCTGGGCGTGCAGTTGGTTGATCAGGTCTTGGCGATAATCGAGGGCGGCGCGCAGCGCCTGATTCAAGGGAGTCATGGAGCGCGCCTTGCTTGCGGTAAATGAGGGCATTGTGGGCGCGGAGTTTAACAGCTATGGGCCGCTACCTACATCAGCCCCATCCGCCGATGGGCGCGCTGCACCGAACCGTTGCGCATCGCCCAGCGCAGCAGTGGCGCACTGTGCTTGACCCCGGCGCGGATCATCTGGCGTTGCAGCGGGCTCTGCTGTTGGTCGAGCATCGCGCTTGCCCAGTCGGGCAGCAGGTCGATTCCGGCCTGCATCATCAGGCTGCCGAAGGGTTTGGCCAAGGTGCTCGGGGCAGGCGCCTCGAGCAGTAGGCGCAGCACCTCACGGCTGCGCTCGTCGCACAGCAGTTGTGGGCGGATACGCACCAGATAATCCGAAATTTCCTGGCGTGAACGTGGCACATGCCGCGCGCCCAGGCGTTCAGCGACCAGGGCAATTTCGCTGTAGTAGCGATCCTGGTCGCGACCCGAAAGCCGTGGGTTGCGATAACGCAGGTGAGCGGCCAGAAAGTTGCTCACCTCGGCCACATGCACCCAGGTCAGCAGCTCGGGATCGCTGGCCGCATAAGGTCGCCCATCCGGCGCGTGGCCGACCACCTGCAGGTGAATGGTGCGCACTTTTTCGATCAGCCACTCTGCATCCTTGCGTGAGCCGAAGGTGGTGCCGGAAATGAACTGCGAGGTTCGTCGCAAGCGCCCGAGCATGTCCTGGCGGAAGTTCGAATGGTCCCATACGCCGGCCAGGGCCAGTGGGTGCAAGGCTTGCAGCATCAAGGCACTGATGCCGCCGATCAGCATGCTGCTGAAGTCGCCATGCACTTGCCAACTGACCGAGTCGGGCCCGAACAGTCCCGGATCGCCCTTGGGGTTCTCCAGGTCTAGTTGGCCCAGTGACAAACCCGTCAGGCTCATCAACTGGGTTTCGATACGGCTGCGGATAAATTCCATGGCGACTCGGGGGTTCCTATCGGTTCAGGCGCTTGTCGATCAAACCGTCTACGACGCTCGGGTCGGCCAGGGTCGAGGTATCTCCCAAGCTGTCCAGTTCGTTGCAGGCGATCTTGCGCAAGATGCGCCGCATGATCTTGCCGGAGCGGGTTTTCGGCAGGGCAGGCGCCCATTGGATCAGTTCTGGCTTGGCAAAGCTGCCGATTTCCTTGCTGACCAGGTCCAGCAGGTGTTTTCTCAACGCATCGCTGGGCTCGACACCGTTCATTGGGGTCACAAAGGCATAGATGCCCTGGCCTTTGACGTCGTGGGGGTAGCCGACCACAGCGGCTTCGGCGATTTGGTCATGCAGCACCAAGGCGCTCTCCACCTCGGCAGTGCCGATGCGATGGCCCGATACGTTGATCACATCGTCGATTCGCCCTGTGATCCAGTAGTCACCGTCTTCATCGCGTCGCGCGCCGTCGCCGGTGAAGTAGTAGCCGGGATAGGGTTTGAAGTAGGTGTCGATCATGCGTTGCGGGTCGCCATAGACGCTGCGAATCTGCCCAGGCCAACTGGCCTTGATCGCCAGCACGCCGCTGCCGGCGCCGCTGATTTCCTTGCCCTGCTCATCCAGCAGCACCGGCTGTACGCCGAACATTGGCTGGGTGGCGCATCCAGGCTTGATGCGCTGGGCGCTGACCAGCGGGCTGAGCATGATGCCGCCGGTTTCGGTCTGCCACCAGGTATCGACAATCGGGCAGCGTTGTTCGCCGACCGCGTTGAAATACCAGTCCCAGGCCTCCGGGTTGATGGGCTCACCGACGCTGCCGAGCAGGCGCAGGCTGGCGCGGGAGCTACTCTCCAACGGACCGTGGCCTTCACGCATCAGGGCGCGCAACGCGGTGGGCGCGGTATAGAAAATATTCACTTGGTGCTTGTCGATCACCTGCCAGAACCGCGAGCTGTCCGGGTAACTTGGCACGCCTTCGAACATCAGCGAGGTCGCGCCATTGGCCAGCGGGCCATAGACAATGTAGCTGTGGCCGGTGACCCAGCCGACATCGGCGGTGCACCAGAACACTTCGCCCTCTTGGTAATCGAGCACATACTTGAAGGTCATCGCTGCTTGCAGCAGGTAGCCGCCGGTGGTGTGCAGTACACCCTTGGGTTTGCCGGTGCTACCGGAGGTATAGAGGATGAACAGTGGATCTTCGGCATCCATCGGCTCGGGCGGGCAGTTGTCGCTGGCGGCTTCCAGGGCGGCCTGATACTTGAGGTCGCGGCCATCGTTCCAGTTCACGCTGGCCCCGGTGCGCTCCACCACCACTACAGTACTGACATCCGGACAACTGGCCAGGGCTTTATCGACGTTCTGCTTCAACGCCACGGGCTTGCCCCCGCGTACGCCTTCGTCGGCGGTAATCACCGTACGGCAATCGGCGTCGAGAATACGGTCACGCAGGGCGTCAGGTGAAAAACCGCCAAACACCACCGAGTGCACCGCGCCAATTCGCGTACAGGCCAGCATGGCGTAGGCCGCTTCCGGAATCATTGGCATGTAGATGCACACGCGGTCGCCTTTTTTCACGCCACGGCTTTTCAACACATTGGCCAGGCGACTAACGTTTTGATGAAGCTGGCGGTAGGTGATTTTGCAGGACTCTGTCGGATCGTCGCCTTCCCAGATAAAGGCCGGCTGATCGGCGCGCTTTGCCAGGTGACGGTCGATGCAGTTGTAGCTGACATTCAGTTGGCCGCCGGCAAACCATTGGGCGGCGCCGGTCTTGATGTCTGACTGCTGGACGCTGTGCCATGGAGTCATCCAGTCGAGAAAGCCCTTGGCCTGTTCGGCCCAGAAGGTGTCCGGCTGTTCGATGGATTGGCGATAGAGGCGCTGGTAGTCCTCTTGACTGAGTTGCGCAGCCCGGCGGACGGCATCGGCGGCGGGGAACGTGCTGATATCGAACATGAGCGATCCTTATTCTTGTTTTTGCGACAAGTAATAAAGATGCACCCTGTGGCAGGTGGGTTCAAGGCCAACGTCCAAACGCACGTTGGCCTTGAGACAAGCTTCAGCCGCGGTGGCGACCGCGGAAGTAGTTGATCAGGCCCTGGGTCGAGGCATCATCTGCCAAGGTTTCTTCGGCGCCGGTCAGACGGTTGTACACGCCCTTGCCCAGCTCCTTGCCAAGTTCCACGCCCCATTGGTCGAAGGCGTTGATGCCCCAGATGACGCTTTGCACGAACACCTTGTGCTCATACATCGCCACCAGCGCGCCGAGGCGACGAGGGCTGATGCGTTCGACCACGATGGTGTTACTCGGACGGTTGCCCGGGATCACCTTGTGCGGTGCCAGCTTCTGCACCTCGGCTTCCGGCAGGCCCTTCTCACGCAGCTCGGCTTCGGCTTCGCTGCGGGTCTTGCCGAGCATCAGCGCCTGGCTCTGGGACAGGCAGTTGGCGTATAGCCACTGATGGTGGTCGGATACCGGGTTGAAGCTGACGATCGGCACGATGAAGTCGGCCGGGATCAGTTGGGTCCCCTGGTGCAGCAACTGGTGGTAAGCGTGTTGCCCGTTGCAGCCTACGCCGCCCCAGATCACCGGACCGGTATCGGTGGACACCGGCGTGCCATCCTGGCGCACGCTCTTGCCATTGGATTCCATGTCCAGCTGTTGCAAATGCTTGGTGATGTTACGCAGGTAATGGTCGTACGGCAGGATCGCATGGCTCTGCGCCCCCCAGAAGTTGCCGTACCACACGCCGAGCAAGCCCAGTAGTACCGGCATGTTGTCTTCGAACGGAGCGTTCTGGAAATGCTGGTCCATGGTGTAGGCACCGGACAGCAGTTCCTTGAAGTTGGACATGCCGATGGCCAGGGCAA
This sequence comes from Pseudomonas synxantha, assembly GCF_900105675.1. Classification (NCBI taxonomy): domain Bacteria; kingdom Pseudomonadati; phylum Pseudomonadota; class Gammaproteobacteria; order Pseudomonadales; family Pseudomonadaceae; genus Pseudomonas; species Pseudomonas synxantha. The sequence continues at coordinate 5,081,415 of NZ_LT629786.1, read as the reverse complement.
TTGGCAAGCCGATGGCGGACCACAGCGAGTAACGCCCGCCGACCCAGTCCCACATCGGGAAGATGTTTTCTTCGCGAATCCCGAAGGCCACGGCCGCGGCGTTGTTGCTGGAAACGGCGATGAAGTGGCGATACAGCTCGGCCTCCGAGCCGCCTTGGGCCAGGTACCAGGCACGAGCAGCCTGGGCGTTCTTCAGGGTTTCGAGGGTGTTGAAGGATTTCGACGAGACGATGAACAGCGTGGTCTCGGCGCGCAGCTTCATGGTCAGCTCGTGGAACTCGCTGCCATCGATGTTCGCCAGGTAGTGGCAGCGCACGCCTTTATGGGCGTAGGACAGCAGGGCTTCGGAGACCAGCTCCGGGCCGAGGAACGAGCCACCGATACCGATATTCACCACGTCGGTGATCGGCTTCTCGGTGTAGCCACGCCACAACCCGTCGTGGATGCGGCCGACCAGGTCGGTGATCTGGTTCAGCACCTTGTGCACGTCCGGCATGATGTTCACACCGTTGACCGACAGCTTGTCGCCCACCGGGCGGCGCAGGGCAGTGTGCAGGGCAGGGCGGCCTTCGGAGGAGTTGACCGGCTCGCCGGCGTACAACGCATCGATCGCGCCTTTGAGGTTCACTTCCTTGGCCAGGCCCACCAGCAGGTCGCGGGTTTCGCTGGTGATCAGGTTTTTCGAGTAATCGAGGAAAAGTCCGCAGCTGCTCAGGGTGAACTGGGAAAAACGCTGGGGATCGGCATTGAACGCGTCGCGCATGCTGAAATCCTGCATGGCTTGGCGATGTTGGGTAAGCGCTTGCCAGGCGGGCAGCGCGGTAACGTCATGAGGGGTGCGGTAGTACGCCATCGCTGCGGGTTTCCTTTTTATTACAGGGACTGCCTTTAGGACACTTCAAAACCCGGAACATCCAGTCTTATATCAAGGATTGGGTTCCAGACAGCGCTAACCGTAGCGCAGGGCGATTACATTAAACCTAGCGTGTCGATATGTCTTGGCTTTGTCTGCGCTGTGGCCGGTACTTTTTTATACCGGCACGGCGGTGGGGGCAACAGGTTGTGGATTAAAGAGGGTCAGGCGAGATTCAGGTGCAGGTTATCAATCAGGCGTGTCGTGCCTAAATAAGCAGCGACCAGGATCACCACATCACGGTCTTGCGCCGTGGCCGGACGCAGGTGCACACCTTGGCGTACTTCCAGATAATCCATGCGCAACCCGGCTTTCTCAATGTGCTGGATCTGTTCGGCGCGCAGCTTGGCGAAATCACGCTCTCCGCTTTTGATGGCCGTGGCTATCTGGTTGAGGGCGCGATACAGCACCGGCGCGACGGCGCGTTGCTCCTCGGTGAGGTAACCATTGCGCGATGACAGCGCCAGGCCATCCTCTGCGCGTACGGTGGGTTCGCCGATGATCTGGATCGGCATGTTCAGGTCATGGACCATGGCGCGGATCACCGCCAGTTGCTGGTAATCCTTCTGACCAAATACGGCGATGTCCGGCTGGACCATGTTGAACAGCTTGCTGACCACCGTGGCCACGCCTTCGAAATGCCCTGGGCGGCTGGCACCACACAAGCCTTCGGACAGCTGTGGAACGCTGACGCGGGTCTGGCCGGTCATGCCACCTGGGTACATTTCCTCGACGGTAGGCGCGAACAGCAGGTTGCAGCCGGCTTGCAGGAGTTTTTCCTGATCGGCGGCCAGCGTGCGCGGGTATTTGTCCAGGTCTTCGCCGGCACCGAATTGCAGCGGGTTGACGAAAATGCTCGCCACCACGAAATCCGCTTGCTGCGCGGCCTTGGTCACCAGGGTTGCGTGGCCGCTGTGCAGATTGCCCATGGTGGGCACGAAGCCGATGCGCTTGCCGGCGCTGCGGGCGTGGGTAACCGCGGCGCGCAGTTCACGCAGGGTTTTAACGGTGTTCATGCCGAGAACCCGTGTTCGATGCCCGGGAAGGTGACGGCTTTGACCTCGCCTACGTAAGCGCTCAGCGCAGCGTGGATGCTGGTCTGGCCGGCCATGAAGTTCTTCACGAACTTCGGTACGTGACCGGTCATCGACAGGCCGAGCATGTCGTGCAGTACCAGCACCTGGCCATCGGTGGCGGAACCGGCGCCGATGCCGATCACCGGCACTTTGACGGCCTGGGTGATTTCTGCGGCCAGTTCGCTGGGCACGCACTCCAGCACAATCATCGCGGCACCGGCTTGTTCCAGGGCGATTGCGTCGGCGCGCATCTGGCGCGCCTGGGCTTCATTGCGGCCTTGTACCTTGTAGCCGCCGAGGATGTTCACTGACTGTGGTGTCAGGCCCATGTGCGCGCATACCGGTACACCGCGTTCAGCCAGCAGCCGGATCGACTCGGCCAGCCACACGGCGCCTTCGACCTTAATCATGTGGGCGCCGGCTTGCATCAGCTTGCCGGCGTTCTGGAAGGTTTGCTCCAGCGTGGCGTACCCCATGAACGGCAGGTCGGCGATGATCAAGGCGCCGTCGTTGCCACGCTTGACGCTGGCGGTATGGTAGGCAAGTTCATCCGTGGTCACGGGCAGGGTGCTGTCATTCCCTTGAAGAACCATGCCCAGGGAATCGCCTACCAACAATACTTCAACCCCGGCCTGGCAACAGGCGTTGGCAAAGGTGGCGTCATAGCAAGTCAGCATGGTGATTTTTTCACCCTTGAGCTTGAGGCTCTGCAAGGTGGTCAGGGTAATGTCTGGCATGAAAAGGGTCCTCGTTCAGGCGCTTGGAAACAGCGAGTAACGCGCGTGAGTCTTCGTTTATACAGGCGCACTGTCTTGAAAGCAGTGCTTATAAGGCCTGAATTGCGCCCTGTAGCGCCGGGTTGGCGGCAGCGGGACGCCTATAGTCGTGAGGAGGACACGGGAAGTCAATTGGATGTGTTACCGCATTGTTACGATGGCGGTGTTACCGCTGTTACTGACGCGATTCAGCAACTTGAGCGCAGTATCGCGGCACAGGCGATCAAGTGTGGGAGCTGGCTTGCCAGCGACGGCATCCACATTGGTGTGGCTGATACACCGAGTCGCTTGTATCGCAGGCAAGCCAGCTCCCACATTGACCGAGTCATTCTTGCGGTAAGCGTTCCAGGCCGACGAATGGGCAGGCGGTGAGCAGGTCGCTCAAGTGGCGACCGTCAGGCAGTTGCAGGGTGACGGGAGCCAACTCCGCCAGCGGATACAACACAAACGCCCGCACGTGCATCTGGTAGTGCGGCACCTTCAGGCGCGGCTCATCGATCAAGTGATCGCCAAACAGCAGGATATCCAGGTCCAGCGTGCGTGGGCCCCAACGCTCATGGCGCTCGCGGCCCTGATCCTTCTCGATGGTTTGCAGTGCATCGAGCAGGTCCAACGGGGCCATGTTGCTGTCCAGGGCCGCCACCGCGTTGGTGAAGCGCGGTTGGCCTGGAAGCAGGGAGTCGCTTTGATAGAACGCGGAGACACCGGCGAGGGTGGTGCCTGGCAGTTGCGCCAGGGCTGTGATCGCGCGGCGCAATTGCTGGTCCGGGGCAGCAAGGTTGCTGCCCATGCCGATGTAGATACGCTCCACGCTTATTCCCCTGCGGCGCCCGAGGCGTCGGCGGCGCTGCGTTTACGCTTGCTACCGCTGCGGCGCCGCTTTTTCGGTCCTTCACCGGTACTATCGCCTTTACTACCCAGCTCGCGAATCATTTCGCGGCGCTGGCTGTCATTGGCGTCCTGATAGTCGGTCCACCATTCGCCCAGGCCATCGGTCTGCTCGCCGGCGCTTTCGCGCAGCAGCAGGAAGTCGTAGCCAGCACGGAAGCGCGGGTTGTCCAGCAGCAGGTCGGCACGTTTGCCGCTGCGGCGCGGCAGGCGCTCCTGCATGTCCCAGATCTCGCGGATCGGCATGGTGAAGCGTTTTGGGATGGCGATGCGTTGGCACTGTTCGGAAATCAGCTCGTGTGCCGCTTCTTGCATGGCCGGGATCGGCGGCATGCCACGGTCCTGCAGGCGCAGCACTCGCTTGGGCAGGGCTGGCCACAATAGGGCGGCAAACAGGAACGCTGGGGTCACCGGTTTGTTCTGCTTGATGCGCAGGTCAGTGTTGACCAACGCTTCGCTGATCAGCGTGTGGGTGTACGTTGGGTTGTATTCCAAGGCCTCGGCGCTGGCCGGGAACAATGGATCGAACAACTGCAGGTCGACAAGCATTTCGAAGGTGTCGGCGGCATAGCCCGAGAGAAACAGCTTGAGCACTTCTTCGAACAGGCGCGCCGAGGGAATTTCCCGCAGCATTGGCGCCAGCTCGCGAATCGGCGCAGCGGTGTGCTTCTCGATACCAAAGTTGAGCTTGGCCGCGAAGCGCACGGCACGCAGCATGCGCACCGGGTCTTCCTGGTAGCGCTGCGTCGGGTCCCCGATCAGGCGGATCAAGTTATTGCGAATGTCGTGTACGCCATTGGCGTAATCGAGGATGCGCTCGCTGACCGGGTCGTAATACAAGGCATTGATGGTGAAGTCGCGACGTTGCGCGTCTTCCTCCAGGGTGCCGTAGACATTGTCGCGCAGGATGCGCCCGCTTTCGTTGCGGGAAGACTGATTGGTGTCTTCCTCTTCGTCGTTTTGCGGGTGGCCGGCGCGGAAGGTGGCGACCTCGATGATTTCGCGTCCAAAGTGGATATGCACCAACTTGAAGCGCCGGCCGATGATGCGTGCATTACGAAACTCGGCACGTACCTGTTCAGGCGTGGCGCTGGTGGCGACGTCGAAATCCTTGGGCGTGATATTGAGCAGCATGTCGCGTACGCAACCACCCACCAGGTAAGCCTGGTAGCCGGCGTTCTGCAAACGTTCGACGATGTTCACCGCATAACGGCTGAATTGAGCCCGTTGCAGTGAATGCTGGCTGCTATTGAGCACTTCAGGCGTGCTGCGTTTGTGTTGCGTTCGACGCAAGGGAGAACGGAATGACTGGAACAACTTCTTCAGCATGGGATGCACTGTTTGAAGGAATGTTCGGCCATAACGAAGAATGACCGCATGATGGGCCGGGATTCTAGCATTTAGTCGGGGGATGGTGTAGGAACAAGCTACAGGCATTGCGCCATAAGCTTCAGAACGTCAAATGCCGGAAACTACAAGGGGAGCCGAAGCTCCCCCAGAAGTAGTTGCGTGCTCTATTTTTATTATTGGTTTCGGGCTTCTTGTTTTTGTTGATCGCCCTCGCCATGAAGCTTCACCTTCATGACACTCCCAATTGGGAGTCAAGAGCAAACGGATTGCTTTGGTCGCTGTGTTGCTGATCTACGATCCAACCAGTACAGGCTCTGCCTTAGGGCAGTTTTTGTTGTTCTCGGCCTGGTTGCGGGGCAAGCCCCAAATGCAACGCCTCTCCAAAAGAATCAGTTAGCTGCGCCTCCGCCGTGTTGTTTTTGTTATGCGTGAGTCGATTCGTCTTATTTTTATTGTCTTGTACAAAGCTTGTTATTGTTTTTGTACTAAGCATATAGCAGGGTGCGTGCCAACTTTTGTGCCGGCCAGCAAAACCGGGGGGTTGAGGTGGTTTAGTGTTTTCGGGGCCAAAAAAAAGCCGGGGCTTCGTTACCGTAAGCCCCGGCTTCTGTTACGTGAAAAGTCAGCGGTAACAGTTTTTTCACATCAGCAGGTGTTACCTGGTGGGGCGCCCCCTCAGCTTTCGCTGGCGACTCCCGTCTTGCGCCGTGGAATGCCCAGGCGCTGGCGCCGCTCCCACAGGCATTTGCGGCTCACCCCCAGCTTGCGTGCCAGCTCGGTCTCGGTCATATGGTCCTGATGCTCGAGGACGAAATGCTGGAAGTAGTCTTCCAGTGACAAATCTTCCGTCGGTTCATGGCTGGTATTGCTACCGCCGCCCTGCTGCGGGGCCAGGCCGATGAAATCGTCGTCGTCCAGGTCACTGAGCTCGATATCGATACCCAGCAACTCGGCGGAAATCTCCGGGCTCTCCGACAGAATCACCGCGCGTTCGACAGCGTTCTCCAGTTCCCGCACGTTACCCGGCCACGAGTAATGCCGGATCGCCTGCTCGGCGTCTGCGGCAAACTTCAGGTCGGTACGGTTGATGCGCGCACTCTGGCGCAACAGGAACGCACTGGCGATCTCGTTGACGTCGGCGCCGCGCTCGCGCAGGGCCGGCAGCTTGAGGGCGATCACGTGGAGGCGGTAATACAAGTCTTCACGGAACTGGCCGATCTTGGCCAGGCTCTTGAGGTCACGGTGTGTCGCAGCAATCAGTCGCACATCGACCTTTTGCGATTGCACCGAACCTACGCGTCGAATCTCGCCTTCCTGCAGCACCCGCAGCAAGCGGGCCTGGGCTTCCAGGGGCAACTCGCCTATCTCATCGAGGAACAAGGTGCCGCCGTCTGCGGCTTCCACCAACCCCGCGCGCCCGGCGCTGGCGCCAGTGAACGCGCCTTTTTCGTGGCCGAACAATTCGGACTCGATCAGGGATTCGGGGATCGCCGCGCAGTTCACCGAGATCATCGGTGCCTTGGCACGCTTGGACAGGTTGTGCAGGGCGCGGGCTACCAGTTCCTTACCGGTCCCCGACTCGCCCTGGATCAATACATTGGAGTCGGTCGGCGCTACTTTGCGGATCTTGCTGTACAGATCCTGCATCGGTGGGCAGGAGCCGATGATGCCGATCTCGCCGTTGCTGTTGTCGACGCCTGGCTTGTCGGCGCCGTTGGTCGTTTTACCGGCTGGGCGCTGTTCGGCAGGCGCGCTGCTGGCCGATTGACGGTCACGCAGGATGCGGGCCACGGCCTGGAGCATTTCATCGTGGTCGAAAGGCTTGGCAATGTAGTCCACCGCGCCCATCTTCATCGAGTCCACCGCCGAGCGCAGGCTGGCGTAGCTGGTCATGATCAGCACCGGGGTGCCTTGGCCCAGCTTGATCAGCTCGGTGCCCGGGGCTCCGGGCAGGCGCAGGTCGCTGACAATCAGGTCGAACGTGGGAATGCTGAATCGCTCTTGGGCTTCCTGCACCGAGCCGGCTTCGCTGACCTGATACTGATTACGTTCAAGCAGGCGGCGCAAGGCAGAGCGGATAATGGTTTCGTCTTCGACGATCAAAATGTGCGGCATTGATTCAATTCTCTCGACGGTCTCAGTTCACAGCGGACGTCGCTTCGACATGACGCGGCAAGGTCACCCTGATACGGGTGCCGCGTTGGCTTTCTGTGTCAGCCGGGCTGTCGATGGTGATTTGTCCATAATGCTCTTCAACGATGGAATAGACCAGTGCAAGGCCCAGACCGGTACCTTCACCGGGGTCCTTGGTGGTGAAGAAAGGTTCGAACAATCGGTCCATGATGTTCTGTGGAATGCCGCTGCCTTCGTCTTCCACGATCAGGTCGATCGTATGCTCGAAAGCCTCGCTCTTGACGCGTACCGCGCTGCCGGCCGGCGACGCGTCGCGTGCATTGGACAGCAGGTTGATCAGCACTTGGGCCAGGCGTTGTGAGTCGCCATCGACCCAATGTTCCGGATCACACAGATTGAAGAACTGTACTTCGAAATTGCGTCGGTTCAAGGCCAGCAGCCCAATGGCATCCTGCGCCACTTCGGCCAGGCACACCGCTTCATCCTGATTCCGATGCGCGCCGGAGTGGGCGAAGCTCATCAGTGACTGCACGATGCGTGAGACGCGCTTGGTCTGCTCGAGGATTTGTCCGCTGATTTCGGTGATTTCACCGTCTTCTTCACGCTCTTCCCGCAGGTTCTGCGCAAGGCAGGCGATACCGGTGATCGGGTTGCCGATTTCGTGGGCCACGCCCGCCGCCAGGCGGCCAATGCTGGCCAGGCGCTCGGAATGCACCAGCTTGTCTTCGAGCATTTGTGTGTCGGTCAGGTCTTCCACCAGCAATACCAGGCCGCTGTTACCAGGCGCAAGGGGCTCATCGATGGCAGCCTTGTGCAGGTTGAGCCAACGGGTCTGACCGTCGAGGGCCAGGTGTTGTTTATGCAGGTGCTCATCGGGCAGGTTGATAAAGCCCAGGAGCAGTTCTTTCCAGGGATCGCCCAGGGTATTAAGCCGCGAACCCACCACTCGTTGCGCGGCGATGCCGGTGAGTTCTTCCATAGCCTTGTTCCACATCAGGATCTCCTGGTCCTTGGCCAGGGAGCAGACGCCCATTGGCAGTTCCTGCAGGGTCTGGCGGTGGTAGCGGCGCAGGGCGTCGAGCTCGGCGGCCAGGCCGGTGAGGCGCGAATGGTAATCCTCCAGCCGGCTTTCGATGAAATGGATGTCTTCGGTGACGTAGTTTTCGCCGCCAGCCTTGTAGGGCAGGAATGTTTCGACCATGTCCTGGGACACGCTGGGGCCCATCAGGCCGGAGAGGTTGGCCTCGATACGGTCGCGCAGACGGCGCAGGGCGTAGGGGCGGCGCTCGTCAAACGGCAGGTAGAGGTCACGCAGTGCCTGCTCGACTTCCTTTTGCGCCGCCTTCGCGCCCAGGGGCTTGGCCAGCTGCGTGGCGAACTCCTGGGGCGAGGCAGCATGCAGCTCGCGGCGTTGCGGGCGGCGTACGTTGTCCACCGCGCAGGCTTCGGCGGCGCTGGTTTCTTCGGGGCTGGCGTTGGTGAACAGTGAGATCAGGGTAAACATCAGTACGTTGGCAGCCAGCGAGGCAATGGCCGCCATGTGCCAGCTGGTGTCGTCGAGCACGTAGATCATGTTCAGCAACGGGATGTAGAAACCCTGCAAATTGCCGACCAGCGGTAGCAGCATGGTGACAACCCACACCAGGATTCCCGCCAGTAGCCCGGCAATAAAGCCACGGCGATTGGCGGTTGGCCAGTACAGCACCGACAATACGCCCGGCAGGAACTGCAAGGTGGCGACAAACGCGACGATGCCGAGGTTGGCCAAGTCTTGCCCGGCGCCAAGCAGCAGGTAGAACCCGTAGCCAGCCATGATGATCGCGATGATCAGCGCACGGCGGGTCCATTTCAACCAGCGGTAGATATTGCCTTCGGCCGGCGGCTGGTACAGCGGCAGCACCAGATGGTTGAGCGCCATGCCCGAGAGCGCCAGCGTAGTGACAATGATCAACCCGCTGGCCGCCGACAAACCGCCGACATACGCCAGCAGCGCCAGGGCCGGGCTGTTGGCGGCAATGCCGATGCCCAGGGTGAAGTACTCAGGATTAGTGGTGGCCCCCAGTTTCAGGCCGGCCCACAGGATCAGCGGCACCGCCAGGCTCATCAGCAGCAGGAACAGCGGTAATCCCCAGCTGGCGCTGACCAGCGAACGGGGGTTGAGGTTTTCGGTGAAGGTCATGTGATACATGTGCGGCATTACGATCGCCGAGGCGAAGAACACCAGCAGCAGTGTACGCCAGGGGCCTTCCTGCAAGGGAGTATGCAAGGCGGCGAGGGCGGTCTGGTTTTGCAGCAGCCAGAGTTCCAGCTGTTGCGGGCCGTCGAACACACCGTAAAGCGCATAAAGGCCGACGCCGCCGATGGCGATCAGCTTGATGACCGACTCAAAGGCAATCGCAAACACCAGGCCTTCGTGCTTCTCACGGGTGGCGATATGACGCGAGCCGAAGAAAATCGTAAACAGGCTGATCAGCGCGCAGAAAGCCAGGGCAACAAGGTGTTGTACCGGCTCGCGGGTCAGGATGCTGATGGAGTCGGCTACCGCCTGGATTTGCAAGGCCAGTAATGGCAGCACGCCGATCAGCATGAAAATCGTGGTCAGCGCGCCGGCCCAGGTGCTGCGAAAGCGAAAGGCGAAGAGGTCCGCCAAGGACGACAACTGGTAGGTACGGGTGATTTTCAGGATCGGGTAGAGCAGCACCGGCGCCAGCAGGAAGGCGCCGGACACCCCCAGGTAGCTGGAGAGAAAGCCGTAGCCGTACTGATAGGCCAGGCCTACCGTGCCATAGAACGCCCAGGCACTGGCGTACACGCCCAGGGACAAGGTGTAGGTCAGCGGATGGCGAATGATCGCCCGCGGAATCATCCCGCGCTCACTGATCCAGGCCACGCCGAACAACGCAGCCAGGTAGGCGGCGCTGATCAGCAGCATCTGGGTGAGGCTAAAGCTCATCGGCATCTTTTTGGCTCTGCAGGATGAAAGTCACGACGATCAGGATCAGCCACAGCAGATAGGGGCGGTACCAGGCGCCCGTGGCGTCGATCCACCAATCCATGATGGCGGGGGAAAACAGGTAGATCCCGACGACCAGCAGCAGGACCAATCGATAGATGTACATGTTGGCCTCTGATTGAAAATCTGCGGCGATGGTAACGGATGGCTGGCAACCTGCAAGCGCCTTCAGCTCAATTGCGCTTCGGCCAACGTGAGTGTGCGTGGGATGCGGGTGGCGTCCCAGTGTGCAATGCCCCAATTCAGCAGCTCCCGTGGGCTGGCGTGCAGCAGTTCATCGCCGGCTGGCTGGCCAAGGGCGCGCAGGGCCCGGAGCAGCAAAGGCGTGGCCTGGTCGGCCGTCAACGGCGGTGAACGGTAGGACTTGCCCAGCTTGTGGCCGTCCGGCTGTACGATCAGCGGCACATGCAGGTAACGCGGCTGGCGCAGGCCCAGTAGCTCTTGCAGGTACAGCTGGCGCGGTGTGGAGTCGAGCAGGTCGGCGCCGCGCACGATGTCGGTAACCCCTTGCCATGCGTCGTCGAGGACCACGGCCAATTGGTAGGCGTAGAGGCCATCGCGGCGACGGACGATGAAATCGCCCGCATCGCGGCCCAGATGCTGTCGGAACTCACCCTGTACGCGATCGGTAAAGTGGTATTCCAGTTCGGGTACGCGCAGACGGATGGCGGCATCTTGCTGATCGTGGCCGGCATTACGGCACAGGCCGGGGTAAATCCCGTTATAGGGTTCCAGCTGTTTACGTGAGCACGTGCAGGCGTACGCCAGGCCGTGGTTGAACAAGTCATTCAGCACTTTGGCGTAGGCATCATGCCGCTTGCTCTGTCGGACCAGATCGCCATCCCATTCAAAGCCGTAGCTTTCCAGAGCATGCAGAATCGCTGCCTGGGCGCCGGGCTCTTCACGCGGTGGGTCGAGATCTTCCATGCGCATCAACCAGCGACCCTGGTGGGCGCGAGCATCGAGGTAGGAGGCGAGGGCGGCAACCAGGGAGCCGAAGTGCAAATGGCCGCTGGGCGTGGGGGCGAAACGCCCGATATAGGTAGAGGCTGTCATGGGCCGGATACTACTGCAAAAGCGGTAAACGCCAGAAACAAAAATGGGGCGTTAGCACGCCCCATTCGTTCAGTTCGGCAGGGTTATTTGCCGACCTGTTTTTCCTTGATTTCAGCCAAGGTCTTGCAGTCTACGCACAGGTCCGCGGTTGGGCGGGCTTCCAGACGGCGAATACCGATCTCGACGCCGCAGGATTCGCACCAGCCATATTCCTCGTCTTCGATCAGTTGCAGGGTCTTGTCGATCTTCTTGATCAGTTTGCGCTCGCGATCACGGGCGCGCAGTTCGAGGGCGAATTCCTCTTCCTGGCTGGCACGGTCGGCCGGGTCCGGGAAATTGGCTGCTTCGTCCTTCATATGGTCAACCGTGCGGTCGACTTCCTGCATCAAGTCCTGTTTCCACTGCTTCAGGATTTTGGAGAAGTGCTCGCGCATGGGCTTGCCCATGTATTCCTCGCCCTTCGACTCAACGTAGGGTTGGAAGCCGCTGATGCTCTGTTGCTTTGCTTGGGTGGACATGAATAGACCGCCTCTCACTCTTCTAATCCATTGCGCAGGATTGCAACGTCACCGACACCTGCCGGCCCTGCGGCTGCAAGCGGGCGAACTTACCAGATAGATTCAGGGTGCGCCACTCCCGGTTGTCGAGCTCCACGACAAAGGGGTTGCAAACTGCAACAGCCCGCCATGGCTGGGGATGTACCCGCTCGAATGTTGATTTTAGTCGTTTTACAGGCGCCTGCCGGGCTCATCTTGGATGGCCGAGCAGGCAATAGAGCATGTTTTACCGCGAGGGTTCGGTAGAATCCTGATTTTGTCCTCACCGTTAAGGAAGGCTAATGGCTCAGCCCTACAGTGCGCGCAGTCGCGCTATCGAACCTTTTCATGTCATGGCGTTACTGGCACGGGCCAATGAGCTGCAGGCCGCCGGCCATGATGTGATCCACCTGGAAATCGGCGAGCCGGATTTCACCACGGCCGAACCGATCATCCAGGCCGGCCAGGCCGCACTGGCGAACGGCAAGACCCGCTATACCGCCGCCCGTGGGTTGCCCGAATTGCGCGAGGCCATCAGCGGGTTTTATCAGCAGCGTTACGGTTTGAGTGTCGATCCCGAGCGCATTCTGATCACCCCCGGTGGCTCCGGCGCCTTGTTGTTAACGAGCAGTCTGCTGGTAGACCCAGGCAAGCACTGGTTGCTGGCGGACCCGGGGTATCCTTGCAACCGACATTTCCTGCGGCTGGTAGAAGGCGCGGCCCAGTTGGTGCCGGTGGGGCCGGAGGTGCGCTACCAATTGACCGCAGACCTGGTTACCAGGCATTGGGACCAGGACAGTGTGGGTGCGCTGGTCGCGTCTCCGGCCAATCCCACCGGGACTATTCTTACGCGAGGCGAGTTGGCCGGGCTGTCCAGTGCGATCAAGGCGCGCAACGGTCACCTGGTGGTCGACGAGATCTACCACGGCCTGACCTATGGCACCGACGCGGTCAGCGTGCTGGAAGTCGACGATGACGCCTTTGTCCTGAATAGTTTTTCGAAGTATTTCGGCATGACCGGCTGGCGCCTGGGGTGGCTGGTAGCGCCGCCGGACGCGGTCAGTGAACTGGAGAAATTGGCGCAAAACCTCTACATCAGCGCGCCGAGCATGGCCCAATACGCCGCCTTGGCCTGTTTCACCCCGCAAACACTGGGCATTCTTGAAGAGCGCCGCGCTGAATTCGGTCGACGTCGCGACTTCTTGCTGCCTGCATTGCGCGAGTTGGGATTCGGCATTGCTGTAGAGCCGGAGGGTGCCTTCTACCTGTACGCCGATATCAGCGCGTTCGGCGGTGATGCCTTCGCATTCTGCCGTCATTTTCTCGAAACCGAGCATGTGGCCTTTACGCCTGGGTTGGACTTTGGCCGCTATCAAGCCGGTCACCATGTGCGGTTTGCCTACACGCAAAACCTCGATCGGCTACAAGAGGCGGTGGAACGCATCGCCCGTGGTTTGCGGAGCTGGCAAGGCTGATGCGATTTGATCCCCCTCTCGAAGAAGCGCGGCTGATTCGTCGCTACAAGCGTTTTCTCACCGATATCGAAACCGTTACCGGCGAGTTGCTCACCATCCACTGCCCGAATACTGGCTCGATGCTCAATTGCATGGTCGAAGGTGGCCAGGTCTGGTTCAGTCGTTCCTCCGATCCCAAGCGCAAGTTGCCGGGCACTTGGGAAATTGCTGAAACGCCTCAGGGACGGCTGGCGTGTGTCAACACGGCACGCGCCAATCAGCTGGTGGAAGAAGCACTGCGTGCCGGTGTGATTACTGAACTCAATGGCTTCACGGCGTTGAAGCGTGAAGTACCTTATGGTCAGGAGAAGAGCCGGATCGATTTTCGCCTGGATTACCCGCAGGGTGCCGCGTTCGTCGAAGTCAAAAGCGTGACCTTGGGCTTTGACGACACTTCGGTGGCGGCCTTTCCTGATGCGGTGACGCAGCGCGGGGCCAAGCACCTGAGAGAGCTGGCTTACCTGTCACGAACAGGCGTGCGAGCGGTGCAGTTGTATTGCGTGAATCTATCGGGAATCGATGCGGTGCGGCCCGCCGTGGAAATCGACGCTGCCTACGCTGGCGCTTTACGTGAGGCCAAGGCCGCGGGCGTCGAGGTGCTGGCGTATGGCGTACGGGTCACGCCGCAAGAGATTTACATCGAGCGTCCACTGCATGTGCTGCTTGGTAGCTAGAGTTCTACCCATAATCCCTGTGCGTCTTCCCGACCAGGCAAGGCCGTGAGACTCTGGCCTGCACAGGGGCCGGCGATGCATTCGCCGCTTTCGATCAGGAACAGTGCGCCATGGGTGGCGCATTGGATCAGGCTGGCGCTGGCATCGAGGAAGCGGTCGGTTTGCCATTCCAGCGGGATACCGCGATGGGGGCAGCGGTTGAGATAGAAGTAGGCAATGCCGTCCCGGCGCACAGCCAGCAGCTTGCAGCCGTCGATCTCAAAACCGCGGCTGCTGTTGGGGGCGAGGTCGCCTGAGGCGCAGAGAAACTTCATTTCAATCCTTAAGTGCCTTGACGTTCAAATGCAAACAATTATCAAATGCCCGCTTCGCCCGTCAGGTGACTGGGTGCTCAATACGATACATGGCAGGGATTATCTGGCACATCAATGAGCGCTCGAGTGGCCCTGCCCTAGGAAGGAAACCCTGTTATGCGTCTGAGTACCAGCGCTATTGCGCTTGTTGCTTCACTGCTGGTCAACCACGGGGCGCAAGCCTCTGAGCTGCCACAGCGCTGGGTCAGTGCCGGAGGGGCGCTATCGGAGTGGGTAGCGGCACTGGGCGGTGAATCGAAATTGGTCGGGGTGGATACCACCAGTCAGCATCCCGAATCGCTCAAGGCGTTGCCGAGCATTGGCTATCAACGGCAGTTGTCGGCCGAAGGTATTCTCAGCCTGCAACCGCAAATCCTCGTGGGCACCGAGGAAATGGGGCCACCACCGGTACTGGCGCAGATTCGCAATGCTGGCGTGCAGGTGGATATGTTCTCGGCCCAGCCGGATCTGCCGACCTTGAAAGACAACCTTCAACACCTGGGGAAGTTGCTCGGCAGTGAGGCCAAGGCCCACACGTTGTTTGCCGGATATGAGCAGGCGCTTGAGCAGCAAAAGAATTGGGTGAACAAGGCCCAGGCCACGCAAAAGGCGCCGGGTGTTCTGTTGTTGCTGGGCAATGCCGGTGGCAAGCCGCTGGTTGCTGGCAAGGACACGGCCGCCGATTGGCTGTTGCAGCAGGCCGGCGGGCGTAATCTGGCCACGCACACGGGCTACAAACCGTTTTCAGTGGAGTCGCTGGCAGGGTTGAGCCCGGATGTGCTGGTGTTTGCTGATCGCGCCCTCACCGGCGATGCGGCGCGGGCAGCCTTGTTCAAGGAAAATCCGATCCTTGCGTCTACACCTGCAGCCAAGAGCGGGCGAGTGTTTGAGCTGGATCCGACCCTACTGGTGGGTGGTCTGGGGCCGCGGTTGCCACAAAGCTTGGTGAAGCTGTCCGCCGGGTTTTATCCGTCCCAGGCCAAGCCTGCTCCATGACCACTCTGGTCAAGCCGAAAACACTGTTCATCGGGCTGTCGCTGTTATGTCTATTGGCGATCTGGCTCTCATTGGCCCTGGGCCCGGTCAGCCTGCCATTGGTGGACACGCTCAGGGCTGCTTTAAGACTGATGGGGGTGCCGATTGAAGCGGCAGGCTTGGAACAAGCCGAGTTGATCCTGGGGCAGATTCGCCTGCCAAGAACTTTGCTGGGCCTTGCGGTCGGCGGGGTGCTTGCGTTGTCAGGGGTAGCGATGCAGGGATTGTTTCGCAACCCGCTGGCCGATCCTGGGTTGGTGGGGGTGTCCAGCGGCGCAGCATTGGGGGCGGCGGTGGCGATTGTCGGCGGTTCGTTTTTTGGCGGGCTGCCGGATGCCTTCGGGCCGTACCTGTTGTCGTTGTGCGCATTTCTCGGTGGCCTGGGCGTCACGGCGCTGGTCTATCGGCTGGGGCGTCGCAATGGCCAGACGAATGTTGCGACGATGCTGCTTGCTGGTATCGCGCTTACGGCGCTGGCCAGTTCGGCGGTCGGGCTGTTTACCTATTTGGCCGATGACGCCACTTTGCGCACCCTGACGTTCTGGAACCTCGGCAGCCTCAATGGTGCGAGCTATTCGCGGTTGTGGCCCTTGCTGCTGGTGAGCGCGGGCGTGGCGCTGTGGTTGCCGCGTCGGGCGAAGGCATTGAATGCGCTGTTGTTGGGAGAGTCTGAGGCCAATCATCTGGGCATCGATGTAGAGGGGCTCAAGCGTGAATTGGTGTTCTGCACGGCCTTGGGCGTTGGTGCGGCGGTGGCGGCGGCAGGGATGATTGGCTTTGTTGGCTTGGTGGTGCCGCACCTGGTACGGCTGCTGGCGGGGCCGGATCATCGGGTGTTGCTACCGGCCTCGGTGCTGGCAGGGGCGAGTTTGTTGTTGTTTGCGGACCTGGTGGCACGCTTGGCGCTGGCGCCCGCGGAACTGCCGATTGGTATTGTTACTGCATTTATCGGTGCGCCATTTTTCCTCTACCTGTTACTGCGGGGGCGCGCCTGATGCTGCGAGTTGATGCGTTGCAGATACGGCGTGGGCGTAAAACCGTGCTGGCCGATGTCACCTTGAACCTGTTGCCGGGCGAAGTACTGGGCGTGCTGGGGCCGAACGGTGCCGGCAAAAGTACCTTGTTGGGGGCGCTTTGCGGGGAGTTGCAGCCTGATCAGGGCAGAGTGTGGCTGGATCAGCAAGAGTTGAAGAGCCTGGGCGGCGCGCAGCGTGCCCAGCGCCTGGCGGTGTTACCGCAAAGCTCAACCCTGGATTTTGCTTTTCGTGTCGAAGAGGTGGTAGGCATGGGGCGCTTGCCCCATCAGACCGGGCGAGTGCGCGATGACGAAATCATCAATGCGGCGCTGCAAGCGGCGGATGTCGGCCACTTGAGTGGTCGCAGTTACCTGGCTTTGTCGGGGGGCGAACGGCAGCGTGTGCATCTCGCGCGGGTATTGGCGCAGTTATGGCCGGGTGAGGCGGGGCAAACGTTGTTGTTGGATGAGCCGACGTCGATGCTCGATCCTTTGCACCAGCACACCACATTGCAGGCCATTCGCAGCTTTGCCGACAAAGGCGCTGCCGTGCTGGTGATCCTGCATGACTTGAACCTGGCCGCGCGTTACTGCGACCGGATCCTGTTGCTGAAAGACGGACGCCCCCATGCCTTGGATACGCCCTCTAAAGTCCTGCAACCTGAACCGCTCAAGGCCGTCTTTGGCTTGGAGGTTCTGGTACAGCGACATCCGGAGCGGGGGCACCCGCTGATCATTGCGCGCTGAGCTCAGTTATGTGCGGGCAAAAAAAGACCCGGCAAGAGCCGGGTCAAATAACCGTGATTAGCCTGATGAGGAGATAATCTGAGAGTCCGAACCAATGGTCTTTCAGTTATCGGCTGATCTCGCGACCAGTTGTGATAATCATAACGATTCTCATTTGAGAGTCAACATTTGTTTTTGCATGCTCATCCAGTTTTCTCAAACGCCCGTTTGTAATGCCCGTAAACATTGGGTCTGCACGCCAATCTAGTTTTTCTGACGCGTTGACATAGCATCCAGCTGACGGTTCAACGCCTCCTTGCGTTCCGTGGGAATGTCGTTCCAGTGCACATCCATCAATGCGCCTTCAATTGCATACAGCAGGACTTTCGATGCTCGAAAGCCGCGAGTTCGCACGGCTCGGTAAGCATCGACCGCTCCCAGGCGACGCAAGTCGGACGCGCTGTGGATGCCCACCGCATGCAGCCACTGCGCTGACGTCTTGCCAAGGTTTTTCAGGTGTTGCAGCTCATCGTTCATCAAGCCTCCTTGCGACGGCCGAATGGTGCGGTGGGTGTCGTGACCAGGCAGCCTGAAAATGAGTGTAGCGCTCAGTAGGAAAAGC
The DNA here is from genome assembly GCF_900105675.1 of Pseudomonas synxantha. Taxonomy (NCBI): domain Bacteria; kingdom Pseudomonadati; phylum Pseudomonadota; class Gammaproteobacteria; order Pseudomonadales; family Pseudomonadaceae; genus Pseudomonas; species Pseudomonas synxantha. Next base: position 5,063,735 of record NZ_LT629786.1, on the reverse strand, counting down.
GTGGTTCTTTGGTCAGAAGCGGGCGAAAAGCTTATAAGAATGGTGTGATGGCTTTAGCGACAGGCAGGCGGCAACCGCCCGGCGCGCCTGGGACTTAGCCGGGGTTCTGGGCGAAGGCTACTTGGTACGGTAGCGCAGGCGAGTTCCGAAATTGACTGACATCAGAATCTCGTCAGCCGTGAGCTCGGGTGGGAAATAAGTCCCCGAAATCTGCGCGTGGGCCAGGCTGGCGCCCTCCAGCGAGCAATCGCGTAAATCCAGACCGCGCAGGTCGGCCGAACGGAAATAGGCGTCGGTGAAGTCAACATCCTTGGCGTTCAGGTCGCGCAGGTCCAAGCCCCGGAAGTCGCCACCACGCATGTCAATGGGGCCACCCTCAGGGCGTTCCTGATTGAAGCCGCGGATGTCGTCCTTGTGCAGGAGCGCGTAGAGCGGGGTGTCGAGAAGCTTGGGCTGACTCATAATGGCGACTCCTGTTGGAATTATGACGCCATTATAGTGCCACTATTTCTGGGTCGTGCGTCGAAGTAGACGACACGACCAAGAAATATTTCTTACAGGCCCGGCAAGCGCTGTCGGATATGAGCGACTAAAGCGTCGAGGGTCCCGCTTTCATTGGTCTCGACACGCTTGCTCAGCAACAGCTCCTGTGCTGTCAGCGGCTCACGACTGGCTTGCTGCTCTTCGATAACGCTCAGTGTTGCGTCGGACGGGTCGTTTTTATCCGCCTGACGTTGTGCCAGCCAACTGGCAATAACGGCTTGAGGCGCGTTGCAATCGAGGATCAGGAACGGCGCCCCGGTAGCTTCGGCGACTTGGGCAGCCGCGTCACGTTGAGCGCGTTTCAAGAAGGTCGCATCCAGCACCACCGGGTAACCGGCGCGCAGCACGGTGTCGGCCATTTCGTTCAGGCGTGCGTAGGTGGCAGCGCTGGCGTCATGATTGTAGATATCGGCCTGTGGCGTGTTTTCGATCTGTTGCTCGCCAAACAGGCGCTTGCGTTCCACATCCGAGCGCAGGCGCACGGCGCCCAGGGCTTCGACCAGGCGCATGGCGACGTGGCTCTTGCCCACGGCTGAAACGCCATGGGTGATTGCCAGGAAGCGAGACGGAATGGTGCTGTAGCTTTCCGCCAGGTTGGCGTAATTGCGGTACTGGCGCAGGGTGTTGGCGCGTTGCACCGGGCTTGCTTCGCTCGGCATGCTGAACAGCGCAACTTTGGCGCGAACCAGCGCACGGTAGGCTTTATAGAAGTTCAGTAGCTCCAGGCCCTGGTAGTCACCGGTCAGTTCCAGGTACTGGCTGATAAAACGCCGTGCCAGGCTTTTCAGGCCGCGATCTTCCAGGTCCATGGCCAAAAAGGCGGTGTCTGCGTACACATCGGTAAAGCGGAAGGGCTCGTTGAACTCGATGCAGTCAAAGATCACCACGTGACCATCAATGAGGGTCGCGTTGCCCAGGTGGATATCACCGTGGCATTCGCGGGTATAGCCATTGAGCTTGCGCTGTTCCAGCAAGGGCTTGAGACGTTCGAAGCTGCTTTCAGCCCAGGCTTGCAGGGCTTCCAGTTGAGTCAGGTCGGCCTTGTCGCTAAGAAACGGGCGGATCTGGTCGAAGTTCTGGCGCACCGGAGCCATCACTTCCTCCGGCGTGCCGGCCGGATGCTCTTGTGGGACCTTGGGGGCGGTGAGGTGGAAGTGCGCAATCTGCTGGGCCATCTCGTCGATGTGCGCACAGGTCAGTTCGCCGTTGGCTTGCAGGGTGCTGAGCATCTGGCTTTGCGGGAACTGACGCATCTTCAGCGCGTACTCGATCACCGGGCCATCGCCGCCCAGTTGCGGTGCCTCGGAGGTGCCGGTGATTGGCAACACTTCAAGATACAAATCTGCGGTCAGGCGCTGGTTGAGGCGCAGTTCTTCGCGACAGAAGTGGCCGCGGTCCTCCAGTTGGGTGAAGTCCAGGAAGCCGAAGTTCATCGGCTTCTTCAGTTTATATGCGTAGGCGCCTGTCAGTATCACCCAGGAAATATGGGTCTCGATGACTTGAAACGCTTCAACCGGATGAGGGTACAAAGCCGGGTTTTGCAGGGCAGCGATCAGGGACTGGCTCACGGGCGATCCTTCAAAGTCGGGGAGAAATCATGGTGGGCATTATGGCTGCTGATGCCAGTCGTGCAAACCGCTGTCCGGCTCATGTTGATCATCAATAAAGTGCGTATAATCCGCCGCCATGACTCGAACCCGATCTCCCCGTTCCCGTAAAAAACCTCCTTCCCGCAGCCTGCGCCCCTGGCTGGGCTGGGCGCTCAAGCTTGGCCTGGTGGGCCTTGTGGTGATCGCCGGCTTTGCGGTGTACCTCGATGCCGTGGTGCAGGAAAAGTTCTCCGGCAAGCGCTGGACCATTCCGGCCAAGGTGTACGCACGCCCGCTGGAGTTGTTCTCCGGCCAGAAGCTGAGCAAGGAAGACTTTCTGACCGAGCTCGACGCACTGGGCTACCGTCGCGAGCCCGTGAGCAATGGCCCAGGCGCGGCGGCCGTCAGCGGTAATACCGTCGACCTGAACACCCGTGGCTTCCAGTTCTACGAAGGCCTGGAAAAAGCTCAGCCTGTGCGCGTGCGTTTTTCCGGCGACTATGTGGCTGAGCTGTCGTCGCTCAATGGCTCCAAGCTGCCGGTGGTGCGCCTGGAACCTTTGATGATCGGCGGTATTTACCCGAAAAATCTTGAAGATCGCATCCTGATCAAACTCGATCAGGTTCCGCCGTACCTGCTGGAAACCCTGGTGGCTGTGGAAGACCGCGACTTCTACAGCCATTGGGGCGTCTCGCCGAAGTCGATTGCCCGCGCCATTTGGGTCAACACCTCCGGCGGCAAGATGACCCAGGGCGGCAGTACGCTCACGCAGCAACTGGTCAAGAACTTCTACCTGACCAGTGAACGCAGCCTGACCCGTAAACTCACTGAAGCCATGATGGCGATGTTGCTGGAGCTGCATTACAGCAAGCAGGAAATCCTCGAGGCCTACCTCAACGAGGTATTCGTCGGTCAGGATGGCCAGCGCGCGGTGCACGGTTTCGGCTTGGCCAGCCAATTCTTCTTTGGGCAGCCATTGTCCGAGTTGAAGTTGCATCAAGTCGCGTTGCTGGTGGGGATGGTCAAGGGGCCGTCCTATTACAACCCGCGTCGCAACCCGGAGCGTGCGCTTGAGCGCCGTAACCTGGTACTCGATGTGCTGGAGCAGCAAGGTGTTGCCACGGCCGAGCAGGTGGCCGCCGCGAAGAAAATGCCGCTGGGTGTAACCACCCGCGGCAAGCTGGCGGACAGCTCATTCCCCGGCTTTATCGACCTGGTCAAGCGTCAGCTGCGTGAAGACTACCGTGACGAAGACTTGACCGAAGAGGGCCTGCGGATCTTCACCAGCTTCGATCCGATCCTGCAAATGAAGGCCGAGGCGTCGGTCAACGACACCTTCAAGCGCCTGACCGGCCGTAAAGGCTCGGATGAGGTCGAGGCCGCCATGGTGGTGACCAATCCGGAAACCGGTGAAGTCCAGGCCATGATCGGCAGCCGCCAGGCAAGCTTCGCCGGCTTCAACCGGGCGCTGGATGCTGTGCGTCCAATAGGCTCGCTGGTCAAGCCCGCTGTCTATTTGAGCGCATTGGAAAAACCCAGCAAGTACACGCTGACCAGTTGGCTGTCGGATGATCCGCTGTCGGTCAAAGGCGCGGACGGCCAGGTCTGGACGCCCAAGAACTTCGACCGCCGCTCCCACGGCACGGTGTTCCTGTATCAGGGGTTGGCGCACTCCTACAACATCTCGACCTCACGCCTTGGGCTTGAGGTCGGTGTGCCGAATGTGCTGAAGACGTTGGCGCGACTGGGGGTCGAGCGTGAGTTTCCGGCGTTTCCGTCCATGCTACTGGGCGCTGCGGCCATGACTCCCATGGAAGTGGCCACCATGTACCAAACCCTGGCCAATGGCGGCTTCAATACGCCCATGCGCGGTATCCGGAGTGTGCTGACCGCTGATGGCGAACCGCTCAAGCGTTATCCGTTCCAGATCCAGCAGCGTTTCGACGCGGGCTCTATCTACCTGATCCAGAACGCCATGCAGCGCGTGATGCGTGAGGGTACTGGGCGTTCGGTCTATAACGTGTTGCCGTCGAACCTGACCCTGGCCGGCAAGACCGGTACCAGTAACGATTCGCGTGACAGCTGGTTCGCGGGCTTCGGCCAGGATGTATTGGCGGTGGTGTGGCTGGGGCGTGACGACAACGGCAAGACGCCGTTTACCGGGGCCACCGGTGCGTTGCAGGTGTGGACCAGTTTCATGCGCAAGGCCGACCCGTTGCCGCTCAACATGCCGCAGCCGGACAATATCGTGCAGGCCTGGATCGACCCGCACACCGGCCAAGGCTCTGATGCCAACTGTCCTGGCGCGGTACAGATGCCGTATATTCGCGGCAGCGAACCACCTCCCGGCGCCCCATGCGGTGGCAGTGCACCTGCTGACGCGGAATCGGTGATGGATTGGGTCAAGGGCTGGATGAATTAAGCAAAGAGGGTTTCAAGTGAACAAGTTGTGGATTCCAGCGATTGCGGCTCTGGCTTTGCTCGGCGGTTGCTCCAGCGTGCAGCGCGGCTCTATTCCCGTGGTGGACTCAAGCACGTCCGTCTCCAATAACGACCGCATCTCGGCCAACGGCGGCTTTCGCCAGACCGTGGTCAAACGTCCTGCCCAAGCTGCGACCCAAGCGATACCACAGGATTCAGGCGTGGTTGTTATGGTGCCTGGCAGTGGTGCTGCGACCTCGGCGCCCATCAGTGCCGAACCATGGACCCCAGGCCCCAGCACTTCCGGGCCGGTAGATTCCGCGCCGATTCAAACCGCGCCGGTCAACCAGGGCACCTACACCATGCCATCGACGCCAAGCGGGATTCCGTCGGCGTCCAGCGCAGGTGGGTTGTCGGCTGACGAACAACTGGATGGCCCGGTGCTGGCGCTGCTCACCACCGCTCAACAGCAGCAGGCGGGGGGCGACTTGAATGGCGCATCGTCGAGCCTTGAACGTGCCCAGCGCGTGGCGCCTCGCGAGCCGCAAGTGTTGTATCGCCTGGCCCAGGTACGCATGGCCCAGGGCGATGCACCCCAAGCGGAGCAATTCGCTCGCCGTGGCCTGTCCCTGGCCAATGGTCGCCCGGCCCTGCAGGCCAGCCTGTGGGCCTTGATCGGTGATGCGCGTGCTGCTCAGGGTGATGCCGCGGGTGCCGCCCAGGCACGACAGAAAGCCAAGGTCAGCCTCTGATGGATGCGCGTTTTCCAGCGATTGCCGAACAGTTATTGCTGATTGAGCGCGAACTGCGTATGCAGGGCTGGTGGGACGAAGTTCCCCCAAGTGCCGAAGCGCTTAGCAGTGTCGAGCCCTTTTCAGTCGATACCCTGGACTTCTACCAATGGCTGCAGTGGATCTTCCTCGTGCGCATGAAGCAGATCCTGGAGCAGGACCTGCCATTGCCGAATGCGTCGGGGATCCTGGAAATGGCCGAGATGGTCTATGCCGACCGTCCATTGGAGAGCCTTGGCTTGCGCAATGCGCTGAAAAAGTTCGACCAATTGATCGTCGACGCTCGTTAATTGCCTGACTGCCGGTTTTTTCGGCAGTCTTGCGCACATTTCTACCGCTTGACGACATTCAGGCGAGTTTTATCCCTCCTCAAAGCCATTTCTTCTACGTTCTCATGCGCTTAGTTGGAAAAAAGCGCAATTATTGCTTGACTTGAACGGCCTGAAACAGAAGAATCCAAAGTCCGCTGTATCGGGACTGCCAGAAGCAGACCCGCTCAGCAGATCATGAGGCGCACATCCGCGCCGACCTGTAACACCCGCAACGCGTTACCTCGCGCTGGGTGGGAAAAGCCCGCAACACTTGGGACGATCCCAATACTTGCTCAGTCAGTGCTGACGTAGTCGGCGACCACCGTCGCTCATGCTCTGTTGAGAAGTAAACCTATTAAGACCCGTCGGTTTTTAACGGACGGTATTCTGGCGTTTTAGAGGTGAACAACGTGGAGCTTTTATCTGGCGGTGAGATGCTCGTCCGCTTTTTGCGTGACGAAGGCGTCGACTATATCTACGGGTACCCAGGTGGTGCTCTGCTGCATGTCTACGACGCACTGTTCAAGGAACCGGCTGTTACCCACATCCTGGTTCGCCACGAACAGGCCGCGACCCATATGGCTGACGGTTACGCCCGTGCCACCGGTAAAGCCGGCGTGGTACTGGTAACGTCCGGTCCAGGCGCAACCAACGCTATTACCGGCATCGCGACTGCCTATATGGACTCCATCCCGATGGTGATCATTTCCGGTCAGGTCGCCAGCACCATGGTCGGTACCGATGCATTCCAGGAAACCGACATGATCGGTATTTCCCGCCCGATCGTGAAACACAGCTTCATGATCAAGCATGCATCGGAAATCCCGGAAATCATGAAAAAGGCGTTCTACCTCGCACAGTCCGGTCGCCCGGGCCCTGTGGTGGTTGATATCCCGAAAGACATGACCAACCCGGCCGAGAAATTCGAGTACGTCTTTCCGAAAAAAGCCAAGCTGCGCTCCTACAGCCCGGCCGTCCGTGGGCACTCAGGGCAAATCCGCAAGGCGGCAGAAATGCTCCTGGCGGCCAAGCGTCCAGTTCTCTACTCCGGCGGTGGCGTGATTCTGGGCGGTGGTTCTGCTCCACTGACCGAGCTGGCCAAGCTGCTCAACCTGCCGGTGACGAACACCCTGATGGGCCTCGGTGCATTCCCGGGTTCGGATCGTCAGTTCGTCGGTATGCTTGGCATGCACGGCAGCTACACCGCCAACCTGACCATGCACCACGCCGACGTGATCCTGGCCGTGGGCGCGCGGTTCGATGACCGTGTGATCAACGGTGCGAGCAAGTTCTGCCCGAATGCCAAGATCATCCACATCGACATCGACCCGGCGTCTATCTCCAAGACCATCAAGGCCGATGTGCCGATCGTGGGGCCGGTGGAAAGCGTGTTGACCGAAATGGTCGCTGCACTGAAGGACATTGGCGAGGCACCGAACAAGGAATCCGTTGCCAGTTGGTGGAAGCAGATCGACGAATGGCGTGGTGATCGTGGCCTGTTCCCTTACGACAAGGGCGACGGCAGCATCATCAAGCCACAAACCGTGATCGAAACCCTGTGCGAAGTGACCAAGGGCGACGCCTTTGTGACCTCCGACGTGGGCCAGCACCAGATGTTCGCAGCCCAGTACTACACGTTCGACAAGCCTAACCGCTGGATCAACTCCGGTGGCCTGGGCACGATGGGCTTTGGTTTCCCTGCAGCCATGGGCGTGAAGCTGAGCTTCCCGGATGCCGACGTGGCTTGTGTCACCGGTGAAGGCAGCATCCAGATGAACATCCAGGAACTGTCGACGTGCCTGCAATATGGTCTTCCGGTGAAGATCGTCTGCCTGAACAACGGTGTACTGGGCATGGTTCGCCAGTGGCAGGACATGAGCTACGGTAGCCGTCACTCCCATTCCTACATGGAATCGTTGCCGGATTTCGTCAAGTTGGTTGAAGCCTATGGCCACGTCGGCATTCGCATCACTGATTTGAAAGATCTGAAGCCGAAGATGGAAGAGGCGTTCGCCATGAAGGACCGCCTGGTGTTCATCGATATTCAGGTGGATACCAGCGAGCACGTCTATCCGATGCAGATCAAAGACGGCTCTATGCGCGACATGTGGCTGAACAAGACGGAGCGTACTTAATCATGCGGCATATTATCTCCCTGCTTCTGGAGAACGAACCCGGCGCTCTGTCCCGTGTTGTCGGCCTGTTTTCGCAACGCAACTACAACATTGAAAGTCTGACCGTGGCCCCGACCGAGGACCCGACCCTGTCGCGCCTGACGTTGACCACCGTGGGGCACGATGAGGTGATCGAGCAGATCACCAAGAACCTCAACAAGCTGATCGAAGTGGTCAAGCTGGTCGACCTGTCGGAAAGTGCCCACATCGAGCGCGAACTGATGCTGGTCAAGGTCAAGGCCACGGGTGCCCAACGTGCCGAGATCAAACGGACTACCGATATTTATCGTGGGCAGATCGTCGATGTGAGCGCCAGCGTTTATACCGTTCAACTGACCGGTACAAGCGACAAGCTGGACAGCTTCATCCAGTCGATCGGGACGGCCTCGATTCTGGAAACCGTACGCAGTGGTGTCACCGGGATTGCCCGTGGCGACAAAGTACTCAGCATCTAACCCAAATTAGCGAATGGCCTTACGGCCTGGATATATAGAGGAACCTCATGAAAGTTTATTACGATAAAGATTGTGACCTGTCGATCATCCAGGGCAAGAAAGTCGCCATCATCGGCTACGGTTCCCAGGGCCACGCCCAAGCGTGCAACCTGAAAGATTCCGGCGTAGACGTCACTGTTGGCCTGCGCAAAGGCTCGGCCACCGTTGCCAAGGCCGAGGCCCATGGCCTGAAAGTGACAGACGTCGCTTCCGCCGTTGCAGCTGCCGACCTGGTCATGATCCTGACCCCGGACGAGTTCCAGTCCGCGTTGTACAAGAACGAAATCGAGCCGAACATCAAGAAAGGCGCCACCCTGGCCTTCTCCCACGGTTTCGCGATTCACTACAACCAGGTTGTGCCACGCGCTGACTTGGACGTGATCATGATCGCGCCGAAAGCCCCGGGCCACACCGTGCGTTCCGAGTTCGTCAAAGGCGGCGGTATCCCTGACCTGATCGCGATCTACCAGGACGCTTCGGGTAACGCCAAGAACGTTGCACTGTCCTACGCTGCTGGCGTTGGTGGTGGTCGCACCGGCATTATCGAAACCACCTTCAAGGACGAGACTGAAACCGACCTGTTCGGCGAACAAGCCGTTCTGTGCGGCGGTACCGTTGAACTGGTCAAGGCCGGTTTCGAAACCCTGGTTGAAGCTGGCTACGCGCCGGAAATGGCCTACTTCGAATGCCTGCACGAACTGAAGCTGATCGTTGACCTCATGTACGAAGGCGGTATCGCCAACATGAACTATTCGATCTCCAACAACGCCGAGTACGGTGAGTACGTGACTGGCCCGGAAGTGATCAACGCCGAGTCCCGCCAGGCCATGCGCAACGCCCTGAAACGTATTCAGGACGGCGAATACGCCAAAATGTTCATCAGCGAAGGCGCTACCGGCTACCCTTCGATGACCGCCAAGCGTCGTAACAACGCAGCTCACGGCATCGAAGTCATCGGCGAGCAACTGCGCTCCATGATGCCGTGGATCGGTGCCAACAAGATCGTCGACAAAGCCAAGAACTAAGTCGTACGCATCAAGGGAAAACGCGGCTTAGGCCGCGTTTTTTCGTTTGAGGGGCCGGTTCTGGTATAAAGCTGCATCGTTTGCGGGCGAACACTCGCCGCAAGTATCTGTCGAATTTTTTCACACCGTTGCAAGGTAAAGTCCATGAGCGAACGTCCCGAAGAGCCAAACCAGGCTTCCGACGCCGAAAGCATGCTGCCGATCGATGAACATGTCGAAGAAGGGCATGACGCCGAAGGCCGTAAGGTCCGGCATCGTGGCATCTATCTTCTGCCCAATCTGTTTACGACGGCGAACCTGTTTGCCGGCTTTTATTCCATCATCAACTCCATGAGTGCCCAAAGTGCACTGGCGGCAGGTGATGCGGCGAGTGCCAGCAAGTATTTTGGTTTTGCTGCCATCGCAATCTTCGTGGCCATGGTGCTCGACGGCCTGGATGGGCGCGTAGCGCGGATGACCAATACCCAGAGTGCCTTCGGCGCCGAATACGACTCGTTGTCGGACATGGTCGCCTTTGGTGTCGCACCTGCGTTGCTGGCGTTTGCCTGGGCATTGGGTGACATGGGCAAGGTCGGCTGGATGGTTGCCTTTATCTATGTTGCCGGTGCCGCTTTGCGCCTGGCGCGCTTCAATACCCAGGTCGGGACCGCTGACAAGCGCTACTTCATCGGTCTGGCCAGTCCGGCAGCGGCGGGTGTTGTAGCCGGTATTGTGTGGGCATTCAGTGACTACGGTATTCAGGGCTCGAAAATGTCGTTCCTGGTCGCTTTGATGGTAGCGGCGGCCGGCATGCTGATGGTCAGCAATATCAAGTACAACAGCTTCAAGGAGCTGGATCTCAAGGGGCGAGTGCCTTTTGTGGCGATCCTCGTGGTGGTACTGGTGTTTGCGGTAGTGTTCAGCGATCCGCCGCGTATTCTGCTGTTGGCGTTCCTCGTCTACGCGGCTTCGGGGCCGATTCAGTACTTGCTGCATCTGCGTCGGGACAAAACATTGTCTTAATGTAATTTCCCCCATACTCCGCAGTCTATTGGTGCATCAGTTCTCCAATGCTGCGGAGTTGCCATGTTAATCAAATTGCCTAAAGCGTCCGATTGTCACGAATCGGATGTCACGCCTGAATCCCTCTATTTCTCTCGCCGCAGCTTGCTCGGTGGTGCGCTGGCCGGTATTGCTGCCAGCAGCTTGCCGCGGTGGGCCAGTGCGGGTGATGCGGCGCGCTATGCCGATGTCGAGGCGGGCAGGGCGCCCAGTTGGTTTGCCGAGAAGCTTGCTGGGACGAAGTGGCAGGCGGTGACGGTCAAGGACGAGGCGATCACACCGTTCAAGGACGCAACTCACTACAACAACTTTTATGAGTTCGGTACCGACAAGGGTGACCCTGCGCAGAATGCGGGTTCGCTCAAGACTGAGCCTTGGAGCGTTGTGATTGATGGTGAGGTAGCCAAGCCGGGGCGCTATGCCCTGGAAGACTTCATGAAACCCTATGAACTGGAAGAACGCATCTATCGCCTGCGCTGCGTTGAAGCCTGGTCGATGGTAATCCCGTGGATCGGCTTTCCGATCTCGGCGTTGCTCAAGCAGGTTGAGCCGACCTCCAAAGCGAAGTACATCCGGTTCGAGACCCTTCAGGATCCGAAAAGCATGCCGGGGCAGCGTTCAAGTTTTGGCTTGATCGATTGGCCCTATGTAGAAGGGTTGCGTCTGGACGAAGCGATGAATCCACTGGCGATACTCGCTGTTGGCATGTATGGGCGCGAATTGCCTAACCAGAATGGCGCGCCGTTGCGCCTGGTGGTGCCGTGGAAGTACGGCTTCAAGAGTGTGAAATCCATCGTGCGGATCAGTCTTGTCAGCGAGCAGCCGAAAACCACCTGGCAAAGCATTGCGGCTGATGAGTATGGGTTTTATGCGAACGTGAATCCCACGGTCGATCATCCGCGGTGGACCCAGGCGAGGGAGCGACGTCTCCCCAGCGGCCTGTTCAGTCCGAATGTGCGCGACACGCAGATGTTCAATGGCTATTCCGATGAGGTCGCTTCTTTATATACAGGTCTCGACCTGCGGAAGAACTACTGATGCGCTTTCCAATCTGGCGCATTGGGGTCTTCATAGCTGCGGCGGTTTGGCCATTGCTCTGGCTATATGAAGCATGGAGTTTTGCCCTTGGACCTGATCCGGGCAAAGTGCTGGTCGATCGCCTGGGCCTGGGTACGTTGATTCTACTGCTGGTCACGCTCGGGATGACGCCGCTGCAGAAGTTGAGCGGTTGGGCGGGGTGGATCGCGGTACGCCGGCAATTGGGCTTGTGGTGCTTTGCCTATGTTGTGTTGCATTTGGCGGCGTATTGCGTGTTCGTCCTTGGGCTGGATTGGTCCCAGCTCGGCGTGGAGCTGCGCAAGCGGCCTTACATAATTGTGGGGGCGTTGGGGTTTCTTGCTTTATTAGTGCTGGCTGTCACATCTAATCGCTACAGCCAGCGACGGTTGGGTAGTCGTTGGAAGAAGTTGCATCGCTTGGTCTATGTGATTCTCGGGCTTGGTCTGCTGCACATGCTCTGGATAGTTCGGGCTGATTTGAAGGAGTGGGCTGTCTACGCTTCCATCGGTGCGCTGCTTCTTCTGCTGCGGGTGCCTCCAGTTATGCGGCGAATCCCCCGCCTTATTGCTAAAAAAGCACCTTCTGCCACAAAAGTGTAATTAACCCTTGACGACAGATTCTGGAAGCCTATAATTCGCCCCACTTCCGGCGCAGTCGAAACGGAAAACTCCTTGGTAAACAAAGAGTTATGAAGTTTTCGGCAGCAAATAGCTTCAGTTCATCGAAGCCCAAAGGAAGTTGAAAAAGAGGTGTTGACAGCAGCGTGTAACGCTGTAGAATTCGCCTCCCGCTGATGAGAGATCAGAAGCGCAAGTGGTTGAAGTTGTTGAAGAAATCTTCGAAAGCTTCTGAAAATAATCACTTGACAGCAAATGAGGCTGCTGTAGAATGCGCGCCTCGGTTGAGACGAAAGCTCTTAACCAACCGCTCTTTAACAACTGAATCAAGCAATTCGTGTGGGTGCTTGTGGAGTCAGACTGATAGTCAACAAGATTATCAGCATCACAAGTTACTCCGCGAGAAATCAAAGATGTAACCAACGATTGCTGAGCCAAGTTTAGGGTTTCTTAAAAACCCAAAGATGTTTGAACTGAAGAGTTTGATCATGGCTCAGATTGAACGCTGGCGGCAGGCCTAACACATGCAAGTCGAGCGGTAGAGAGAAGCTTGCTTCTCTTGAGAGCGGCGGACGGGTGAGTAATGCCTAGGAATCTGCCTGGTAGTGGGGGATAACGTTCGGAAACGGACGCTAATACCGCATACGTCCTACGGGAGAAAGCAGGGGACCTTCGGGCCTTGCGCTATCAGATGAGCCTAGGTCGGATTAGCTAGTTGGTGGGGTAATGGCTCACCAAGGCGACGATCCGTAACTGGTCTGAGAGGATGATCAGTCACACTGGAACTGAGACACGGTCCAGACTCCTACGGGAGGCAGCAGTGGGGAATATTGGACAATGGGCGAAAGCCTGATCCAGCCATGCCGCGTGTGTGAAGAAGGTCTTCGGATTGTAAAGCACTTTAAGTTGGGAGGAAGGGTTGTAGATTAATACTCTGCAATTTTGACGTTACCGACAGAATAAGCACCGGCTAACTCTGTGCCAGCAGCCGCGGTAATACAGAGGGTGCAAGCGTTAATCGGAATTACTGGGCGTAAAGCGCGCGTAGGTGGTTTGTTAAGTTGGATGTGAAATCCCCGGGCTCAACCTGGGAACTGCATTCAAAACTGACTGACTAGAGTATGGTAGAGGGTGGTGGAATTTCCTGTGTAGCGGTGAAATGCGTAGATATAGGAAGGAACACCAGTGGCGAAGGCGACCACCTGGACTGATACTGACACTGAGGTGCGAAAGCGTGGGGAGCAAACAGGATTAGATACCCTGGTAGTCCACGCCGTAAACGATGTCAACTAGCCGTTGGGAGCCTTGAGCTCTTAGTGGCGCAGCTAACGCATTAAGTTGACCGCCTGGGGAGTACGGCCGCAAGGTTAAAACTCAAATGAATTGACGGGGGCCCGCACAAGCGGTGGAGCATGTGGTTTAATTCGAAGCAACGCGAAGAACCTTACCAGGCCTTGACATCCAATGAACTTTCTAGAGATAGATTGGTGCCTTCGGGAACATTGAGACAGGTGCTGCATGGCTGTCGTCAGCTCGTGTCGTGAGATGTTGGGTTAAGTCCCGTAACGAGCGCAACCCTTGTCCTTAGTTACCAGCACGTAATGGTGGGCACTCTAAGGAGACTGCCGGTGACAAACCGGAGGAAGGTGGGGATGACGTCAAGTCATCATGGCCCTTACGGCCTGGGCTACACACGTGCTACAATGGTCGGTACAGAAGGTTGCCAAGCCGCGAGGTGGAGCTAATCCCAGAAAACCGATCGTAGTCCGGATCGCAGTCTGCAACTCGACTGCGTGAAGTCGGAATCGCTAGTAATCGCGAATCAGAATGTCGCGGTGAATACGTTCCCGGGCCTTGTACACACCGCCCGTCACACCATGGGAGTGGGTTGCACCAGAAGTAGCTAGTCTAACCTTCGGGAGGACGGTTACCACGGTGTGATTCATGACTGGGGTGAAGTCGTAACAAGGTAGCCGTAGGGGAACCTGCGGCTGGATCACCTCCTTAATCGACGACATCAGCTGCTCCATAAGTTCCCACACGAATTGCTTGATTCATTGAAGAAGACGATAAAGAAGCAGCCCGAAATTGGGTCTGTAGCTCAGTTGGTTAGAGCGCACCCCTGATAAGGGTGAGGTCGGCAGTTCGAATCTGCCCAGACCCACCAATTTTGTGTGGGAAACGCCTGTAGAAATACGGGGCCATAGCTCAGCTGGGAGAGCGCCTGCCTTGCACGCAGGAGGTCAACGGTTCGATCCCGTTTGGCTCCACCACTACTGCTTCTGTTTGTATAAAGCTTAGAAATGAGCATTCCATCGCTGTGATGGTGAATGTTGATTTCTAGTCTTTGACTAGTTCGTTCTTTAAAAATTTGGGTATGTGATAGAAAGATAGACTGAACGTTACTTTCACTGGTAACGGATCAGGCTAAGGTAAAATTTGTGAGTTCTCTTAATTGAGAAATTCGAATTTTCGGCGAATGTCGTCTTCACAGTATAACCAGATTGCTTGGGGTTATATGGTCAAGTGAAGAAGCGCATACGGTGGATGCCTTGGCAGTCAGAGGCGATGAAAGACGTGGTAGCCTGCGAAAAGCTTCGGGGAGTCGGCAAACAGACTTTGATCCGGAGATGTCTGAATGGGGGAACCCAGCCATCATAAGATGGTTATCTTGTACTGAATACATAGGTGCAAGAGGCGAACCAGGGGAACTGAAACATCTAAGTACCCTGAGGAAAAGAAATCAACCGAGATTCCCTTAGTAGTGGCGAGCGAACGGGGACTAGCCCTTAAGTGGCTTTGAGATTAGCGGAACGCTCTGGAAAGTGCGGCCATAGTGGGTGATAGCCCTGTACGCGAAAATCTCTTAATCATGAAATCGAGTAGGACGGAGCACGAGAAACTTTGTCTGAATATGGGGGGACCATCCTCCAAGGCTAAATACTACTGACTGACCGATAGTGAACTAGTACCGTGAGGGAAAGGCGAAAAGAACCCCGGAGAGGGGAGTGAAATAGATCCTGAAACCGTATGCGTACAAGCAGTGGGAGCCCACTTTGTTGGGTGACTGCGTACCTTTTGTATAATGGGTCAGCGACTTATTTTCAGTGGCGAGCTTAACCGAATAGGGGAGGCGTAGCGAAAGCGAGTCTTAATAGGGCGTCTAGTCGCTGGGAATAGACCCGAAACCGGGCGATCTATCCATGGGCAGGTTGAAGGTTGGGTAACACTAACTGGAGGACCGAACCGACTACCGTTGAAAAGTTAGCGGATGACCTGTGGATCGGAGTGAAAGGCTAATCAAGCTCGGAGATAGCTGGTTCTCCTCGAAAGCTATTTAGGTAGCGCCTCATGTATCACTGTAGGGGGTAGAGCACTGTTTCGGCTAGGGGGTCATCCCGACTTACCAAACCGATGCAAACTCCGAATACCTACAAGTGCCGAGCATGGGAGACACACGGCGGGTGCTAACGTCCGTCGTGAAAAGGGAAACAACCCAGACCGTCAGCTAAGGTCCCAAAGTTATGGTTAAGTGGGAAACGATGTGGGAAGGCTTAGACAGCTAGGAGGTTGGCTTAGAAGCAGCCACCCTTTAAAGAAAGCGTAATAGCTCACTAGTCGAGTCGGCCTGCGCGGAAGATGTAACGGGGCTCAAACCATACACCGAAGCTACGGGTATCACGTAAGTGATGCGGTAGAGGAGCGTTCTGTAAGCCTGTGAAGGTGAGTTGAGAAGCTTGCTGGAGGTATCAGAAGTGCGAATGCTGACATGAGTAACGACAATGGGTGTGA
The DNA here is from genome assembly GCF_900105675.1 of Pseudomonas synxantha. Classification (NCBI taxonomy): domain Bacteria; kingdom Pseudomonadati; phylum Pseudomonadota; class Gammaproteobacteria; order Pseudomonadales; family Pseudomonadaceae; genus Pseudomonas; species Pseudomonas synxantha. Next base: position 5,047,878 of record NZ_LT629786.1, on the reverse strand, counting down.
AAAACACCCACGCCGAAAGACCAAGGTTTCCTGCGCAACGTTAATCGACGCAGGGTTAGTCGGTCCCTAAGGCGAGGCTGAAAAGCGTAGTCGATGGAAAACAGGTTAATATTCCTGTACTTCTGGTTATTGCGATGGAGGGACGGAGAAGGCTAGGCCAGCTTGGCGTTGGTTGTCCAAGTTTAAGGTGGTAGGCTGGAATCTTAGGTAAATCCGGGATTCTAAGGCCGAGAGCTGATGACGAGTCATCTTTTAGATGACGAAGTGGTTGATGCCATGCTTCCAAGAAAAGCTTCTAAGCTTCAGGTAACCAGGAACCGTACCCCAAACCGACACAGGTGGTTGGGTAGAGAATACCAAGGCGCTTGAGAGAACTCGGGTGAAGGAACTAGGCAAAATGGCACCGTAACTTCGGGAGAAGGTGCGCCGGTGAGGGTGAAGGACTTGCTCCGTAAGCTCATGCCGGTCGAAGATACCAGGCCGCTGCGACTGTTTATTAAAAACACAGCACTCTGCAAACACGAAAGTGGACGTATAGGGTGTGACGCCTGCCCGGTGCCGGAAGGTTAATTGATGGGGTTAGCTAACGCGAAGCTCTTGATCGAAGCCCCGGTAAACGGCGGCCGTAACTATAACGGTCCTAAGGTAGCGAAATTCCTTGTCGGGTAAGTTCCGACCTGCACGAATGGCGTAACGATGGCGGCGCTGTCTCCACCCGAGACTCAGTGAAATTGAAATCGCTGTGAAGATGCAGTGTATCCGCGGCTAGACGGAAAGACCCCGTGAACCTTTACTATAGCTTTGCACTGGACTTTGAATTTGCTTGTGTAGGATAGGTGGGAGGCTTTGAAGCGTGGACGCCAGTCTGCGTGGAGCCAACCTTGAAATACCACCCTGGCAACTTTGAGGTTCTAACTCAGGTCCGTTATCCGGATCGAGGACAGTGTATGGTGGGTAGTTTGACTGGGGCGGTCTCCTCCTAAAGAGTAACGGAGGAGTACGAAGGTGCGCTCAGACCGGTCGGAAATCGGTCGTAGAGTATAAAGGCAAAAGCGCGCTTGACTGCGAGACAGACACGTCGAGCAGGTACGAAAGTAGGTCTTAGTGATCCGGTGGTTCTGTATGGAAGGGCCATCGCTCAACGGATAAAAGGTACTCCGGGGATAACAGGCTGATACCGCCCAAGAGTTCATATCGACGGCGGTGTTTGGCACCTCGATGTCGGCTCATCACATCCTGGGGCTGAAGCCGGTCCCAAGGGTATGGCTGTTCGCCATTTAAAGTGGTACGCGAGCTGGGTTTAGAACGTCGTGAGACAGTTCGGTCCCTATCTGCCGTGGACGTTTGAGATTTGAGAGGGGCTGCTCCTAGTACGAGAGGACCGGAGTGGACGAACCTCTGGTGTTCCGGTTGTCACGCCAGTGGCATTGCCGGGTAGCTATGTTCGGAATAGATAACCGCTGAAAGCATCTAAGCGGGAAACTAGCCTCAAGATGAGATCTCACTGGGACCTTGAGTCCCCTGAAGGGCCGTCGAAGACTACGACGTTGATAGGTTGGGTGTGTAAGCGCTGTGAGGCGTTGAGCTAACCAATACTAATTGCCCGTGAGGCTTGACCATATAACACCCAAGCAATTTGACTACTCTAACGAGCATCAGATTGCGGTGTGTGAAGACGAAATGAACCGAAAGTTCGACGCTCACAAAGCACCGACCGCTGTCACATACCCAATTTGCTGAAGCGAGGCCAGCTGGCCACGACTCAGTACCCGAATTTCTTGACGACCATAGAGCATTGGAACCACCTGATCCCATCCCGAACTCAGTAGTGAAACGATGCATCGCCGATGGTAGTGTGGGGTTTCCCCATGTGAGAGTAGGTCATCGTCAAGATTAAATTCCGAAACCCCAATTGCGAAAGCAGTTGGGGTTTTGTTTTGGGCGCTCGGAAAGTGTCCACCCTGTCCCCGCGCACCTGTCAGCCATGTGTCCGGTCCGTGCACCACAGTGCTAAAGTCCACCCCTCGATTTTGCTTTTCCCAAGGAAACCGTTATGCCGGACGCAACGTCCCTCAGCGCTGGATTCATGGTGGTCCACGGCAATCGCCTGGACGAACTGCGTAGCCTGGTGGTCAGTTGGATGCGCCGCTACCCACTGGCGCCTTTGGAAAACGAAATCGCCCTGGTACAAAGCAACGGTATCGCCCAATGGCTCAAGCTGGCCCTGGCCGAAGATCCGGAAGAAGACGATATGGGCGGTTGTGGCATTGCTGCTGCAATCGACGTGCAACTGCCTGGCAGCTTCATGTGGCAGCTCTACCGCATGGTCCTGGGCCGTGACGAAATCCCTCCGAAATCCCTGCTCGATAAAGCCCCGCTGACCTGGCGCCTCATGCGCCTGTTACCCGAGCTGATTGACCAGCCGCACTTCGAGCCTTTGCAACGCTTTTTGACTCAAGACACCGACCTGCGCAAACGCTACCAACTTGCCGAGCGCCTGGCTGACTTGTTCGACCAATACCAGGTCTACCGCGCTGATTGGCTGGAGGATTGGGCCGCAGGCCGCCACCAACTACGCAATGGTCGAGGCGAATCCAAACCGCTCGACCCTGCCAATTGCTGGCAAGCCGAATTATGGCGTGCGTTGTTGCTGGATGTGGGAGCAGAGGGCATGGCCCAAAGTCGAGCCGGCGTTCACCAACGCTTTATCGAACGTATCAATAGCCTTGAAAAAGCGCCGTCCGGCTTGCCTTCCCGGGTGATTGTCTTTGGCATTTCATCGTTACCGGCCCAGGCATTGGAAGCGCTGGCGGGTCTGGCCCGTTTCAGCCAAGTCCTGCTTTGCGTGCATAACCCTTGCCGCCACCACTGGTCCGACATTGTCGCCGACAAGGACCTGCTGCGAAACGAATACAAACGCCAGGCGCGCAAAGCCGGTATGCCGGTCATCATCGACCCCCAAACCCTACATCAGCACGCCCATCCGTTGCTCGCCGCGTGGGGCAAGCAAGGCCGTGATTACATCAGCCTGCTGGACAGCTACGATGACCCCAACAGCTATCGGGCCGCATTCCGTGACGGTCGCATCGACCTGTTCAGCGACAGTGAACCCACCACGCTGCTCAACCAGCTCCAGGACGATATCCTCGAACTGCGCCCGCTGAATGAAACTCGTGAGCTGTGGCCCCCTGTTGACTTGGAGCACGATGCTTCGATCCGCTTCCACATTGCCCACAGCGCCCAGCGCGAAGTGGAGATCCTCCACGACCAATTGCTCCAACGCTTCAGCGCCGAACCAACTTTGCGCCCCCGGGACATCATCGTCATGGTCCCCGACGTCGACAGCTACGCGCCACACATTCGCGCAGTCTTCGGCCAGCTCGAACGAAATGATCCACGCTTCATTCCTTTCACGCTTACCGACCAAGGCCAGCGCGGCCGCGACCCTCTGCTGATCGCCGTCGAGCACCTGCTGAAACTTCCCGACAGCCGTTTCCCCGTCAGCGAGATCCTCGACCTGCTCGACGTGCCCGCCCTGCGCGAACGTTTCGCTATCAAAGAGCGCGACTTGCCCACCTTGCATCGCTGGATCGAAGGCGCCGGCATCCGCTGGGGCCTGAATGCTGAGCAACGCGCTGGTTTAGGCCTACCCACAGAGCTGGAACAAAACAGCTGGCGATTCGGCTTGCGTCGTATGCTGCTGGGCTACGCTGTGGGCACCGGCATGGCCTGTAATGGGATTGAGCCCTACGATGAAATCGGCGGCCTTGATGCGGCATTGATCGGCCCGCTGGTCGCCTTGCTCGACGCCTTGAGCGATGCCCACCAGGCGTTGTCCCAACCCGCCTCCCCCCAAGCCTGGGGCGAGCGACTGCAACGCTTGATGCAGCTGTTTTTCCTGCCCAGCAGTGAGCATGATGACTACCTGCTAGGCCAGCTCGAACAACTAAGAGAGACTTGGCTGGAAACCTGCGAGTCCGTTGGCTTGCAGGACGAGTTGCCGCTTACCGTGGTCCGTGAGGCGTGGTTGGCCGGACTGGATCAGGGGCGCCTGTCCCAACGCTTCCTAGCGGGAGCTGTCAATTTTTGTACCCTCATGCCCATGCGTGCAATCCCGTTCAAGCTGGTCTGTCTGCTCGGCATGAATGATGGTGATTACCCGCGGGCCCAGCCGCCCCTGGACTTCGACCTGATGGGCAGCGACTACCGCCCCGGTGACCGTTCACGCCGCGAAGACGACCGCTACTTACTGCTTGAAGCGCTGCTCTCGGCCCGCGACCAGCTATATATCAGCTGGGTAGGGCGCAGCATCCGCGATAACAGCGATCGCCCAGCCTCGGTGTTGATTGGTCAACTGCGCGATCACCTCGCCAGCGGCTGGCAGCACGCCAAAACCGATACACCGCTGATTGACGCAATGACCCAGGAACATCCTCTGCAGCCCTTCAGCGCCCGCTACTTTCACGAAGGCGATCCGCTGTTCAGTTATGCCCGCGAATGGCAATTGCTGCATGAAACCCCGGTCGCCGTCGGCCCAGAAAATACGCTGGCGCAACACCAACAGGACGAGCCGCTGAGTCTTGGCCAGTTGCAGGACTTCCTACGTAATCCGGTTAAACACTTCTTCAGCCAGCGCCTGAAAGTGTTCTTTGAAGCTGCCGAAGTGCCCCTGGCCGACGAAGAGCCCTTCGTGCTGGACGCACTGCAACGCTACAGCCTCAGTGACAGCCTGCTGAGCGCCGCACTGACCCAACCCGATCACCTCGATCAGGCCCTCAATGCCCAGGCGCTGCGCCTGCAAGGCAGCGGACTACTGCCGATGGTCGGTTTCGGTGAGTGCCTGCGTAACGAACTGATCGAGCCATTGCCTGACCTGGTGCAGCGCTATCAACACCTTCTGGCCCTTTGGCCAACCCCGCATACCGCTGCTGAACCGATCAGTTTTGAGTATCAGGGCATCCAGCTGGAAGGTTGGATCAGCGGCCTGCATCGACGCAGTGATGGCGGTTTGTTAAGTGTCACCACCATCCCCAACAGCATTGGCTCAATCAAGAGCCGCAAGTGGCATCGCCTGATCCGACCCTGGGTCAATCATGTGGTGGCCTGCGCCTGTGGCCTGCCATTGAGCACCGGCCTGGTGGCAGGTGATGACACCTTGCTGCTGGCTCCGCTGGACAAGCCCATTGCGCAGGAAATCCTTGGCAACCTGCTGCTGGCCTGGCACACCGGCATGAGCACGCCGCTACCCGTCGCGGTGAAAACCGCCTTTGCCTGGCTCGGCCAGACCGATCCCGTCAAGGCCCAGGCCGCGGCCAGCAAAGCCTACGAAGGCGATGGCATCACCACCGACGGCGAACGCCGCGAAACGCCCGCGCTCACGCGGCAATTTCCCGACTACGCCGCCTTGGTTGCCAGCGAAGAGTTCGAAGGCTGGTGCGAAACCCTGTATCGCCCACTGCTCAACGCCCCGTGGCGATCACTCACCAGCGCGGAGGCCGGCTCATGATCGGCAAACCCCTGGCCTTGGCATTCCCGCTCAAAGGCAGCCAGTTGATCGAGGCCAGTGCCGGCACTGGCAAGACCTTTACCATCTCTGCCTTGTACCTGCGCCTGGTGCTCGGCCACGGCGGTGATGAGTCCGGTTTCGGGCGCGAACTGCTGCCGCCACAAATCCTCGTGGTGACGTTCACCGACGCCGCTACCAAAGAGCTGCGGGAGCGCATCCGCATCCGCTTGGCCGAGGCCGCGCGTTTCTTTCGCGACGAAATCGAGCAGCCCGATGCGTTGATCGCCGACCTGCGCGATCAGTACCCCCCGGAGCAGTGGCCCGCCTGCGCCAACCGCCTGGACATCGCCGCGCAATGGATGGATGAAGCCGCCGTCTCGACTATCCACAGCTGGTGCCAGCGCATGCTGCGCGAACATGCGTTCGACAGCGGCAGCTTGTTCACCCAGACCCTTGAAACCGACCATAGCGACCTGCTGGGCGAAGTGCTGCGCGACTACTGGCGGCTGTTCTGCTACCCGATGCACGACGACGCGCTCAACTGGGTGCGCAGCCATTGGGGCGGCCCCGCTGCACTGATGCCGCGAGTGCGTGCGCTGTTCGGCAGTGAACGACCCACCGATGAAGGTCGTGAGCCGGCGCAGCTGATCAACGCCTGCCTGCAAGAACGTCGCGCAGCGCTGGTAAGCCTCAAGGCGCCTTGGCAACAATGGGCCGTCGAGCTGCGGGATATCTGCCTGCAAGCTGTTGCGGCCAAAGCTGTCGATGGTCGCAAAATGCAAGCGCGCTACTTCGAACCCTGGTTCGAGAAGATCAGCGCCTGGGCCGCTGATGAAGCCCTGGAACAACTGGACATCGGCACCGGCTTCACGCGCCTGACGCCCGACGGCATGGCCGAAGCCTGGAAAGGTGAGCCGCCGCAGCACCCAGGGATCGAGGCCATGGCGAGCCTCAAAGCCAGCCTCGACGCTTTGCCAACGCCAGACGCAGCGGTGTTGCAACATGCTGCCCGCTGGGTCGGCAAACGCTTCGAAGAAGAAAAGCGTCGCCGCGCAGAGATGGGCTTCGACGACATGCTGATTCGCCTCAACGCGGCCCTTCAAGCCGACGGGGGCGAGCGCCTGGCCAGTGTGATCCGTGAGCAATTCCCGGTGGCGCTCATTGATGAGTTCCAAGACACCGACCCTGTGCAATACAGCATCTTCGACAGCATCTACCGCATCGAGGAGAACCACCTCGACAGTGGCCTGTTTCTGATCGGCGATCCCAAGCAGGCGATCTACGCCTTCCGCGGCGCCGACATCTACACCTACCTGCGCGCCCGGCAGTCCACCACCGGCCGTCATCACACCCTGGGCACCAATTTCCGTTCCAGCCATGCGATGGTCGAGGCGGTGAACCACGTGTTCCAGCGGGCTGAAACCGGCCGGGGGGCGTTCCTGTTTCGCGAGTCCAATGGCGAAAATCCAGTGCCGTTCCACCCGGTATTGTCCCAGGGTCGCAAAGAACAGTTGCAGGTCGACGGCCAGACGCTGCCGGCCATGAACCTTTGGCACCTGCCCACCGACCAGCCGATTTCCAACGCGCTTTATCGCCAACAACTGGCTGCTGCCTGTGCCACGCAGATCGTCGCGCTGCTCAACGGCGGGCAGCAAGGCACGACGGGGTTTGTCACGAAAGACAGTTTCACCGGTGTGCTGCCCTCAAACATCGCCATCCTCGTGCGCGACGGCAAGGAAGCCCAGGCCGTACGTGCTGAACTGGCCAGCCGTGGCGTGCGTAGCGTGTACTTGTCGGATAAAGACTCGGTGTTCGCCGCCCAGGAAGCCCACGACCTGTTGGCCTGGCTCAAGGCATGCGCCGAGCCGGATGTCGAGCGCCCGCTACGCGCTGCCCTTGCCTGCGTCACCTTGAACCTGTCGTTGGCGGAACTGGAGCGCCTGAACCAGGACGAATTGGCGTGGGAATCCCGCGTTATGCAGTTCCGGGGTTACCGCTCGATCTGGCGTACCCAAGGCGTGCTGCCGATGCTGCGCCGCCTGCTCCACGACTTCAAGTTGCCGCAAACCCTCATCGCCCGCAGTGATGGCGAGCGTGTGCTGACCAACCTGTTGCACCTCAGTGAGTTGTTGCAACAAGCCGCGTCGGAACTCGATGGTGAACAGGCGTTGATCCGTCATCTGGCCGAACACTTGGCGCTGTCGGGCCAGGCTGGCGAAGAGCAGATCCTGCGGCTGGAAAGCGATGAGCAACTGGTCAAGGTGGTGACCATCCACAAATCCAAAGGCCTGGAATACGACTTGGTGTTCCTGCCGTTCATCTGCTCGGCCAAACCGGTGGATGGCAGTCGCTTGCCGCTGCATTACCACGATGAACAGGGTAAGTCCCAAGTGAGCCTGCGGCCGACGGCCGAGCTGATTGCCCAGGCCGATGATGAGCGCCTGGCCGAAGACCTGCGCTTGTTCTACGTGGCGTTGACCCGCGCCAAACACGCGTGCTGGCTGGGCATCGCCGACCTCAAGCGCGGCAATAACAGCAGTTCGGTTTTGCACCTCTCGGCCTTGGGCTATCTGCTGGGCGCCGGTGCGTCGCTAGGCGAATCCGCCGACCTGGCGCGCTGGCTGTTGGACTTGCAGCAAGGCTGCCCGGCCATCAGTTATGCACCTGTGCCAGATGCGCAAGACATCCTGTTCCACCCGCCACGCAATGAAGCGACCCTGCTGGCGCCGTTGCTGCCTAAGCGCAAGGCTGCGGAAAACTGGTGGATCGCTTCCTACAGCGCCTTGCGCATTGGCGACAGCATGAGCGCCGCCAGCCTCGAAGCACCGGAAAGCCCGCAGGCCCAGAAGCTGTTCGACGACGAACGCCTCGACCCGGATGCACCACGGGAAGTGGCGGCGTCCGGCGGTGACATTCACCGTTTCCCACGCGGCCCTAATCCAGGCACCTTCCTTCACGGGTTATTGGAGTGGGCCGGTGAAGAGGGTTTCAACGTGACGCCTGAGGCGATCGAAAAAGCCGTGGGCGCACGCTGTAATCGCCGCAACTGGGAGGGCTGGATCGTCACCCTCAGCGGCTGGCTGGGTCATCTGCTGCAAACGCCGCTGCCCCTGTGCAACGACCACGTCACCCTCAGCGGCCTGAAGCAGTACCAGATCGAAATGGAATTCTGGTTCGCCAGCCACAAGGTCGATGTGCTCGCCCTCGACAAGCTGGTGTGCCAGCACACCCACGGCGGTGTCTCCCGCGTGGCCGCTGAGCCGGTGTTGCTCAACGGTATGTTCAAGGGTTTTATCGACCTGACGTTCGAGCATGATGGCCGCTACTACGTGGCGGACTACAAATCCAACTGGCTCGGTCCCGACGATTCAGCCTACACCGTTGATGCCATGGAGCATTCGATCCTCGAGCATCGGTACGACCTGCAATACGTACTTTACCTGCTGGCCCTGCATCGTCAGCTCAAGGCACGCCTGCCGGATTACGATTACGACCAGCACGTCGGCGGCGCTCTATACCTGTTCCTGCGCGGTACCCAGTCGGTGAGCCAGGGCGCGTATTTCACCCGGCCCCCCCGTGAGCTGATCGAGGGGCTGGACCTGCTGTTCCAGGGCAAGCCCATCCCGCCCAAGGTTGAGCCCGCCTGGGAACAAGGAGTGCTGCTATGAACCTGTCGCCGTTACCGCTGGAAGAGCTGGCGCCCCTGAGCCGCGCCGCCGACCTGCTGCAACTGTTGGAGCGTTGGGTCGACCGTGGCTGGTTGCGTGCCTTGGACAAAGCCTTCGTCGGCTTCCTGCATGAGCTTGATCCACAGGCCGATCCTCTGGTGCTGTTGGCGGCGGCCTTGACCAGCCATCAGTTGGGTCATGGTCACGTCTGTCTGGATTTGTTCGAAACCCTCAAGGCCCCGGACTTCGCCCTGTCACTGCCGCCTGAGGGCGACCCGCACACCGGCGCCATGCTGCTGCCGTCGCAGCTGCTGCATGGCCTGGACGGCGCCCATTGGTGTCATGCCCTGGCGTCCAGCCAACTGGTCGCGCTGGCGGTCGAGGGCAGCGCAGCCGCCCAGAGCCGACCGTTGGTGTTGTCCGGCAAGCGCCTGTACCTGCGCCGCTACTGGACCTACGAGCGGCGTATCGACAGTGCCTTGCGTCAGCGTCTTGCGAGCGTGGAGAGCGTTGCCGATGATCTGCCGCAGCGCCTCAATCGCCTGTTCGATCAACCGGCTCCGGATGGCGTGATCGACTGGCAAAAACTCGCCTGTGCCCTGGCGACCCGCGGCCCATTCAGCATCGTCACCGGCGGCCCCGGCACCGGCAAGACCACCACGGTGGTGCGCCTGCTCGCGCTGTTGCAAGCGCCCGCCGTGGAGTCCGGCAACCCGTTGCGTATTCGCCTGGCCGCGCCCACCGGTAAAGCCGCCGCGCGCCTGACCGAATCCATCAGCCAGCAAGTGCTGTCGCTGACAGTGGCCGACAACGTGCGGGAAAAAATCCCCACTCAGGTCACCACTGTCCACCGTCTGCTGGGCAGCCGCCCGGGAACCCGACATTTCCGTCATCACCTGGGTAACCCGTTACCTCTGGATGTGCTGGTGGTGGATGAGGCCTCGATGATCGACCTGGAAATGATGGCCAACCTGCTCGACGCCTTGCCGGCCCATGCACGCCTGATACTGCTGGGCGACAAGGACCAACTGGCATCGGTGGAAGCGGGAGCCGTACTCGGCGACTTGTGCCGCGATGCCGAAGCCGGCTGGTACAGCCCGCACACGCGCCAATGGTTGCAAGCGGTCAGCGGCGAAGACCTCAGTACCAGTGGCCTGCAAGAAGACCTCGATGGCAGTCATCCCCTGGCCCAGCAAGTAGTGATGCTGCGCTATTCGCGCCGCTTCGGTGAGGGCAGCGGCATCGGCCAACTGGCGCGTTGGGTTAACCAGCAAAACGCCGAAGAGGCCCGCCAGCTGTTGGCCGCACGCCGCCACGACGACCTCTTCTGCGTCAGCCTCAAGGGTGAACATGACCACGCACTTGAGCGTCTGGTTCTGGACGGGCAGGGCGAGGGTGCCCAAGGTTATCGCTACTATCTGAACCTGCTGCAATCGGCACGTCCATCGCTGGATACGCGGCGGGACGACCCTGCCTGGACCCATTGGGCGCAACAGTTGCTGCAAGCCTTCGACGCGTTCCAGCTGCTTTGCGCCGTACGCAAGGGCCCTTGGGGCGTTGAAGGGCTCAACCTGCGCATCACCGCGGCGCTGCGCAAAGTGCGCCTGATCGAAGGCGATGAGCATTGGTACGAAGGCCGTCCGGTGCTGATGACCCGTAACGATTACGGCCTGGGCCTGATGAACGGCGACATCGGCATCGCGCTGAAATTGCCCGAAAGCGACGGTGGCCCCCAGGTGCTGCGCGTGGCCTTTCCGCGTAACGATGGCCAGGGCGGCGTGCGCTTTGTATTGCCCAGCCGGCTCAATGACGTGGAAACCGTCTTCGCAATGACCGTGCACAAATCCCAGGGCTCTGAGTTCACCCATACCGCACTGATCTTGCCGGATGCGCTCAATCCGGTGCTGACGAAAGAGTTGATCTACACCGGTATTACCCGCGCCAAGCGCTGGTTCAGCCTGATCGAGTCGCGCAGCGGCGTGTTTGAGGAGGCCGTGCGCCGCAAGGTCAAACGCTTGAGCGGGTTGATGCTGGAATTGGATGCCGTGCCTGAAAAAACTGACTGATAGGTCATGCAATATTTCTTATTCAGCTGTCTGATTTTTCTGAAAAAATAGTGCGCCCCCCGCAAACCGTGTTTCGTGGGGTTTTCCGCCGCTGTGCTATCGTTGCGGCATCACCTTGGAAAAACACCTGAGAGAATTGCTGCATGAACGTGGCTGGCTCGCCCACTGAGCGTAGTTTGAGCTGGAGACGCATGTTACTGGTGGCGGTTCTGTGCCTGCTGGTGACGCCTCTATGGGCACAGACCCAAAGCCTTGCCGAGCAGCGTGCCCAGGCGGTTACCCAAGTGGTGCTCGGTATCCTCAGCTACGCCCGATGGCCGGTAGAGCCTGCGCAGTTGCGGCTGTGCGTTGTCGGGCCGACCCAATACACAGACGATCTGGTCAAAGGCACCACCCAGGCTACCGGCCGTCCGGTGCTGGTGCGGCGCCTGCTGGTCGATCATCCCGACATCGTCAACGCCTGCGACGCCGTCTACATCGGCAAGCTCACCGCGGACGAACGCAGCCGCTTGTTCACCTCACTGATTGGCCACCCGGTACTCAGCATCAGCGAAGGCGGCGACCAATGCACGGTGGGCAGTCTGTTCTGCCTGCGAGTGAGCGATGAGCAAGTATCGTTCGAGGTCAACCTGGATTCCGTCGCCCGCAGCGGCGTGCGCATCCACCCCAGCGTGTTGCAGTTATCTCGCCGTCGAGCGCCAGGGTCATGAGCGGCACTAAGGTGCGGCCGACCCTGCGCTCGGTGATTGCCCGTGGGCATATGATCCTGGCCCTGGTGGCGGTCACCCTGGCCAGTGTGTCCCTGACCCTGCTCGGCGTACTTGCCCTACGGGTCTACGCCGAGCACAACCTGCATCTGATCGCCCGTTCCATCAATTACACCGTGGAAGCGGCGGTGGTGTTCAATGACAGCGCGGCGGCCACCGAAGCCCTGAGTCTGATTGCTTCCACCGAGGAAGTGGCCCAGGCGGAAGTTTTCGATATCAATGGCAAGTTGCTGGCGCGATGGGTACGCCCGGAAACCGGCATGTTGTCACGTGTCGAGCTGCAAATAGCGCACGCCCTGCTTGAACAGCCCATCAGCCAACCGATCCTGCGCCAAGGGCAAACCGTGGGCAGCATTCACCTGGTCGGCCACGGTGGCAGTCTATTGCGCTTCTTGCTCAGCGGCCTGGTCGGGATTCTGATCTGCACCGCCCTCAGCGCCTGGGTGGCCTTACACTTGTCGAGGCGTCTGTTGAATGGCATCACCGTGCCACTGCAACGCCTGGCCGCCGTGGCCCACGCGGCCCGCAGCGAGCGCGACTTCGACCGCCGCGTTCCCTCCGCGCAGATCGCCGAACTCGACAGCCTGGGCAGCGACTTCAACGCCTTGCTTGGCGAGATGGAAGCCTGGCAGAGCCACTTGCAAAGCGAGAACGAAACCCTGGCTCACCAAGCCAGCCACGACAGCCTCACCGGCCTGCCCAACCGCGCGTTCTTCGAAGGCCGGTTGATCCGTGCCTTGCGCAGCGCAGCCAAGGTCAACGAGCAAGTGGCGGTGCTGTTTCTCGACAGTGACCGCTTCAAAGACATCAACGACAGGTTCGGCCACGCCGCCGGCGATGCCGTACTGGTAGCCGTTGCCGATCGCGTGCGTGCGCAACTGCGCGAGGATGACCTGGTGGCGCGCCTGGGGGGCGATGAATTTGCGGTGTTGCTGGCGCCCCTGCACAAGGCCGAAGACGCCCAGCGCATCGCCGACAAGATCATTGCCAGCATGGACTTGGCGATCCCACTGCCTGGAGACACCCAGGTATTGACCTCCCTCAGTATTGGCATTGCCATATATCCCGATCATGGCGCCACTCCCGGCACCTTGCTCAACGCCGCCGATGCGGCGATGTACCAGGCCAAACGACTGTCCTCGGGCGGCCAGCAAACGGCGGAGTCGGAACGCCCCGTCGTCAACGTTCAACACAGGAGTTGATTCCCTTGTTCGCTAACACGCGCGTTTTGTTTATTTCTTTACTCGTTGCCTTCCTGGCCCTCAGCGGCTGCCAGACGCCACCGCCCAAGGGCCTGACCCCGGCGCAAGTCGCCGTGCTCAAACAACAAGGCTTCGAGCTGACCGACGAGGGCTGGGCCTTCGGCCTGTCTGGCAAAGTGCTGTTTGGCAGCGACGTTGAAGCCCTCAACAAACCCAGCACCGACATCGTTGAGCGCATCGGCAGCGCCCTGGTTGGCGCAGGCATCGAGCGCGTGCGCGTTGACGGCCACACCGACGCTTCCGGCAAAGAACCCTACAACGTGGCGCTGTCCCTGCGCCGCGCCAAAAGCGTGGGCAACGTGCTGACCCGCGTGGGTATGAAAGAAGAGAACGTCCAACTGCGCGGCCTGGGCAGCAGCGAGCCGGTGGCATCGAATACGACAACGGCAGGCCGAACCGAGAATCGGCGGGTATCGATCGTGGTGATCGCGGACTAAGGCAATTCACCCGCCTCAACCTGAAATACATTCAAAATGTGGGAGGGGGCTTGCTCCCGATGGCGGTGTGTCAGTCAGCACATTCAGTGACTGACACACCGCCATCGGGAGCAAGTCGAATCGTCGCACCGCCCCTCCCACATTTGTTTTGCGGTGTGTTCAATCGGCAAACCGCATCTCCCGCGTCTCCCCCATCAACAACCCCTGATTCTGCTCCGTCACCTCCCTGATGTAATCCCACAACAACGTAATCCGCTTCAACTTGCGCAAATCCTCCCGGCAATACATCCAGAACTGCCGCGTAATCGCAATCTGCTCGCCCAGCACGGGTAACAGGCGCGGATCCTGCGCCGCCAAAAAACACGGCAATATCGCCATCGACCGCCCTTGCTGTGCCGCCACGTACTGCGCGATCACGCTGGTACTGCGCAAACTGGCGCTGGCGCCTGGCACGACGTTGGCCAAGTACAGCAACTCCGAACTGAACGCCAGGTCATCCACATAACTGATAAACGGGTGCTCGGCCAAATCCGCGGGTTTGCGGATCGGCGGGTGCTGGTCGAGGTAATCCTGGGTCGCGTACAACTGCAATTTGTAGTCGCACAGTTTGCAGCACACATAGGGCCCGTGCTCCGGGCGTTCCAGGGCGATGACGATGTCGGCTTCGCGCTTGGACAGGCTGATGAAGTGCGGCAGCGGCAGGATATCTACTGAGATCGCAGGATAGGTGTCGACGAAATGGCTCAATTGCGGGGTGACGAAGAAGCTACCGAAGCCTTCGGTGCAGCCCATGCGCACGTGGCCGGACAGCGCCACGCCGGAGCCGGAGACTTGTTCGCAGGCCATGTGCAAGGTGCTTTCGATGGTCTCCGCGTAGCCCAGCAGCCGCTGGCCCTCGGTGGTGAGGACAAAGCCGTTGGTCCGGGATTTTTCAAACAACAGGGTACCGAGCGACACTTCCAACGAGCTGATGCGCCGCGACACTGTGGTGTAGTCCACTGCCAGACGCTTGGCGGCCACGCTGGCCTTGCGGGTGCGGGCTACTTCGAGGAAAAACTTCAGGTCATCCCAGTTCAGGGAGCCCAGGGAGGTGATGTTTTTTTGCATATTGGACCGGCTTTTATGTGCGTTCTTATTAGAAGTTTGCACATCTATACTCCAAAAACAGTCCGAACGCCTCATTCTTCAAGGCGATTCAACGCCTTGGTTCTCTGCATAAATACAAGATTCTGGAGACCACATGAACGCATCTGCCGATATTTCCGTGCAACAGGTCAAGTTGCTGATCAACGGCGAGTGGGTCGAGTCCAAGACCACGCAGTGGCAAGACATCGTCAACCCGGCCACCCAGCAAGTGCTGGCCAAAGTCCCGTTCGCTACTGCCGATGAAGTCAACGCTGCCATCGACGCCGCCCATCGCGCCTTCCAGACCTGGAAGCTGACGCCTATCGGCGCGCGCATGCGCATCATGCTCAAGCTACAAGCCTTGATCCGTGAACATTCCAAGCGTATCGCCGTGGTCCTCAGCGCTGAGCAGGGCAAGACCATTGCCGATGCCGAAGGCGATATTTTCCGTGGCCTGGAAGTGGTCGAGCACGCCTGCTCCATCGGCACCCTGCAAATGGGCGAGTTCGCCGAGAACGTAGCCGGTGGTGTGGATACCTACACCCTGCGCCAGCCTATCGGCGTGTGCGCCGGCATCACCCCATTCAATTTCCCGGCGATGATTCCGCTGTGGATGTTCCCGATGGCAATTGCCTGTGGGAACACCTTCGTCCTCAAGCCATCCGAGCAGGACCCGCTGTCGACCATGTTGCTGGTGGAGCTGGCCCTGGAAGCCGGTGTACCGGCCGGCGTACTCAACGTGGTGCATGGCGGCAAGGACGTGGTGGATGCACTGTGCACCCACAAAGACATCAAGGCCGTGTCCTTCGTCGGCTCGACCGCCGTGGGCACCCACGTGTATGACCTGGCCGGTAAACATGGCAAGCGTGTGCAGTCGATGATGGGCGCCAAGAACCACGCCGTGGTGCTGCCGGATGCCAACCGCGAACACACCCTCAATGCCCTCGTCGGCGCCGGGTTCGGCGCGGCGGGCCAGCGTTGCATGGCCACTTCGGTGGTGGTGCTGGTGGGCGCGGCCAAGCAGTGGCTGCCGGACCTCAAGGCCCTGGCGCAGAAGCTCAAGGTCAACGCCGGCAGCGAAGCCGGTACGGATGTCGGCCCGGTGATCTCCAAGCGCGCCAAGGCACGCATCCTGGAGCTGATCGAAAGCGGCGTGAAGGAAGGCGCCAAGCTGGAACTGGATGGCCGCGATATCAAGGTGCCGGGCTTCGAACAAGGTAACTTTGTCGGTCCGACCCTGTTCTCGGGCGTCACCACCGACATGCGCATCTACACCGAGGAAATCTTCGGCCCGGTGCTGGTGGTGCTGGAAGTCGACACCCTCGATCAAGCCATCGCCCTGGTCAATGCCAACCCGTTCGGCAACGGCACTGGCCTGTTCACCCAGAGCGGTGCGGCGGCGCGCAAGTTCCAAAGCGAAATCGATGTGGGCCAGGTCGGTATCAATATCCCGATCCCGGTGCCAGTACCGTTTTTCAGCTTCACCGGCTCCCGGGGCTCCAAGCTTGGCGACCTCGGCCCGTATGGCAAGCAAGTGGTGCAGTTCTACACCCAGACCAAAACCGTCACCAGCCGCTGGTTCGATGACGACACCGTCAACGATGGCGTCAACACCACCATCAACCTGCGCTGAACCTGGGAGACGACCATGAAGATTGCATTTATCGGCCTGGGCAACATGGGCGCGCCCATGGCCCGTAACTTGATCAAGGCTGGGCACGCGCTTAAGCTGTTCGACCTGAACCAGGCGGTACTCAAGGAACTCGCCGAATTGGGCGGCACCATCAGCAGCTCGCCCCGTGACGCGGCCCAAGGCGCGGAACTGGTGATTACCATGCTGCCGGCCGCCGCCCACGTGCGCAGCGTCTGGCTCAATGAAGACGGCGTGCTGGCAGGCATCGGCAAAGGCGTGCCAGCGGTGGATTGCAGCACCATCGACCCGCAGACCATCCGTGATGTAGCGGCAGCGGCGGCGAAACAGGGCGTGGCCGTGGCCGATGCACCGGTTTCCGGCGGCACTGGCGGCGCGCAAGCCGGGACGTTGACCTTCATGGTCGGCGCCAACCCGGAACTGTTCGCCACCCTTCAGCCGGTATTGGCGCAGATGGGCCGCAATATCGTGCACTGCGGTGATGTCGGCACCGGGCAAATCGCCAAGATCTGCAACAACCTGCTGCTGGGTATTAGCATGGTCGGCGTCAGTGAAGCCATGGCCCTGGGAGATGCACTCGGTATTGACACTCAAGTACTGGCCGGCATCATCAACAGCTCCACCGGGCGCTGCTGGAGTTCCGATACCTATAACCCCTGGCCCGGCGTGATCGAGACCGCGCCGTCATCGCGTGGTTACACCGGTGGTTTTGGTGCCGATCTGATGCTCAAGGATCTGGGCCTGGCCACTGAGGCTGCGCGCCAGGCGCATCAGCCGGTGATCCTCGGTGCAGTAGCCCAGCAGTTGTACCAGTCGATGAGTCAGCGCGGGGAGGGCGGTAAAGACTTCTCGGCCATCATCAATAGTTATCGCAAACCTCAATAAAGGTATGTTCCGAGAGCCCCCTTCGGGTGGGTTCTCGGATGTTGACGTGCATCTGCGTTCGCTTCACTTCAAGCACTTCCCGCGCCAACCCCTCGATGTCTCCTCTTAATACCCATCCCCGTTCTGATCAATGATTTTTGCTGCCTCGCATTACGCGAGCTCTGCAGCTATAGGCGTTTTATTACTAATGGACTAACTGGTTCGCATGAGCTTGTTTTGTGTGTGTGTCACCTTGAAATAAATTATTACAACTTAAGAGGCTTGGTATGTTTTCGCTGCTTTTTGATCATCAATTCATCATGTGGAATGCATGTGGAGAGTGCTTAATTATCATGTTGTGATAATGCAAACATAACTGATGCGTCTCATGTGTGTGACAAATCTGATCACTAAATAGACCTGCTTCGCACCGGTTTAGTTTTCCCTTTGATGTCGGCAATTGCCTCGCTAGTATCGGGTTGGCGGGTGTTGTCATGTGGGTGTGCCTGCGCAGTTTTTACCGAAGCGTTGTACTTTTTCCAGTTGTGCAGGTGCCTAAGAAATGGCTAGCGAAAGGAAGCGAACAGCGAGTTTTTCCGCACGGTCGACTGCTTCGACCCAAACCAGCCGGGAACTCGAGAAGGCCAGCCTTACGGCCCTCCATCTCTCCAGATTGCTTGAGTTATGGGCTTGCGGGCGCAGCCACTTGTTGCCTGTAGCAGCGCCCTCTGAACTTGCGAACCAGCCACATCAATTGGCGCCAGTGAGCGGCGAGTCTGAGCCCATCAACTCGCGACTGCGTGAAGAAACGGGCGTGGGTTGATCGCCACTTATTCTGGGCAATTCACTAATAACGCGAAAACAAATTTAGCGCTCGGCGGTAATCACCGCCGCGGGTATTCGCTCGCGCTGAGCTTTGTGTGTCCATAAATAGAACGGGTGAGAGATGAAAAACATAACAATTGTCGACAAGGCGACTGGGACGGCAACGGAACATGCCTTTGGAAATACCAGTCTCAAAGGCACCAGCATTGTAAAGTTGCCCTTCGGGCCTGAAAGCGTTCAGTCGTTTCAACAGTCCGGGCAGAATCTGGTAGTCACGTTGAAGTCAGGTGAGACCGTTACGGTCCAGAACTTTTTTGTGGTGGGCGCTGACGGTGCGACGAACCAACTGGTTCTGGAAAGTGCAGACGGTACATTGTTGCTCGGCAACTACTCCACACCCTATTCGGGCTTCACCTTCACTGAAATTTCGACCCTCGATGACCTGGGTGTCGCAGCCATCGCCGCGGACAGTTCCATCCCGAGTTGGGTGCTGTGGGGGCTGGGGATACTTGCCGTGGGTGGCGCCGCTGCGGCAATGAGCGGCGGCGGCGGAGGCGGTGGTCATCACGATTCACCACCCGCCGCTCCAGGGGCCGCGAGCGGCCTGGCCGTCAACGGTGCGGGCACCCTACTCACCGGTAAGGGCCAGGGCGGTACGACGGTGACCGTCAAAGATGCTGCGGGTAATGTGCTCGGCACGAGCACTGTCGGTGCAGACGGCAATTTCCAGGTCAACCTGGGCACGCCACAGACCAATGGTGAAACACTGCAGGTCACCCTCAAAGACGCTGCGGGCCAGGTTTCGCCGCCTGCGACCGTCGTCGCTGGTGACACCACGGGGCCTGCTGCTGCTTCAGAGCTGCAGGTCAGTCCCGATGGCTCTATCGTCAGCGGCAGAGGCGAACCCAACGCCACCGTTACCATCAGCGACGCCAACGGTAATGTGATAGGTACCGGCAAAGTGGGGGCCGACGGCAGCTTCCAGGTCACGCTGGACACGCCACAGACTAATGGCGAAACACTGAGCGTCGTACTCAAGGACGCTGCCGGCAACGTATCACCTGCCAGCCCTGTGGTGGCGGGTGACACAACTGCACCTTCCGCCCCGTCCGATCTGGCGCTAAGCGCCGACGGCGCAACGATCAGTGGTAAAGGCGAGCCCAATACCACCGTGACCGTCAAGGGTATCGATGGCAATGTCATCGGCACTGGGACGGTGGGGGATGACGGCACCTTTCAAGTCACCCTGAACACGCCTCAGGTCAACGGCGAAACACTCGCCGTCACCTTGAAGGACGCCGCGGGTAATGAGTCTGTACCGACTAACTTGGTCGCCGTTGATATCGATGATACCGATGCTGACGCTGACGCTGACGCTGACGCCGATGCCGACGCTGATGCCGACGCTGATGCGGATGCGGATGCGGATGCCGACGCTGATGCGGATGCGGATGCGGATGCGGATGCCGACGCTGATGCGGATGCAGATGCGGATGCGGATGCCGACGCTGATGCGGATGCGGATGCGGATGCCGATGCCGATGCCGATGCCGACGCTGATGCGGATGCGGATGCGGATGCCGATGCCGATGCCGATGCCGACGCTGATGCGGATGCGGATGCGGATGCGGATGCGGATGCGGATGCGGATGCCGATGCTGACGCTGATGCGGATGCCGATGCCGATGCCGATGCCGATGCCGACGCTGATGCGGATGCGGATGCGGATGCGGATGCCGATGCTGACGCCGATGCCGATGCCGATGCCGACGCTGATGCCGACGCTGATGCGGATGCTGACGCCGATGCCGATGCCGATGCCGATGCCGATGCCGATGCCGACGCCGATGCTGATGCTGATGCTGATGCTGATGCCGATGCCGATGCCGATGCCGATGCTGACGCCGATGCCGATGCCGACGCTGATGCGGACGCCGATGCCGATGCCGATGCCGATGCTGACGCCGATGCCGATGCCGATGCCGACGCGGATGCGGATGCGGATGCGGACGCCGACGCCGACGCTGATGCTGATGCTGATGCCGACGCCGACGCCGACGCCGACGCCGACGCCGATGCGGATGCCGACCTGGAAGCCTTCGACGATCTCGCCACAAGCGAAGTGACCATCAAACCCGTCACCTCCAACACCGGCCTGGCTGATATGCGTGTCTTCACCCTGCTGGGTGTGGGCGGGATCATCCTGGGCGATCACACCAAGGTGCAGGAGTTCTCCGTTGCCGAAGGCTCCAGTGGCACTCTGAACCTGCAGTTTGCCCAGGCCGATCTGGTTTCGCTGCTAGGGGGCGGGTTCACCGCGGCTCTGGAGGTGAGCGACGGTGCGGGTGGCTGGTTGCCGGTTCAGCAGGGCAGTAACGGTTCGGGCTTGCTGGATCTGTTGGGCCTGTTCGGTCAAAGCACCACTGCCGAGATCGAAGGGCTGCAGGCCGGGCAATACCGCTTCACGCTCAAGCTGGATCCGAACCTGGTCAGCATCGGCGCGGGTGCGACGGCTGTATTGAGCGTCACCAACGACAGCCTGACCGAGTTCACTGGCGAAGCCGGTCCCGAGGTGTCCGGCAACGTCATCACTGATCCTGGCGTTGGAGGTACCCCGGATGTGCCGGGCAACGGTGGGCCCGTCAAGGTGCAGGTCGAGGTCGGCGGTGAGTTCGTCGATGCAGACGCCACCACCGGCACGGTGCTGCAAGGCCAATATGGTCAACTGACTATTTTTGCCAATGGTGACTACAAGTACACCCCGAACGGCGATGTCGCCAACATCGGCAAAGTGGATGCCTTCGAATACCACTTGGTCAACGGTGCCGGTGGTTCTGCCGCCGCCACCTTGTATGTGCGCATCGACAGCCCAAGTGTCGACGTGACCTGGAACGCTACAGACCCATCGGCTCCAGGGACGGTCAACACGGTTGCGAACGATGACCTGGGCTCGGCGCAGATTGCGATCGTCAACCTGGTGACTGAGGCCAACGCGCCGGCCTTGACCTACAACCTACCGGCGATCGGCACGGGAACGGGCACGGGCGAAGTCATAGTGGTGGCTGCCGACTCTGTTGCTGCATTGAAAGTCGATGTCAGTGCTTCCGGCTTGACCCTGCTGCCATCCACGACCGTCAATCTGCAAAAGCTGATTGCAGGTGTATGGGAAACGCAACAGACCACCACCCAGTCGTCGCATACGTTCACCGGGCTGGATGCCGGTTCGTATCGGGTGACCGCATCCACAGGCTCGGTGCTGTCATTGTCGACCATCACGGTGGCTCAGACGTTGACCACTACCTTCACCACGCAATTTGTGGCAGGTGAAATGACCAACGCCACAGGCGACCTGTTGGCTGGCAGCCTGGCCGGGCCGGATGTGCTCGGCTCGCCATTGACGGTGTTGAGCGTGCTGGTAGCCGGGGCTTATGTGGTGCCTGGGCAGACGGGGGCGAAAATCGTCGGTGAACACGGCACGTTGACCGTCTTTGCCGATGGTAAATACGTCTATACGCCGGATGCCGGCCTGACGCTGGACGAGATTGGCCAGGTGGATAAATTCACCTACAAACTCACCACGCCGACGGGGCAGGAAGAGACCGCAGACGTGTACATCCGCATCGACTCGCCAGACCGTGACTTGGTCTGGGACGACGCCAACCCGGGTGCGCCTGCCACTGAGGGCGCCGGCATTGCCGCCACCCTGGGTGCGGCGGAACAGACTGCGGATGACGACGCCAACGTCGATGCTGAGCACCACGATGCCGTGGCGATCGATGACACCGACTTCACCCATGTCGATGCCGGCGCGGGTGCAAATGGGTTGCTGTGGGAAGGGGGGGATGCCGCCATTAACCTCACCGACCTGATTGGCAAAGTCAGCGATGTGCACAGTATCGACCTGAACGACGTCAGCGCGGTAGACCTGACGTTGAGCCTGGAAGACCTGGTGTCCATCACTGGGCCTGAGTCGGAGCGCTTGATGATCCAGGGCGATGATCAGGACAGCGTGCACCTGACAGGCGACTGGACTGGCGGTGTGACGCAAGTAGAGAACGGTCTGGAGTACGTGATCTACACCAGCCCGGAAGATCAGGCCCATCAGCTGTGGGTACAAAGCGGCATCAATGTGGTGTAACGCCAACCCCGATGACCGGGCCGCAAGGCCCGGTTTTCCTCACCAACGATAGTGCAGCGATGGAGCGTGACTGATGCCAGTCACGGTCCGTTGTTATCCCCATCCGGTTTGACAATAGTCAGGTGACTTGCAGTGAGGCATAAGAGTTTGGCCAACCAACTGTCTGCCACGGTTCTGGCAGTCGCAATGATCGCGCCAGGGATTGACCCGGTCACGGCCACGTCGCTTTTCGACGATGAAGAACCCGTCAACATCATCAGCCCCAGCAACCTGGGCACGAATTTACCGGGAGGGCCAACGGGCGTCAGCGCACCGGTGGCACCCCAACGCACTATACCGAGCAACCTCGACCTCATGCGGGCCATTCAGTTGGCCGTGGAGTGGCACCCGGCGATTGCCGAGGCGATCGGCCAGCTGTACCAACAAAACGAGAACGTGAACATCGCCCGTTCCGGGTACTACCCGCAAGTCAGTGGTGGCTTCAATTCGGGCTATGACAGCGGCTTGAGTGGCAATGGCCAAAGCCGAGCGTTTTCCTTGTCGGCGTCGCAGATGCTCTATGACTTCGGCAAGGTTTCCAGCTCAGTGGACAGCGCACTGGCGCGGGTCAGCGCCAGCCAGGCGGCCATCTTGCTGTCGATTGATCAGGTGGCCCGCGACACCTCGTTTGCGATGATCGAACTGCAACGCTCGCAACGGTTGGTAACCGTGGCACGTGAGCAGATCGAAGGTATTTCGGCGATTGCCGAATTGGCCAAAAAACGCAGTGACATGGGCGCCAGCACTCGCTCCGATCTGATCCAGGCCCGTTCGCGGGTCGAGGCGTCAATGGCGACCCAGATGCAATTCACCGCGCAATTCAATCGCTGGCGCAGCACCTTGAGCAGTTTGCTTGGTGCACAGTCACCGGTGAATGTGACCAGCGGTTTTCCGGCCAGCCTGGAACAGTCCTGCGTGGGCGTGGTGCCCGATGCAGCGGTCACGCCGACATTGCTGATCGCCCAGGCCCAGCGGGTCGATGCCTTGGCACTGATTGCACAGGCACGTGCCGAAGCCTTGCCCACGGTTTCGCTGGACCCATCCATCACCCACTACCTGGACAACAACGATGAGAGCAACCTGCCCGGCGGCCGCGATCGCACCCGCTATGGCGTGTTTCTCAACGTAAAGATGCCGCTGTACCAGGGCGGCGCAATCACCGCACGCAAGAGCGCGGCGCAACAGGCGCTGCGCGCGGCCGAGGCGGCCGACGATGCTGCACGGCTTGCCGTGCGCCAGGGTTTGCTGGAAGCCCGCGACCAGATAGGGAGCTTGTCGCAACGCTTGTCGACCTTGGATTTTCGTGAACGCAGCATCTCCGAGACCCGTGACCTTTATCGCCAGCAATACCTCGAGCTGGGTACGCGGCCGTTGCTCGACTTGCTCAATGCCGAGCAGGAAATCCACCAGGCGCGCATGGATCGGGAAAACACCGCGGCTGACCTGCGTCGCCTGAATATCGATTGCCTCTACAACACGGGCGGGCTTCGCACGGCGTTCCATTTGGACAACAGCACCCTGCAGGGTGTGGAGATTCGGCCATGAATGAAGCCGTGAAACTTGATGACGACTTGAGTGCAGTGCAGCCCCCCCACACCTCGCCGCCGACGTTTGATTACGAGGTATGGCTGGAGGCAATTCTTGGCGTCGCCCGGCATTACCGCCTGGAGTGTTCAGCGCAAAGCGTGCGTCTCGCAGCCCAATGGAGCGACAGTGCGTCGGTGGAAGACGTCGTGCGGCGTATGGCGCGTCAGGCCGGGTTGAATTGTGTGATCGGCGACTTTTGCGCATCGACCTTGATGCAACGCCAGTTGCCGCTGGTGTTGCAGTTCGATGATGGCCAGGTCGGTGTGCTGGAAATCCTCGGTGAGGATGACAGCGTAGGCATCGCCTACAGCGGTGATGGCGGTTTGCAAAGTCGCCTCACTCACCGCGAATTGCTGGAGCAGGCACGCAAGACGGTGATCCTGCGGCCAATGCGCGCGGTGCGCGATACTCGGGTCGACGGCTACATCAAGCCCTATCAAAAGGACTGGTTTACCTCCATCGTGCTGCGTGACTTGCGGCCGTACGGCTACGTGATGCTTGCGTCCCTGGTCACCAGCGTGCTCGGCCTGGCCGGGGTGCTCTTTTCCATGCAGGTGTACGACCGCGTCATTCCCGCCGAATCCATGCCCACCCTGTATGTGCTGTTTGGCGGGGTAATGCTGGCGTTGATCTTCGACTTCATCATGCGCATCACCCGCGTGCGCATTACCGACATGCTCGGTAAACGCGCCGACCTGCGCGTCTCGGACCTGGTGTTCGGTCACGCCATCCGCCTGCGTAACAGCGCCCGGCCCAGGTCCACCGGTTCGTTCATTTCCCAGCTCAAGGAATTGGAGCAACTGCGTGAACTGATCACCTCGAGCACGGCGACAGCACTGGCAGATCTTCCGTTTTTTCTGCTGTTCCTGGTGATCTACTGGTTGATCGCCGGCCCGTTGGTCGCCGTACCCTTGGTGGCCGTACTGTTTCTGGTGGTGCCGGGCTTGCTGGCGCAGAAAAAACTCGCGGCGTTGGCCTCCGAGTCGATGCGTGAGGGCTCGTTGCGCAGCGCAATGCTGGTCGAAACCGTACAAGGCCTTGACGACATCAAAGCCCTGCAAGCCGAGCAGCGCTTTTCGCAGCAATGGAACCATTACAACGCCACCTGTGGCGATGCCAGCCTGCGGCTGCGGCTGCTCACCAATAAATTGGTGGCATGGAGCAACAACGTACAGGGCTCGGTGTTTGCCGTGGTCGTGGTGTTCGGTGCGCCCATGGTCATGGCCAGCGATATGACGACGGGTAGCCTGGTGGCCGCCTCGATCCTGGCCTCGCGAATGATGGCGCCGATGTCGCAGATCACCCAGGTACTGACACGCTGGCAGCAGGCCAAGGTGGCGCTGCAGAGTTTGAACCGCATCATGGAATTGCCGGTGGACCACGCTGAAGACAGCAAGCGTGTGCATTTACCGGTGGTGCGCGGTCATTACGTGCTCAATCAGGCGGCGTTCCAGTATTGCGACGAAGCCCCGGTGCCGGCGTTGTTGGTGGCGGATCTGCAGATCCAGCCGGGTGAGCGTATCGCCATTCTCGGCCGTAACGGCGCGGGCAAATCGACCTTGTTGCAGGCCTTGGCCGGAATGCTCGATCTCAAGAGCGGCAGTATCAGCCTGGATGGGGTTGCCCTGAGCCATATCGACCCGGCGGACGTGCGCCGGGATGTGGGGCTGATGACGCAAAACTCGCGTCTGTTCCACGGCACCCTGCGCGACAACCTGATCATGGGGGCTCCCCATGCGTCGGATCAGGAAATCCTCCAGGCCCTGGCCCTCACTGGGGCCGCCGACTTCATTGGCAAATTCGCCGACGGCATGGATCACCTGATCCTCGAAGGCGGCCTCGGCCTCTCTGGCGGCCAGCGCCAATCGTTGCTGCTGTCACGCTTGATCATTCGCCAACCGCAGATCGTCCTGCTCGACGAGCCCACCGCGTCCCTGGATGAAGCCACCGAGCGCCAATTGATTCAGAACCTGGACCGCTGGGCCGCCCATCGCACGCTGATTATCGCCACCCACCGCATGAGCGTATTGAGCCTGGTTAACCGCATCATTGTGGTCGACAACGGCCGGATCATCGTCGATGACAGCAAGGACAACGCCATTGCGCGGCTATCCAAACCCAAGGGGAAAAACCAGTGAAAACCCATACGCTGAAAAAAATCCCCCTGCTCGCCAGTGAAGACGAACAAATCGGGCGCCCCCACGAGGGTGTGGATGACAGCACAGTGCTGCGCTCCACACGCGTGGTGGCGTGGGTGGCGGTCATGCTTCTGGTGTTTGGCGCCTGGGCCTATGTGTTTGAAGTGGACGAGGTTTCCACCGGCAGCGGCAAGGTCATTCCGACCTCCCGCGAGCAAATCATCCAGTCCCTGGAAGGCGGGATCGTTACCGAGCTGAATGTGGGGGAGGGTGATATCGTCAAGCAGGGGCAGATCCTGGCCAAGCTCGATCCGACCAAGACTGAATCCAACTTCGATGAAAGCGCCTCCAAGTACCGGGCGTCCCTGGCCAGCGTGGCTCGGTTGCAGGCCGAAGTGAACGGCAAGCCGTTGGCATTCCCAGCGGAGCTGGCACGTTATCCGGCACTGATCAGTGCTGAAACCGATCTGTTCAACACCCGGCGCAAAGGCCTGGAGGAATCCTTGGCCGGCGTGCGTTCTTCCCTGGGGCTGGTGCGCAGCGAGCTGGAGATCACCGAGAACCTGGCCAAGGTCGGGGCTGCCAGCAATGTCGAGGTGCTGCGCCTCAAGCGCCAGAAGGCCGAACTGGAATTGAAGCTCAGCCAGGCGCGCTCCGATTACCTGGTGCGCGCCGGTGAGGACCTGGCCAAGGTCAACGCGGATGTCCAGACGCTGTCGTCGGTGATGCGCGGGCGTTCGGATTCGGTCACCCGCTTGACGTTGCGCTCGCCGGTGCGCGGTATCGTCAAGGACATTGAGGTAACCACCATCGGCGGGATCATTCCTCCCAACGGGCGGCTGATGCAGATTGTGCCGTTGGATGAACAACTGCTGATTGAAGCGCGCGTCTCGCCGAGGGACATTGCCTTCATCCATCCCGACCAGGTGGCCAAGGTCAAGATCACGGCCTATGACTATGCCATTTACGGCGGAATGGACGGCAAGGTGGTGACCATTTCTCCGGATACCATCCAGGACGAAGTCAAACCGGAAGTTTTTTACTACCGGGTGTTCATTCGCACGGATGCCGACACCTTGAAAAACAAAGCCGGCAAGTCGTTCTCGATCGTGCCGGGCATGATCGCGTCGGTGGACATCAAGACCGGCCGGAAAACCGTGCTCGACTACCTGATCAAACCAATGAACCGGGCACGCGAAGCGTTGCGAGAACGCTAGGGAGGCAAGGTGGGTAGAACGTTCGGCACCTGTGTACTATTCGGACTGACGATGGTCTGTGCGTCCTGGGCGCAGGCGTTCAATGACGCCACGACGCCGCTGCGCTGGAATACGCCTGCCGACCGTGCCACCTGCACTGAGCCGGGCTCGGCGCTGTGGGTCGAGGCTGGCCGAGCCGAGGCGTGCATTCGTTACTTCGCTGGCGGCGCCCTTGAGCATGCGCCCGTGGTCATTGTGATGTTTCACGGTGATCGCACGACCGAAATGAATCGCGCGCCGCAGGCGATTGCCGGCAATACTTTGGCCGCCAAAGTGAACCAGGCCAGGGCGCTGACCAAACGCGTCGGTGTGCCCTTGGTGATCGTGGCGCGCCCAGGTACCTACGGCTCCAGCGGTGACCATGGGCAACGGCGTCAGGCGCAGGAATTCATTGCGCTCAATGGGGCGCTGGATCAGTTGCGCGAGCGCTATGGTATTGGCCAGTTCGTGTTGCTCGGGCACAGCGGCGGCGCTACGGTTGCTGCCGCGCTATTGACGCTGGGCCGCACCGACGTGAAATGCGCGGTGATGACCTCCGGGGCTTTCTCGCTGGTGCAGCGGGCGCAAATGATCCGCCAGAGCAAGGGCCTGCCTTCAAGGCCGGGGCGTGACACCAATGGATTGCTGCATCCCTATGACCCGGCCCAGCACATCGCTGGCATTGCCGCCGCGCCGACACGCCAGCTGTACGTGATTGGCAGCACGGGCGATCAAATCGCACCGTTTGCCTTGCAGAAGGCTTTTTTCCAGGCGCTGATGCGTGCCGGGCACCAGGCTCATTTGATCAGGGCGCAAGGCGTGCCCACGACCTTTCACCAACTGCGCCATGACATCGGGTTGAAGACTGCGGCGCAGTGCGCAGGCTAGGCCTGCAGCGCCGGCTGGCGAGAGGTCAAGCCATCACACAGGTGTGACAAGCCCGTCCCGCCCGAGCTTTTCACCATGACCCAATCGCCGGGCTGAAACCACTGGTCGGGGTCGTTCGCCAGTGCCTGGGTCAGCGCCTTGGCATTCTCGAACCATTGCACAGGTAGCTCATCACGCAGGGACAGGTACAACGCGTGCATCAACGGCCCGCACAGCAGCACCTGCCGTGGCGCCACGGCCCGTAAGGAATCGGCCATCTCCAGGTGATAACGTTGGGCGTCGGCACCGAGTTCGAGCATATCCCCCAGCACCAGCACGCGCTGGTGAGGCAGGGCAGGCACGTCGGTCATGGCGCGCAGGGCGGCATTCATCGAGCCCGGGTTGGCGTTGTAGGCATCGTTGATCAGTTGGAAATGACCTCCTGTGCAGGCGACAGTCAGGACATTGCCGCGGCCTTCTACCGGCATGAAGGCTTCCAGCATTTCCAACGCCTGCTGGGCCGCCAGCCCGCCCGCAGACAGCGCAGCCAGCACCGCCAACGCGTTGAGCGCCATATGCCTGCCGCGTGCCTGCAGGCTGAACTTCAACGGTTGCCCGGCGATGAGTGCGTTGACGGTTATCTGCGTGTCCTCGCTGCTCCAATCCAGCAAGCGCAGGTCCGCTTCGGGGTGTTCGCCAAAGCTGATCACGTGCAGCCGGGCGACCCTGGCCGCTTCGGCGAACAGCTCGTAGTAAGGCATATCGCGACAGAGTACCGCATGGCCACCCGGTGCCATGGCGCTGAAGATCGCGCTTTTTTTGCGCGCCAGGTTTTCCAGGGTCCCGTGATATTCCAAGTGCGCTGGTGCGATTCCGGTGACTATTGCAATCTGCGGGCGAACCAGCGTCGAGTTGATCGGCATGCGCCCGACGGCCATTTCCAGTACCCAGAATTTGGCCGGGGCGGTCATGCTCGCCAGGTTCCAGGCAATGCCATGGGGCAGGTTGGCATTGGCTTCGGTCTGGCCCACTTCGCCCCAGTGTTTCAATGCCTGGGCGAGCATTGCCACGACGGTGGTCTTGCCGAAACTGCCGGTCACGCCAAACACTGTTCCACTGAAGTGCTGCCGGGCGTGGCGGCCCATCTGCAACATGGCTTCGCTGGTGTCGGCCACTTGCAATACCGGCAGCCCGCTGCCCAGATAGGGAGTCGGGTCCACACACATGAAGGCTGACGGCCGACGTTCGGGCCGGGCTTGGGCCCAGCGTTGCGCCGATTGCGCTTCATTGGGGCCGACCCGGCTGGGATGGCGACTCAGGATGCGTTGCGGCTTGAAGAACTGCATGGAGGGCGTCAGCCCTGTTGCACACCAGTCGGACGGCGGTGGGATTGCCCAAGTGCCCTGGGTCACCTGGGCCAGGGTACGAGCGTCCCAGGTCCGATCCATGCCGGTTGCGTCCTGGGCCAAACTGACCTGGGGCGCGCCATCGAGCAGGTAACGATGGTAAGCGATCAGCCCGGAAAGATAATGCTCTACATCGTCGATCCGCACCCTGAACGCGTGATGACGGATAAAGAATGCTCCGGCGATGCGCGCGGGGTTGGCAAAATACATCGCCAGTTCCGGCCAGAAGTAGCCATTGAGCAGGTAGCGTGCGCGATGATGCAAAGCGCCATAGAACGCGTGCAGATCGATCTCTTCAAGCAGGTGGCGCAGTTGCGGTTGCTGGGCGATGCGCGTCAGCATCTGCTGTGCTGCCATCATCAGTTCCAGTAACGTAGGAAAGGTGGTGATGCGTTGTTGCACGAACCCCAGGTAGCCGGCGACGTTGTTCAGGCCGAAGCGGAAATATTTTTCGTCAGGCCGGTAGCGCGTCAACTCGTTCACGCAGTAGCTGAGCCAGTGGTCATGCTCGCGCCAATGCTCTTTCTCGATGAAATAATCGAAGGCTTTTTCCACCATGGTCAGCCAGCGTTCGTTGCCGGTCAGCCCATGGAGGCGGATCAGCCCAAACGCGGCTTCGCCATCGTAATAGATAATTCTAAAGGGCTCTTTGACGCTCAGGTCCTGGGCATGCAATACGTGCACGAACGCCCCGCTGGCGGAATCCTGCATCCAGGCCATGCCGTTGGCGAGGGCTTCGAGCAGCGGCAGATAACGGCGAGTGCCGGTGACTTCGCTGTACTTGACCAGCGCCAGCAGGCACACCGCATTGCCGCCCAGCTTGATTTCGTTGTCGGTGTCGATAAGAAATGCCGCCACGCTGCCATCGGGCAGCAAAGAGGGCCTGATCAGCACCTCAGTGAGGTGAGCCAGTGAACGTTCGATAGCCGCTTTCAGCGGTTTATCGCCGGTCAGCGCCCAGGCCTCGATCATCGAGTAAGTGGTGCTCGCGTGACGCAGCGTGTTGTAGTTTTTGATGGTTCGGTCAAAGCAGGGGAAATAGCCATAGATAAACTGCCCGCTGTCTTGCACTTGTGTGCTCAGGTAGCTGGATGCGCTGTTTATACAGGCCCGAATGTCATCAGGCGCGAGCGCTCCCAGTGCACGCCAGCCGCTTTGCGGCCCGCTGCTGTTCAGGGCGTGGGCAATGCCATCTTCGGCGCAGAACACACCGGTTGTGTTGAAGGTAAATACACGAGTTTCGGGGGTAAGCCCTGCGATGACGGCAGCGGCCTGCGAGCCGTTGAACCGTCGCTTGGCATAGATGGCGAAGTTATTCGCGTTGAAGGTCGCGTGGGCAATATTGCTGCCGCCGTACAGGATGGCATTGGCATTCAATTCCTGTTCGGTGATTGCCAGCTGCATATCCGCATCAAACGCCAGGCCGTGCCTGAAATAGTTGCGCTTATGACGCTTGAGACGCTCACATAACTTGTCCCAGGTTATTGGCGTCACGTTGAATGCACGTTCGACACGGATCCACGAACGATCGGTTTCATTCGTACGCTGGCAAACAGCCTGGGCGTAGCGACGTTGCAGTTCAAGTTCGCCCAATTGCCACGCAGTTTCGAAGTTATCAGCCGTCATATGAAAAACCACCGCACGGTGGGCGCTATCACTTATTGAAAAAAATAAGGTGCAGGTGTGCGGGGCGTCTGGCGAGACAGTCAGCTCTTTAACGTTTTTGCTCAAAAGAGTGTAGCAGGCGAGCAGTTGCTGTTTCATAGGCGAAACTCTCCATGCATCATAACTTGACGACAATAATTATTATTTGACGTGCAGGCTGGTCAAAAAATGCAAACTTTGTCGCTACAGAGTTATTGTTCGTAAGTGTGCTGAGGTCTACATATAGCTATCAGGAAAACAGCGACGAATCTTCCTTTGCCGGCTCTCGGACAGGAGAAATAATGGGATTGTCGTATTGTTGAAGATGGTCGCGAATCAATTTGCGAATGACCTGAGAGATAGTAAGGTCAACGTCGCTGGACAAGGATTCCAGCCGTTGTTTGGTCGGCGCGTCGATGAGGATGGTCAGGCGCGTAGTTTTATCAGGCATTTTTCTAGTCCTTTTACATACAAAAGCGCGGTCTCAACTGCCGCGGACAGTAATGTTTCGAGAAGTTGGAAAGCTTAGAACCGTGCAGCCAATACAACAGGATTCTAATTCAACTCTCCTGGCATTTTCCACGGGTGTGGGTTGAAAGTTGAGATAATGTGAACGTCTGCACCTTTTGCCCAGGTCGCTATTATCATGTGATTATAATCCGATGAGTCTGGGTATTAACGAGGTTCCAATGAAATTATACGAAGCAGGCGATGCTGTCAAAACTAATACTAGCTATAACTAAAGTAGTGTATGTGCGCGTTGATAGATGGGGCAGGTGATTTTTTGCATTATGCAGGTTTTTTTCCAGCGTTTTGCTGAAAAATACAGCTCGGAAAAACGGCTGTTGTATGTTTTGTTCTTTTGTGATGCGGGGGCAATAAGGGGCGTAGACACGAGGTCATGGCGTTGCAGCAAAAAGGGCCGGGATGGCCCTTTTCAGGTGACGGGATCAAGCAAAAACGAAGTACTTGCGCACGGTCTCCACCACTTCCCACGTGCCCTTCATCCCCGGCTCCACCACAAAGATATCCCCAGCGCGCAAATGAATCGGCTCCATGCCTTCCGGCGTGATCACGCAGTAGCCTTCCTGGAAATGGCAGTATTCCCACTTCACGTATTCCACGTACCACTTGCCCGGTGTGCAGATCCAGGTGCCCATGATCTTGCTGCCGTCTTCGCTGGTGTAGGCGTTGAGATTGACGGTGTGCGGGTCGCCTTCAAGCTTTTCCCATTTGCAGGCATCCAGGACCGGCAGTGGGTGGGTGTCGCGCAGTACGGTGATAGGCTTGGACATGATGCCTCCGAGGCAAGGGTAGAAGAGTCGAACCCTATAGCGTCGCGGCCGGGGCTGGTGGTCTGGACTCGACATCGGTATGCCCAGAAGCGCAGTTAATGTGGGAGGGGGCTTGCTCCCGATAGCAGTGTGTCAGTCACTGCTATGGCTACTGACACACTGCAATCGGGGGCAAGCCCCCTCCCACATTGGATCTGTGTGAATTGTTCGGTAATTTGTCTTTTTATCGCAGTAACTGCGAAAGAATTCGCCTATGACGCCAGAATTCGCAAGAAAATTCAGAGCTGGCCCTCGTATCATTCACCCCAGTACCCCGTGAGAGCCTTGCAATGAACCCAATAAAAACGTGGTGGGATATCAGCCCGCCCTTGAGCACGGCGACCCCGACCTGGCCTGGCGATACGCCGTTCCAGGAAGAGCGCGTGTGGCAGTTCGGCCCTGAGTGCCCGGTGAATGTGGGGCGCGTGACCTTGTCGCCGCACACTGGCGCCCATGTGGATGCTCCGCTGCATTACAGTGCCGACGGTGCGCCGATTGGCGAGGTGTCGTTGGACGTGTACATGGGCCCGTGCCGGGTGCTGCATTGCCTGGGCAGCGGCGCGCTAGTGCAGCCACACCAGTTGCAAGGCCGTGTGGATAACCTGCCGGAGCGCGTGCTGCTGCGCACTTATCCACAAGCGCCGCTCACCGAATGGGATGCGAATTTCACCGCCATCGCCCCACAAACCATTGAACTGCTCGCCAGCCTGGGTGTGCGCCTGATCGGTATCGACACGCCGTCCCTGGACCCGCAACAGTCCAAGACCATGGATTCCCACAACGCGGTAGCCCGTCACGGCATGGCGATCCTCGAAGGCATCGTGCTCGATGAGGTACCGGAGGGCGACTATGAACTGATCGCACTGCCGCTGCGCTTTGCCAACCTCGATGCCAGCCCGGTCCGCGCAATCCTGCGCCCGCTCAAGGAGCCCACGCGATGAGCCAATGTCCCTTCTCTGCCGATTACCAGCCACCGGAAGAATGGCATAACGCCGAACTGAATTTTTCCGAGTCCATGAGCTATGGCGACTACCTGGACCTGGGCAAAGTCCTCAGCGCCCAGCACCCGCTGTCGCCTGACCACAACGAGATGCTCTTCATCATCCAGCACCAGACTTCGGAGCTGTGGATGAAACTGATGCTCCACGAACTCAAGGCCGCCCGCGAACACGTGCGCCTGGGTGAGTTGCCGCCGGCGTTCAAGATGCTGGCGCGAGTCTCGCGGATCTTCGACCAACTGGTGCACGCCTGGGCGGTGCTGGCGACCATGACGCCGTCGGAGTACAAGGCAATTCGCCCATTCCTGGGGCAGTCGTCGGGGTTCCAGTCGTTCCAGTACCGCGAGATCGAATTCATCCTCGGCAACAAGAGCCCGGCATTGCTGCGCCCCCATGCTCATCGGCCGGAACTGTTGCAGGAGCTTCAGGTGGCGATTGCCACGCCGTCGCTCTATGACGAGGCGATCAACCTGATGATCAAGGCGGGGCTGGCGATTGACCCCCAGCGCGCCGAGCGCGACCCGACGGCGGCCACAGTGCATGATGAGTCGGTGGAGGCGGCGTGGCGTGAGGTGTATCGCGACCCGAGCCGGTATTGGGATTTGTATCAGTTGGCCGAGAAGTTCATCGACCTGGAGGATTCGTTCCGCCAATGGCGCTTCCGGCATGTGACCACGGTGGAGCGGATCATCGGCTTCCAGCCGGGCACTGGTGGCACCGAAGGCGTGGGGTATTTGCGCAAGATGCTCGACACGGTGCTGTTCCCCGAACTCTGGCGAGTACGTTCCACCCTCTAAACAAAAAGCCCCGGATTACCGGGGCTTTTCATTTGGAATGCAGTTAAAAATGTGGGAGGGAGCAAGCCCCCTCCCACATGGTTTATTGCGTTACTGCAACCGTCGCGTTTTTCATCCGCAGCCGATAGGCCACATAGATAATCCCCACCCACACCGGCATCGCATACACCGACTCGCGAATCCCCGGGATTGCCAGCATCACGCTGATGATCATCAGCATGAACGCCAGGCAAAGGTAATTGCTGAACGGGAACCAGAAGGTCTTGAACGACGGCGTCACGCCTTGCTCGCCCATGGCCTTGCGGAACTTGATATGGGTGATGCTGATCAGCGCCCAGTTGATCATCAGCGAAGCAACCACCAGCGCAAACAGCAACTCCAGGGCACTCTGCGGCGCGACATAGTTGACCACCACACACAGCATCGTCACCAAGGCTGAAATCGCCAACGCCCGCAGCGGCACGCCTTGCTTGTTGAGCTTCATCAGCGCCTTGGGCGCGTCACCTTGCTCGGCCAGGCCAAACAGCATGCGGCTGTTGCAGTACACGCCGCTGTTGTACACCGACAACGCCGCGGTCAGCACCACGAAGTTGAGGATGTGGGCGGCGGTGTCGTTGCCGATCAGCGAGAAGATCTGCACAAACGGGCTGCCGCTGTAGGCATCGCCGGACGCGCCGAGGGTCTGCAGCAGTTGATCCCACGGGTACAGCGACAACAGCACGGTCAGCGCGCCGACGTAGAAAATCAGGATGCGGTACACCACCTGGTTGATCGCCTTGGGAATCACCTTGCGTGGCTCGCTGGCCTCGGCGGCGGTGATGCCGACCAGCTCCAGGCCACCGAACGAGAACATGATGAAGGCCATGGACATCAACAGCCCCATGCCGCCATTGGGGAAGAAACCGCCATGGCTCCACAGGTTGCTAACCGAGGCTTGCGGGCCACCAGTGCCGCTGAACAAAAGGTAGCAGCCGAGCACGATCATGCCGACAATCGCCACCACCTTGATGATCGCGAACCAGAACTCGGCTTCGCCGAAGAACTTCACGTTCAGGGTGTTGATCAGGTTCACCGCGACAAAGAACACCAGCGCGCTGACCCAGGTCGGAATCTCCGGCCACCAGAACTGGATGTACTTGCCCACCGCCGTCAGTTCGGCCATGCCCACCAGCACATACAGCACCCAGTAGTTCCAGCCCGCCAAGAAGCCCGCGTAGCCGCCCCAGTATTTGTGCGCGAAGTGGCTGAATGAACCGGCCACCGGCTCCTCGACGATCATCTCGCCGAGCTGGCGCATGATCAGGAACGCGATAAAGCCTGCAATCGCATAGCCCAGGATCATCGACGGCCCCGCCGACTTGAGTACCCCGGCCGAGCCGAGGAACAAGCCTGTACCAATCGCCCCTCCCAAGGCGATCAGCTGAATGTGCCGGTTCTTCAGGCCACGCTTGAGGCCCACCGGGTTAACCATGTCATCCGCCATTAACATTCCCTTCTACTTGTTTTTCTCAAGGGTGAGTGCACGCCGCATCGGCCCCTCAGAAGTGCTGAGGGTCAGATATTACTCTGGGTGAACTTTTCGTAATACAGCTGAACGCCATCAAGTGCCTGATCCGCCAGCCATTGTTGGATGGATTCGACCATTGGCGGGGGGCCGCACAGGTACATATCCGCCGATCTATCCCGCAATTCGGCCAGGTCGAAATGTTCGGTAAGGTAACCGCGCTTGCCGGACCAGTCATCGGAGGGTTCGCTGAGCACTTCGGTGTAGCGAAAGCCCGGGATTTTCCCCGCGTAGTCCTGGATACGCGCCGCTTCGCATAAATCCTCGGCCCCGCGCACGCCGTAGTACAGGTGCACCGGTTGCGCGCAGCCGTTGGCCGCCAGCTCATCGAGCATACCCAGCAACGCCGACAAGCCTGTGCCGCCCGCCACCAGCACCAGCGGCTGGGTGACATGGCGCAGGTAGAACGCCCCCAATGGCGCCTCCAGCAGCATCTCGTCGCCCACCTGGCAGCGCTCGCGCAAATATTTGCTCATCACCCCATCCGGCAGCAGGCGCACCAGGAATTGCAGTTGGTTGCCCGGCCGATTGGCGAAGGAGTAGGAGCGCCAACTGTCGGTGCCGGGCACCGCGAGGCGAGCGTATTGGCCGGGCAGGAAATCCAGTGGCTGCTGCAGTTGCACCTGCAGGATCGCCGTACTGGTGGAGACCTGCTGCACGTCGCTCACCGTACCGCGTACCTGCACTGGCCCGGACGCATTGCACAGGCTTGAATCGAAGTCGAAGTAGAAGGTGGCGTCGGACTGCACCCGGGTCTGGCAACTGAGCATCTTGCGTTGTTGCAGGTCGAGGCTGGAGAGGGCTTCGTCGTCTACGTAGTCTTGTGTGTAGTTTCCCGATTCGCAGCGGCCCTGGCAGGTGCCGCACACGCCTTCGCGGCAATCCAATGGGATCTTGATACCGTTACGCAGGGCCGCATCCAAGAGAATTTCATTGGCGCCCACCGGAAAAAACAGGGTTTTGCCATCGGCAAAGCTGAAGGCCACTTTGTGAGTCATCTGAACAGCTCCGGTGCTTCAGAGGTGATAGAAATCCAGCACCGAGTTGATGGTGTCGTTGAGCAGCAAGGCGTGCTTGCGCGTGATCAGCCAGCTGTCGCCCTCGGGCTTGAGGCGATAGGTTGCGTGCCCATAGAACTGCTCGGACGTAGCCAACCGATAAAACAGCGTGTGCCAGTTCAAGCGCACCTCCAAGGTGCCGTCGCTTTGTTCGGCAATGCGTACGTTATTGATCAGGTGCAAGGTGCGCGGCATCGGTGTGGCCGAGGCGGCCTTGCCGGTGCGCAGGCGGAACACGCGGTCTTCCAGGCCCGAACGGTTGGCGTAGTAGATCAACGACATCTCGCGCTTGGGGTCGCGGGTGTAGACGTGTTCCGAGTCCCATTGCGGCAGGTGGAATTCACTCTGCGGGTCGAACAACTGCACATAGGCATCCCAGTCCTGGGCGTCGCACAGTTCGGATTTGCGGTAGAAAAACTGCTCGATCTGGTACTGCAACTGTGCATTCATCACTTCACCTCCCGCAGTGTCAGCGCTTGCCGGTCCAGGCCCTTGAGCAGGAACTGTTGCCAGTTGCGATGCTGGTTGACGTACAAACCTTCGTGGGTGAACTCGGTGCCGGTCATGGCTGGTTGGATGCCAATGGCTTCGCTGTTGGGCGTAGGCCCGGTTTCCCAGCGGTGGCTGCCCCGTGAGATATCGCTCCAGCGCTCCAGGCGGCCCTGGAAACCGCGCTGGGCTTCGCGAAATTCCACCAAGTCGTCCGGCGTGCCCATGCCCGAGACGTTGAAGAAATCTTCGAATTGGCGAATGCGGTTTTCGCGATCCGCATCGGACTCATCCTTCACACCCAGGCACTGG
Source organism: Pseudomonas synxantha (assembly GCF_900105675.1). Classification (NCBI taxonomy): domain Bacteria; kingdom Pseudomonadati; phylum Pseudomonadota; class Gammaproteobacteria; order Pseudomonadales; family Pseudomonadaceae; genus Pseudomonas; species Pseudomonas synxantha. The sequence goes on along the minus strand of NZ_LT629786.1, from coordinate 5,010,101 downwards.
CTGATGATCTCGGTCTTGTTCCAGGCCACCGGGCGGATGATGCGCAGCTGTGAGCTGATCTGGTCGAGGAAGAACAGGCTGGGGTAGATGTTCAGGTTACGCAGGCGGTGCATCATCCACTCGGCCTTTTGCTGGCCGTGCTCTTGTACCAGTCGCGGCATGATCGTGGCGTAGCCGGAGCGCACGCTGGGGTTGGGCATGTCGCTGAACAACACGCTGTGGCCGTTGTTGAAGGCGAACCAGCCGTCGTCGGTATTGGCGTCGCCGGCGCCGAGCTTGCTGTAGTCCAAGGTCGTGCTGGAGCCTGTGCCGTTCTCGGTATTGACCTGCTGGCGATGCTGCACCGTGGCCACGTAGTTGTAGTGCACGGTGCTGACGTGATAACCGTCCAGGCCGTTTTCGTTTTGCAGTTTCCAGTTGCCGTCATAGGTGTAGGCGGACTTGCCCGGCAGCACCTCCAGCTCCCCCGTGGCGGATTGCGCCACCATCATGTCGAAAAACACTTTGGCGTCGCCGAGGAAGTCTTCCAGGCTATCCGTGCCCTGCACGTCGAGGCTGATAAACACAAAGCCCTTGTAGCTGTCGATGCGGGCTTTTTTCAGGCCTCGGGTGGCTTTATCAAACCCCTCCGGATATTCCCCCGGTGCCTTGACCTTCACCAACCGGCCGTCGCTCTTGTAGCACCAGGCGTGGAACGGGCAGGTAAAGGTGGACTGGTTGCCCTTGCCCACCCGGGTGAGGGTGGTGCCGCGATGTTGGCAGGCATTGATCAACGCGTTGAGCCGGCCTTCGCCGTCGCGGGTGATGATCATTGGCTGGCGCCCGGCGCGCATCGTCACGAAGTCGTGGTTGTTCGCCAGCTCGCTTTCGTGGCAGGCGTAGATCCAGTTCTTTTCGAAGATCAGTTCCATCTCCAGCTCGAACAACTCGGGCTCGGTAAACATGTCGCGGGCGATGCGAAACACCGCATCGGCCGGGCGAAAATCCAGGCAGCTTTCGATAAAGCTCTTCCACTGCTCGACGCTTCTTGCACCACTCATGGGAGGCACCTTTTGATCATGGCTAAACGGTGAGCCATTAAGAGCCTGTGAGGTGGTGGCGGGCTATCCGCTTAATGGGGGAAGCTGGGCCGCAAAGTTGGGCAGCAAATACCCACGGCGGTGCGCGCAAGTGACAGCATGCGCTACTGTGATTGCAGGTGAAGGTCACGAAAGCCTGGGCTTTATCCACATAGTCGACCTTTGCTATCCACCCGGTGGTGATGGTGCTGGCGTGGCTTGGAACTTGCTGTCGATGTTCAACGACGCGCCGCCAGAGCGCGCAAACGCCTAACCGCCGTGGGTGCAGCCCGATGAGTAGCCAGACACGCGATATTCATATCCAACGCTTCGACCTGGAGGGCGCCCGCAGCTGGATGTCCGGTATTTGCGGCCCCCATCGCCTGGCAACGGCGACGCCCGAACGCCTGCGTTTTCACCACAGTGCCAACGTGTTCAAGTCCCGCGCCACCACCCTGGGCGTGATCGAATACGGCACCGACGTGACCATCGACATCGAAGACGCCGAGCACTTCAGCAGCTACAGCCTGAGCCTGCCATTGGTGGGCGAGCAGGAACTGAGCAAGAACGGTGAACGCCTCAGTTCCAACCGCGACCAGGGCGTGATCATTTCACCCAATGAACACCAGGTGCTGGCGATTTCCGGTGACTGCCGCAAGTTGCAGGTGGTGATTACCCGCGCAGCCATGAGTGAATCGCTGGAAGGTTTGTTGCAACGGCCCATCGACGCGCCGCTGCGCTTTGAATCAGTGATGGACGCGGTGGAAGGTGCCCCGGCTGCGTGGTGGCGCATGGCGCGTTACTTCATCGCCGAGCTGGAATGCCGCAGCGAGTTGTACGAGCAGGCGGCGTTCACCCGCGACCTGGAAAGCTCACTGATCAAGGGCCTGATCCTGGCCCAGCCGAATAACTACTCCGAAGAGCTGCGTGACGTGCTGGGCGTAAAACTGCCGCATTACCTGATCCGTGCGCGCCAGTACATCCATGACAACGCCCGCGAAGCCGTGCACCTGGAGGATCTGGAGGCGGCGGCCGGGGTGTCGCGGTTCAAGCTGTTCGATGCGTTTCGCAAGTACTTTGCGCTCTCGCCCATGGCTTATCTGAAGAAGCATCGGCTGGGGGCTGTGCGTCAGGAGATTCTTGAGCAGGGCTCGGTGCGTACCATCTCGGAAATTGCGTTGGGTTGGGGGTTTACTCACTTAGGCAGGTTTTCAGCGGAGTACCGCAAGCAGTTTGATGAATCCCCCAGCCAAACCCTGCAACGCAAGCGCCTGCGCAGCCTTTGAAAACGATGAGGATCAAACTGTGGGAGGGAGCAAGCCCCCACACTGGATTTGTGGTGCATATGGAATCTCAGATCAACTCTTCCACCAGTTGCAGGCAATGACTCAGCCCCAGCGACTGATCATTTACCCGCCGGCTGAGAATGATCGGCGAGGTCGCAGTAGCTTCCACCACCGGTGTATAGCCAATATCCGCCCGATGCAGCACCTGCACCGACGCCGGCACCAATGTCACACCCATCCCGGCACCCACCAGGCCGATAGCGGTCTGCAACTCGTTGGTCCACTGTGCAACCTTCAGGCTCAAGCCATGGGCGTCAAACAGCGCGATCACATGGTCGGCATAACTGGGGCGCGGGTTGCCGGGGTAGAGCACAAAGGGTTCGGCGGCCAACTGGGCGAGGGTGGCGGGGGCGTCCAGCAAGGGGTGACCACTGGGCAGCACGGCTACCAGGCGATCCTCCACCAATACCCGCTGGACAATGGCCGGGTCGTCGATGCGAATCCGTCCGAAGCCCACATCGATGCGCCCGGCCTTGAGCGCGTCGACCTGCTGCAGGGTGGTCATTTCCGACAAGCCCAGCTCCAGCTCCAGGGCCTCATGATTGCGCAGGCGCCGAATCAATTCCGGCAGCACGCCGTACAAGGTCGAGGGCGCAAAGCCGATGCCCAACCAGGTCTTTTCGCCCAGGCCGATGCGCCGGGTGTTGTCGCAGACCTTGTCCAATTGTTCGAGCAACACATTGGCATGCTCATAGAAAAATCGCCCGGCCTCGGTCAGGCGCAAGGGGCGGCTACGCTCCAGCAGAATGACCCCCAGTTCATCCTCCAACTGTTGGATCTGCCGGCTCAAGGGCGGCTGGGCGATGTGCAGGCGTTCGGCGGCGCGGGTGAAGTTGAGGGTCTCGCCCAGCACCTGGAAATAGCGCAGGTGTCGCAGTTCCATATCGGCTCCTTTCATACCTTGAAGGTATTGCTTGAGACCCATTCTATATTGGAACCCCGCAAAAATACGGCACAGAATCGGCCAAAACCTATAAAGAACCCAATGGGTATTGCCATGCTGACCTGCGTCATCGAGTCGATCGAAACCATCATCGTCGACCTCCCTACCATTCGCCCGCACAAGCTGGCGATGCACACCCTGCAAAACCAAACCTTGGTGATCATCCGCCTGCGTTGCGCCGACGGCATCGAAGGCATCGGCGAAGCCACCACCATCGGCGGCCTTAGCTACGGCAACGAGAGCCCCGACAGCATCAAAGTCAACATCGACCGCCATTTCGCGCCGCTGTTGATCGGCCAGGATGCGAACAATATCAACGCCGCCATGTTGCGCCTGGAACGCAGTATTCGCGGCAACACCTTTGCCAAGTCCGGCATCGAAAGCGCCTTGCTCGACGCCCTCGGCAAACGCCGGGGCCTGCCGGTCAGCGAACTGCTCGGCGGGCGTGTACGCGATGCGCTGCCGGTGGCCTGGACCCTGGCCAGCGGCAACACCGAACAAGACATCGACGAGGCCGAGAAGATGCTCGACCTGCGCCGCCACCGCATCTTCAAGTTGAAGATCGGCGCCGGTGAAATCAGCCGTGACCTGACCCATGTGATCGCGATCAAGAAGGCCCTGGGCGAGCGTGCCAGTGTACGTGTCGACGTCAATCAGGCCTGGGATGAAGCCGTGGCCCTGCGGGCGTGCCAAGTGCTTGGTGACAACGGCATAGACTTGATCGAGCAACCGATTTCGCGCAATAACCGCGGCGGTATGGCCCGGCTCAACCTGTCGAGCCCGGTGCCGATCATGGCCGATGAGTCCATTGAGTGTGTCGAGGATGCCTTCAACCTGGCCCGCGAAGGCGCGGCCTCGGTGTTCGCCCTCAAGATCGCCAAGAACGGCGGGCCTCGCGCCGTGTTGCGCACGGCGGCGATTGCCGAAGCGGCCGGCATTGGCCTGTACGGCGGCACCATGCTCGAAGGTGGCATCGGCACCCTGGCCTCGGCCCATGCATTCCTCACCCTGAGCAAACTGGCGTGGGACACCGAGCTGTTCGGCCCGCTGTTGCTGACCGAAGACATCCTCACCGAGCAGCCGCTATACCGCGATTTCCAGCTGCATATTTCCACTGCGCCGGGCCTGGGCCTGGCGCTCGATGAAGAGCGCCTGGCGTTCTTCCGTCGTGACAAACACTAAGAGGCGCTGCCATGTTGTTTCACGTAAAAATGACCGTAAACCTGCCCCTCGACATGCACCCCGAGCGCGCCGACAGCCTCAAGGCCGAAGAGAAAGCCCTGGCCCAGCGCCTGCAACAAGAGGGCAAATGGCGCCACCTGTGGCGCATCGCCGGGCACTACGCCAACTACAGCGTGTTCGATGTCGACAGCGTGCAGGACCTGCACGACCTGCTGATGCAACTGCCGCTGTTTCCCTACATGGCCATCGAAGTGAATGCGCTGTGCCGGCACCCGTCGTCGATCCATGCAGACGACCGCTAAGCGCCTTTTAAAAAGCTAATAATGACAAGATGAGGAATGCACCATGACCATCCGCCTGTCCCAGACTGCTCACGCCCAACGGTTTCTCGAAGAAGCCAGCGGTAACCTCAATGACGCCGGCAACCCGCGCGCCAAGGCGCTGATGTACCGGATCCTGCGCGACACCGTGAACATCATCGAAGACCTGGAAGTGACCCCGGAAGAATTCTGGAAGGCGGTCAACTACCTCAATGAACTGGGCAAAAACCAGGAAGCCGGCCTGCTCGCCGCAGGCCTGGGCCTGGAGCATTACCTCGACCTGCTGATGGACGCCGCCGATGAACAGGCCGGCAAGTCCGGCGGCACACCGCGCACCATCGAAGGCCCGTTGTACGTAGCCGGCGCGCCGTTGTCGAAGTACGAAGCGCGGTTGGATGATGGCCAGGATGACGCGGTGCCGTTGTTCATGCGTGGGCAAGTGCGCGATACCAATGGCAAGCCACTGGCGGGGGCGATTGTCGATGTATGGCAGGCCAATACGGGCGGTACCTATTCATGGTTCGATCCGACTCAGTCGGCATTCAACCTGCGCCGACGCATCGAAACCGACGCCCAGGGCAACTACCGTTTTCGCAGCATCGTGCCCTCCGGCTATGGCTGCCCGCCCACCGGGCCGACGCAGCAATTGCTCGACCAACTGGGGCGCCATGGACAACGCCCTGCGCACATCCACTTCTTCATCTCGGCGCCCGGGCACCGGCACCTGACCACCCAGATCAACCTGTCGGATGATCCTTACCTGCATGATGACTTTGCCTATGCCACGCGCGATGAACTGATTGCCGAGATTCGCTTCAGTGACGATCCGCAGCTGGCACGGGAGTTTGGTGTGCAAGGGCGGTTTGCGCAGATTGATTTTGACTTTGAGTTGCAGGTGGCTGATGCGCCGGTGGAGCAAAAGCGCATGCAACGCGTACGGGCTCTCGAGGACTGAGCGCGGGCAGAATGTGGGAGGGGGCTTGCCCCCGATAGCAGTGTGTCAGTCACTTATTTACTAACTGATCCTCCGCTATCGGGAGCAAGCCCCCTCCCACATTTAGTTCACATTTGATTTGTGGTGTTGGTGCTATTTGCGCAGGACCAGATCCAACACCTCATCCCGGTCCTTGATCTTCTGCAGCACAATCTCCGACCTGATATCCATCACCCCCGCCGTGCGGTTCAGGTGGTTCACGATAAAGTCAGAAAAATGCTTGAGATTGCGCGCCTGCACCCGCAGCACATAGTTGCTGGCGCCGGTGATCACATAGGCGCTTGCCACCTCCGGCCAGCCTTGCACCTTCTTGATAAAGGTCTCATGCCAGTCCTCTACATCCTGGCGCAACGACAGGTGCACGATGGCTTCCAGCTCGATCCCCAACTGCTCGGCATTCAATACCGCACGGTAACCGCTGATGATGCCCTCGCTTTCCAACAGGCGCAGACGGCGCAGGCAGGCAGAGGGCGAAAGTGCGACTTTTTCCGCCAGTTCCTGGTTGCTGATACGGCCATCCTGTTGCAGGAAATGCAGGAGGCGCAGGTCGGTGGCGTCGAGAATCATGCTTTGAATAAATCCGCGTATTTAGAGGTTAAATTCGAATTTCCTACAGCTTAATTAGCCTGTTACCCACCACTTTGCACGAAAATTCTCTAAAACCTCGTTCATTATTTGCTGCATCTTCACTGATAAAAACCAGGACGACCCATGATCACTCCAAGCCATTGCCAAGCCCTCGACGCCCAGGACCCATTGGCGCCACTGCGCGCCCAGTTCGCCTTGCCCGAGGGGGTGATCTACCTCGACGGTAACTCCCTCGGCGCACGCCCGGTGGCGGCATTGGCGCGGGCGCAACAGGTGATTGCCGAGGAGTGGGGCAATGGTTTGATCCGCAGCTGGAACAGCGCCGGCTGGGCGGATTTGTCCCTGCGCCTGGGTAATCGCCTGGCGCCATTGATCGGTGCGCGGGACGGTGAAGTGGTGATCACCGATACCACCTCGATCAATCTGTTCAAGGTGCTCAGTGCGGCGTTGAGTGTGCAGCGCCAACGTGCGCCTGGGCGCAAGGTGATCGTCAGTGAGGCGAGCAACTTTCCCACCGATCTGTATATCGCGCAGGGCTTGGCGCAATTGCTGCAGCAGGGTTATTCCCTGCGGTTGGTCAACAGCCCCGACGAGCTGCCGCAGGCAATCGATCAGGACGTGGCGGTGGTGATGCTTACCCACGTCAACTACAAGACCGGCTACATGTACGACATGCAGGCGCTTACAGCCTTGAGCCACGAGTGCGGCGCGCTGAGCATCTGGGACCTGGCGCATTCGGCGGGTGCGGTGCCGGTCGACCTGCATCGGGCCGGCGCTGATTATGCGATCGGCTGCACCTACAAATACCTCAACGGCGGCCCGGGATCCCAGGCGTTCGTGTGGGTCAACCCGGCGTTGGTGGACGTAGTGCGCCAGCCGTTGTCGGGCTGGTTCGGGCACACCCGCCAGTTCGCCATGGAGTCCACCTACGCACCCAGCACCGGCATTGCGCGCTACCTGTGCGGCACCCAGCCGATCACCTCGTTGGCCATGGTGGAGTGCGGCCTGGAGATTTTTGCCCAGACCGATATGGCCAGCCTGCGGGCTAAATCCCTGGCATTGACCGACCTGTTTATTGCGCTGGTCGAAAGCCGCTGCGCCGCCCATGGCCTGACCCTGATCACCCCACGTGAACACGCCCGGCGTGGCAGCCACGTCAGCTTTGAGCACCCCGAAGGTTACGCCGTGATCCAGGCCCTGATCGCTCGGGGCGTGATCGGTGATTACCGCGAGCCGCGGATCATGCGTTTTGGTTTCACACCGTTGTACACAAGCTTCACCGAGGTTTGGGAGGCTGTGGAAATCCTCGGCGAAATCCTCGACAACGCCACCTGGGACCAGCCGCAATTCAAAGTGCGCAACAGCGTCACCTAATAGCACCACAGACCCAATGTGGGAGGGGGCAAGCCCCCTCCCACAGGGGATCTGTGACAACAGTCAAGCAACCATCACAATAATAAAAGGGGCACTCCAGTGACCACGCCAGACAACGGCTTTGCAGAGATCACCCACCGCGAACTGGGCCTTCGGCGCCAACTCACTTCCGGCCAGATGAGCATGATCGCCATCGGTGGCGCCATTGGCACCGGGCTGTTCATGGGCAGCGCCTATGCCATCGGCTATGCCGGGCCGAGCGTGCTGGTGAGCTACGCCATCGGCGCGCTGATCACCTTGTTGCTGATGGGCTGCCTGGCGGAGATGACGGTGGCTCATTCCACCTCCGGCTCCTTTGGCGCCTATGCCGAGTTCTACATCAGCCCACTGGCCGGCTTCCTGGTGCGTTATGCCTACTGGGCGGCGATTGTGCTGGCCGTAGGCGCCGAGGTCACGGCGGTGGCGATGTACATGAAATACTGGTTTGCCAACGTGCCGGAGTGGGTGTGGATCGTGTCGTTTTCCAGCGTGCTGATCCTGCTCAATGCCATCAGCGTGAAGACCTTCGGTAACTTCGAATACTGGTTCTCGACGATCAAGATCAGTGCCATCGTCGGTTTCATCATCCTTGCGGTGTATGTGGTGTTCGGCTCCGGCAACCCGGACTACGGCGTGCAGAACTACACGGCCCACGACGGGTTTTTTCCCCATGGCTTGAGCGGCATGTGGATCGCGGTGATCGTGTCGATCTTCAGCTACCTCAGCGTCGAGATGATCGCCGTGGCCGCCGGTGAAGCCGCCGATCCGGAACAGGCGGTGAAGAAAGCCTTTCGCGCTACCATTGTGCGCCTGGTGGTGTTCTACCTGCTGACCCTGGCGCTGATGCTCGCCATCGTGCCGTGGAACCAGGCGGGCCAGACCCAGAGCCCATTCGTCACGGTGATGCAGACCATCGGCATTCCTGGTGCCACCGGGGTGATGAACTTCGTGATCCTGATCGCTGCGCTGTCGGCGATGAACAGCCAGCTCTACATCACCACGCGCATGATGTTCAGCCTGTCCCGCGCAGGCTTTGCGCCCAAGGCCATGGGCGCCTTGAGCAAGAACGGCATCCCGCTCAATGCCCTGTTGCTGTCCAGCTCGGGCATCGCCCTGGCGACCTTGCTTAACGTGGTGTACCCGGAAAGCTCGTTCACCCTGATGATGGCGATCTCGATGTTCGGCGCGATCTTCACCTGGTTCATGATCTTCCTCACGCACCTGTTCTTCCGCCGCTATCGCAAGCGCCATGGCGGGGCGAAGTTGTCATTCCAGCTGCGCTTGTTTCCCTACACTACGTTGCTGGGGCTGGTGCTGATGGGGGCCGTGATGATCACCACCTATTTCACCGAGGCGTTCAAGATGACCCTGGTGTTTGGCGTGCCGTTCCTGCTGATACTGTCGGCGGTGTATTACGGGTTTTTCCGCAAGGGCAGGGCCAAGGCATCGAACAAAGCTCTGGCGTAACCCGGCAATTGTTCGAAGTCGCGTGCGCATAACAGCAGCTTGCGGCAGGCCCAGGTTTCTCGCAGAGGCTGGACCTTGAAACGGCGCTCCGACGGCCAGCGATCCAAGGCGGCCTGAGGCACGATGCCCAGGCCGGCGCCGCCGGCGACCATGCGAATCAAGCCATCAAAACCGTCGGCGCGGATACGGGTTTGCAGGCGAAAGCCTGCGTGCAATGCCTGCTCCTCCAAGTACACCGCCAGCGCACTGTTGGCCGCCAAGCCTACGTAGTCGTACTGCAAGCTGTCGATGAAGCTGGCTGTGGTCAGCGGATGGTCAAGGGGCACGATCAGCACCAATGGATCATCGCGAAACGGCAAGGTCTGCAAGCCGTGGGTGTCTACCGCATCGGAAATAATCCCCAGGTCGGCCGTGCCCTGGCGCAAGGCTTGGGTGATGCGCAGGCTGGGCAGTTCTTGCAGGTCGATATCCAGGTTGGGGTGTTCACGCAGAAAGCCGGCGAGCAGTTCAGGCAGGTATTCGCTGAGAGCGGTGGTGTTGCACAGCAGACGGACCTGGCCTTTGACGCCATTGGCGTATTCGGCCAGGTCCTGTCGCAGGTGTTCGGCCTGTTGCAGCAGCAGGCGAGCGTGCCGGGCCAAGGCTTTGCCCGCAGGGGTTGGGGTGACGCCACGGCGGCCACGGTCAAGAAACGCGATGCCCAGTGAAGACTCCATCGCCCGGATGCGTGCGCTGGCGGCAGCCAGGGACAAATGACTGCGAGCCGCGCCGGCGGTGATATTGCCGGTGTCGAGGATGTGCAGGTAGAGGCGCAGGTCGATCAGATCAAAGTGCATGGCGTCAGCCTCAGGCAAATCAAGAGTCAGGGTCAGTATATGGCGAATTTTCGAACCCGGCGAAAGCTCCCACAATGACGCGCATGAATACCTTTCTCTCGTTCTATCAAAACCTTGGTCCTGCCTTGACGCTGCTGGTGATCGGCACCTTCCTGCTGGCCGGCACGGTCAAGGGCATCATTGGCCTGGGCCTGCCCACCGTGGCCATGGGCATGCTCGGCCTGGCTATGTTGCCGGCGCAGGCTGCAGCGTTGCTGATCATTCCTTCGACAGTGACCAACCTCTGGCAACTGGCGTTTGGCGGCCATTTGAGCGCCTTGGTCAAACGCTTGTGGCCGATGCTGTTGTTGATTTTCTTCGGCACCGGGCTTGGCAGCGTGTGGCTGGGCATGGGGGGCGGGCCTTGGGTGGTGCGTGGGTTGGGTGCGGCGTTGCTGGTGTATGCGTTGAGCGGACTGTTCCTGCCGGCATTGCGGGTAGACCCGGCCACCGAACGTTGGCTGGGGCCGCTGTGCGGCGCCGTCACTGGCCTTATCACCTCGGCGACCGGCGTGTTCGTGATTCCCGCTGTGCCCTACCTGCAAGCCTTGGGTTTGAATCGCGATCAGTTGGTGCAGGCACTGGGCCTGTCGTTCAGCGTATCGACCCTGGCGCTCGCCGCAGGCCTGGCGTGGCGGGGCACCTTGGGCGGCGGTGAGATCAGTGCTTCCATGTTGGCACTGCTGCCGGCGCTGCTGGGCATGTGGCTGGGCCAGGCGTTGCGCCAGCGCATCAGCGCAGTGTTATTCAAGCGCGTTTTCTTTATCGGCATGGCGCTGTTGGGTGGCCACCTGTTGATCAGTGGCTGAGTCGCCAACCGCTCGGTGTAAGCTGCGCTGAACCGATTACGAGGAGCGCCTGTGAAAGCCCGGTCCGATGAGCTACAGATTTTCGTCAGCGTGATTGAGTGCGGTTCGATTTCCGCCGCGGCGGAGCAGGTCGGACAGACCCCTTCGGCGGTCAGCCGCACCTTGTCGCGCCTGGAGGCCAAGCTCGACACCACCTTGATCAACCGCACCACCCGGCGCATGGACCTGACCGAAGAGGGCAAGTACTTCTTCGAGCAGGCCAAGGTGATCCTGGCACAGATGGATGAGCTGGAAGAGCGCCTGTCGTCGCGCCAGAAAAAACCGGCCGGCCGCCTGCGTATCAACGCTGCCGTGCCGTTCATGCTGCATGGGATCGTGCCGTACATCGCCGAATTTCGTAGCCTCTACCCGGAAATCCAGCTGGAGCTCAACAGCGACGACCTGATCATCGACCTGCTGGAGCAAAGCACCGACATCGCCATTCGCATCGGCGCCCTGGCCGATTCGACCCTGCATGCGCGTTTCCTGGGTTCGACCCCACTGCATATCCTTGCCAGCCCCGACTACCTCAAGCAGTACGGGACGCCGGCGACGGTAGCCGAACTGGCCGATCACACGCTGCTTGGCTTCACCCACACCGAAACCCTCAACCACTGGCCGCTGCGCCATGTGGACGGTGATCGCTGGCTGATCCAGCCCGGCGTCAGCGCCTCCAGTGGCGAAACTGTGCGGCAATTAGCGCTGGAGGGGCAGGGCATTTGTTGCCTGTCGAACTTCATGACTATCGACGACATCGACACCGGGCGCCTGGTGCCGATGTTGGAGGCGTTCAACAGCGGTTATCGCCAGCCGATCCATGCGGTGTTCTACCGCAACTCGCAATTGGCGCTGCGCATCCAGTGTTTCCTGGATTTTATTCAGGCCAAACTGGCGCGGTATGCCCGCTGATTCGTGATCTGCACGCAAGAGTGAATTGGGTGATACGGGCTTATTCGATTGGGAGGGGTGCTTGATACTGGCTTCATCATTTACCCAGTCAGGAGCAACCTCCATGAACGTATTCGTTACCGGCGCCGCAGGGTTTATCGGCGGTTCCATCGCCACCGGCCTGGTCAAGGCCGGCCACCACGTCACCGGCCTGGTGCGCAGCGCTGAGCAAGCCGCCGAGATGACTGCCCTGGGCATCACCCCGGTGATCGGAACCCTTGACGACGCCGCCGTGTTGACCGAGCAGGCGCACAAGGCCGATGCAGTGATCAATGCCGCCAGCAGCGACCATCGCGCCGCCGTGGAAACCCTGCTGGCCGCCTTGAAAGGCTCGAACAAGCCGTTGCTGCACACCAGCGGCTCGAGCATTGTCGGCGATGCGTCGGGCGGCAAGGCCAGCGATGTCATCTATTTTGAAGACAATCTGCCGGAGCCGACTGTCGACAAGGCCGCGCGCGTGGCGATCGACAACTTGATCCTCGCGGCCGCCAGCGACGGCGTCAATTCGGCGGTGATCTGCAACACCCTGATCTACGGCCACAGCCTGGGCGTGAAGCGTGACAGCGTGCAATTGCCGCGCTTGCTCAAGCAGGCGCGCAAAAGTGGTGTGGTGCGCCATGTGGGCCCGGGGCAGAACATCTGGTCCAACGTACATATCGAAGACGTGGTGGCCCTGTACCTGCTGGCGCTGACCAAAAACGTGCCGGGTACGTTCTACTTTGTGGAAAGCGGCGAAGCAGCGTTTATCGACATGACCACGGCCATTGCCCAAGCGCTGAACCTGGGCGAGCCGCAGGATTGGCCATTGGCCGAGGCTGAGGCCGAATGGGGCTATGAAATGGCGAACTACGGGCTGGGTTCCAACAGCCGGGTGCGTGGCAAGCATGCCCGTGAGTTGTTGGGCTGGTTGCCGAAGCGTACGTCGGTGGTGGAGTGGATTCGCGACGAAATGGTGTGATGTTCGCTTGAGACCAAGGTGCTGCTATCGGGAGCAAGCCCCCTCCCACATTTGACCGAATTCCAACTTTGGAATGCATTCAAGTGTGGGAGGGGGCTTGCCCCCGATTGAGGCGACTCGGTCTTCAAGACTAGCCCCGCCTTACTCAATTCCGTACCATTCCCGCTTTATCCCCGCATCTCCCTGGTACTCCATGAACCTCAACCGTCTGCGCGCCGATGCCCTGGCCGGCCTCACCACGTCTTTCGCGCTGCTGCCAGAATGCATCGCCTTTGCCCTGGTAGCCCACCTCAACCCGCTGATGGGGCTCTACGGCGCCTTTATCATCTGCACCCTGACTGCGTTGTTCGGCGGTCGCCCGGGCATGGTTTCGGGCGCGGCCGGTTCGATGGCGGTGGTGATCGTCGCGCTGGTGGTGCAACACGGGGTGGAGTATCTGCTGGCGACGGTGCTGCTGGGCGGGCTGATCATGGTCGCATTCGGCCTGCTGCGCCTGGGCAAGCTGGTGCGCATGGTGCCGCACTCGGTGATGCTCGGTTTCGTCAACGGCCTGGCGATCATCATTGCGCTGGCGCAACTGGAGCATTTCAAGAGCGGCGAACACTGGCTCAGTGGCACGCCGTTGTATGTGATGACCGGCCTGGTGGTGGTGACCATGGCGATTGTCTACCTGTTGCCACGCCTGACCCGTGCCGTGCCCCCCGCGCTGGTGGCGATCCTGGGGGTTGGCCTGGCGGTCTACCTGCTTGGCCTGCCGACCCGCACCTTGGGCGATATGGCGCATATCGCCGGCGGCTTGCCAACCTTCGCCCTGCCGCAGATCCCCTGGACCCTGGAAACCCTCGGCATCATCGCGCCCTACGCGTTCCTGATGGCGATGGTTGGCCTGTTGGAAACCCTGCTGACCCTCAACCTCACCGATGAAATCACCGAGACCCGTGGCTACCCCGACCGCGAAAGCGTGGCCCTGGGCGCAGCGAACATGGTCTCGGGCCTGTTCGGTGGCATGGGTGGTTGCGCGATGATCGGGCAAACCGTGATCAACCTCAGCTCCGGCGGGCGCGGGCGTTTCTCCGGGGTGTTTGCCGGGGTGATGATCCTGTTGTTCATTCTGTTTCTATCACCGCTGATCGAACGAATTCCGCTGGCGGCGCTGGTGGGCGTGATGTTTGTGGTGTCGCAGCAGACCTTCGCCTGGGCGTCGCTGCGGGTGATCAACAAGGTGCCGCTCAATGACGTACTGGTGATCATGGCGGTGACGATCATCACGGTGTTCACCGACCTGGCCACCGCGGTGTTGTGCGGTATCGTCATCGCGGCGCTGAACTTCGCCTGGCAGCAGGCGCGGGAGCTGTACGCGGATGAACATCTGGAAGCTGACGGCAGCAAGCTTTACCGCCTGCATGGCACCTTGTTCTTTGCCTCGACCACGCCGTTCCTGAATCAATTCGACCCGGCCAACGACCCGGCCCAGGTGACGCTGGATTGCCGTCACCTGAGCTTTGTCGACTATTCGGCGATTGCCGCGCTGATGACCCTGCGTGAACGCTACTCCAAGGCCGGCAAGCACCTGCGGGTGCTGCATTTATCCGAGCGCTGCAAGAAACTGCTCAAGCGTGCGAAGGTTCACCACGACTGATATTAAGGCCCGACCAGGTCTTCGAGTTCCTGGGCGCGGGTCTGGGTCATGTCCAGCACGCAGCCGGAGCCGTTGACCTGATCGATAGTGCCGCCGGTAGCACTGCCGGCGAAGGCGCAATTGGCATCGCGGTACTTGATCCACAGGCGCTGCACATCTTGCAGCTGCTGCTTGCGCGCGCCGTCCTGGGCGGCAATAGCGGTCTTGTAGGCACGGTTCAGGCGTTCGTCCTGCACCTTGGTTTGCTTGGCGTTGCAGTTGACCATGTCCGCCGTGGTGTTGGCGCTGTCCATGCATTTCTTCAATGCGGCATTGTCTGCGGCAAAAGCGCTGCCGCACAGGGACAGAAGCAGGGTGCTGGCGGCGATTGTGGTGCGAATCATGAGCGGTTTCCTGAACAAAGTGGAGGCGCATTCTATGACTCGAGGGCGGCGCTTGAGTTTCCGACATCCTCTGATCTTCATGTAAGAACCCACCCCGAATTTTCATGGGCTGGCGCTGGACATATCCCCAAGCGACAGCGCTTATCTGTGGGCGAAAATTACTTTCATAAAAATTGAAAATATCCCTCGGTAATGATTTATGAGTTTCACAACCAATTCGACGTGACCCTTTCCGAGGAGTACCGCATGGCCGCATCACCGGGCTTCGGGCTACTGGCATACGCTGCCATTGCCATCATTGCATTGATCGTGCTGATTGCACGTTACCGACTCAACCCGTTTATTGTCATCACCCTGGTATCCATCGGCCTGGCGCTGATGGCCGGCATGCCGGCCGATACCATCATGGGTTCGTACGAGGCGGGCGTGGGTAAAACCCTGGGGCATATCGCCCTGGTGGTGGCGCTGGGCACCATGCTCGGCAAGATGATGGCCGAGTCCGGTGGCGCCGAGCAGGTGGCCCGCACGCTGATCAACCGCTTCGGTGAGCGCAATGCCCACTGGGCGATGGTGTGCATTGCATTCCTGGTGGGGCTGCCGCTGTTTTTCGAGGTCGGGTTTGTGCTGCTGGTGCCGATTGCCTTTACCGTGGCGCGGCGCGTGGGGGTGTCGATCCTGATGGTCGGCCTGCCGATGGTCGCCGGCCTGTCGGTGGTGCACGCGCTGGTGCCGCCGCACCCGGCGGCGATGATGGCGGTGCTGGCCTACAACGCTTCGGTCGGGCAGACAGTGCTGTATGCGATTTTGATCGGTATCCCCACGGCGATCATCGCCGGTCCGGTCTATGCCAAGTTCATCGTGCCGCATATTCACCTGCCGGCGGAAAACCCGTTGGAGCGCCAGTTCATCGAGCGCGAACCGCGTACCCGCCTGCCCAGCTTCGCGTTGACCATGGGCACCATCCTGTTGCCGGTGGTGCTGATGATGATCGGTGGTTGGGCTAACGTGATTTCCACCCCAGGCACTGGCTTCAACCAGTTCCTGCTGTTTATCGGCAACTCGGTGATCGCCCTGTTGGTAGCGACCCTGGTGAGCTTCTGGACCCTGGGCCTGGCCCAGGGCTTCAACCGTGAGTCGATTCTCAAGTTCACCAACGAATGCCTGGCGCCGACGGCCAGCATCACCTTGCTGGTGGGCGCGGGCGGCGGGTTGAACCGCATCCTGGTGGACGCCGGGGTGACCAACGAAATCCTCAGCCTGGCCCATGCGTTCCACCTGTCGCCGCTGGTGATGGGCTGGCTGTTCGCCGCCCTGATGCGTATCGCCACCGGCTCGGCTACGGTGGCCATGACCACGGCGTCTGGTGTAGTCGCCCCCGTCGCCCTGGGCTTGGGTTATCCACACCCCGAATTGTTGGTACTGGCGACCGGCGCGGGTTCGGTGATCTTTTCCCACGTTAACGACGGCGGCTTCTGGCTGATCAAGGAATACTTCAATATGACGGTGATCCAGACCTTCAAGACCTGGACCGTGCTGGAGACCCTGATTTCGCTGGTCGCCTTCGGTCTCACCTACGGCCTGTCACTGGTTTTATGAGCCTCATCCTGTAACCCGGAGCCCCCATGGACATCCTTTACCAGATCCGCGCCCGCCAGGACTCTTTCAGCGCCGGCGAAGGGCGTATCGCCAAGCTGATGCTTGAGGATGTGGGCTTTGCCGCCTCGGCCAGCCTGGAAGCATTGTCCCAGCGGGCCGAGGTCAGTACCGCCACCTTGTCACGCTTTGCCCGTAGCGTCGGCTGCCGCGACTTGCGCGATTTGCGCCTGCAACTGGCCCAGGCCAGTGGTGTGGGTAGCCGCTTTTTGGACCCTGCGGGGTTGCCGGAACAATCGGCGTTTCATCGGCAGATCCTCGGCGATATCGAGGCGACGCTGCGTCAGCACCTGTCGGGGTTCAATCAACCCAGTTTCGTTGATGCGGTCAATCTATTGGGCAGGGCGCGGATGATCCATGCATTCGGCATGGGCGGCCCGTCGAGCCTGTGCAGTGATGAATTGCAGGTGCGCCTGGTGCGGCTGGGCTACTCGATTGCCGCCAGCCATGACCCGGTGATGATGCGGGTCACGGCGGCCACCCTGGGACCGGAGCACGCATTGATCGTCTGCTCCCTCACTGGACTGACCCCCGAGTTATTGGAGGTGGTAAAGCTGGCACGCAGCTACGACGCCCGCATCGTCGCCATCACGCTCGCCGATTCGCCTCTGGCGCAGTTAGCGGATGTGTTGCTACCGCTGCAACCGGCGGAAACCAGTTTTATCTACAAACCCACCGCAGCCCGCTACGGCATGCTGCTGGCCATCGACCTGCTCGCCACCGAGCTGGCGCTGGCCCTGCCGGACGACAACCAGGAGCGCCTGCGCCGGATCAAACTGGCCCTGGACGATTACCGCGGCGGCCCTGACAGCCTGCCGCTTGGAGACTGATATGAAGTACGACACGCTGATACGCCAGGCGCTGATCATCGATGGCAGCAACACTCCGGGCTATCTCGCCGATGTGGGATTGCATCAAGGGCGTATCAAGGCCATTGGCGATTTGTCCACAGCCGAGGCCGAGCATGTTATCCAGGCCCATGGTCGCGTATTGGCACCGGGTTTTATCGACGTGCACACCCACGATGACACCGTGGTGATCCGCCAGCCGCAGATGCTGCCCAAGCTCAGCCAGGGCGTGACCACGGTGATTGTCGGCAACTGTGGCATCAGTGCCTCGCCGGTGAGTTTACGCGGTGCCCCGCCAGACCCGATGAACTTGCTGGGCGGCCGTGAGGCGTTCTGCTATCCGCGGTTCAGCGACTATCGCAACGCCGTGGAGGACGCCCATCCGGCGGTAAACGTCGCCGCGTTGATCGGCCACACGGCGTTGCGCAGCAATCATATGGATGACCTGCACCGCACTGCCACGCCCGGTGAAATCACGGCGATGCGTATACAACTGCAAGAGAGCCTGGAAGCTGGCGCCCTGGGCTTATCCACAGGCCTGGCCTACGCCAGCGCGTTCAATGCCGAGACCGATGAAGTGTTGCAGCTCACCGAAGAGTTGACGGCCTACGGCGCGGTGTACACCACCCACTTGCGCAGCGAATTCGAGCCGGTACTGGAGGCGATGGACGAGGCGTTTCTGATCGGCCGCCATGCCAAGGTGCCGGTGATTATTTCCCATCTTAAATGCGCCGGTGCCGGTAACTGGGGGCGTAGCCCGCAGTTGTTGGCGTCCCTGGAAGCCGCGGCGAAAGACCATCCGGTAGGCTGTGATTGCTATCCCTATGCTGCCAGCTCCTCGACCCTGGACCTCAAGCAGGTGACCGATGCGTTTCGCATCACCATCACCTGGTCGACGCCGCACCCCGAAATGGGTGGGCGGGATCTGCAGGCTATCGCTGCCGAGTGGGGCGTTTCGCTAATGGACGCTGCCCGTCGCCTGCAACCGGCGGGAGCGGTGTACTACGGGATGGACGAAGACGATGTGCGGCGCATCCTCGCCCATCCGTTGTCGATGGTGGGCTCCGATGGCTTGCCCGAAGATCCGTTTCCCCACCCGCGCTTGTGGGGGGCGTTCCCGCGGGTGCTGGGGCACTTCAGCCGCGATGTCGGCTTGTTCCCGTTGCACACGGCGGTGCACAAGATGACTGGTCTGTCGGCAGCGCGCTTTGGCTTATCCGAGCGTGGCGAAATCCGCGAAGGGTACTGGGCCGACCTGGTGTTGTTCGACCCGTTGCGGGTGCGTGATGTGGCAGATTTCAACACACCGCAACGTGCAGCGGAAGGGATCGACGGTGTATGGGTTAACGGGGTACTGAGCTACAGCAATGGGCAGGCCAACGGCCAGCGGCCAGGGCGATTCCTGGCGCGCAGTGGGGATTTGCGTGGCGGCTTTTCGTCTTTATAGTGGGCGTTCTCATACACGGAGCGGTCGCCATGCACTTAGGAAAAGTCACCCCCATCCTGCGGATTTTCGACGAGACCAAAGCGTTGGAATTCTACGTCGACTTCCTGGGGTTCAAGGTCGATTGGCAGCATCGGTTCGAGGCGAATTTCCCGTTGTACCTGCAAGTGTCGCTGGGTGAGTGCGTGTTGCATTTGTCCGAGCACCATGGCGATGCTTCGCCGGGGTCGGCGGTGCGGATCCAGGCGCAAAGGGTGGATGCGTACCAGCAGCAATTGCTCGGCAAGGATTACCGCTATGCCAAGCCTGCGGTCGAGGAAACGCCTTGGGGATCGCGGGAAATGAGCATCCGGGATCCGTTCGGGAATCGCTTGGTGTTTGTCGAGGACAGCGAGGGCTAAGTGGCAAATGGCAGGCAATAAAAAACCGCCTTGGTAAGGCGGTTTTTTTTGCAAACCCAGTTAGTGGCTGGGGTTGCGGCTTCTCAGGAAGCGTTGACCCACTGCGTTGATACTAATGTGAGTTACTGGATCGCGCAAGGCTTGACGAGGGTCGGTGGTTTTATTCGTCTATCTTATTTAGAGCCAATTTTGGCGGTAAAAAATTGCAATAAATGATCTAGTTTCGATGGCTCGTTTATCTTCGTCCGTCACACCTTTGATCGGAATATTGGTTAGTATCACCCCCGTTCCAAGTATGTCGTTTTGTGGTGGCTGGGTATGCGCGCGGAGTTATGGACCGAACGCCACGGGCTAGTAATCCGTGCCGGATTTCATGCGGGAGGAACCAGAGCCCGGCCGCCTCACAGGAAGCGTTGACCCGCGTCCAAAGGCCCACATGTTCCGGTAAGTGCGCTGGAGGTAAGGCCCAACTCACGGAGGGCCGAGTATGTCTAAGTTTGCACGACGTACATGGAACCTCGTAGTGAACTGCCTGCGTGCGTATCACGTATGGAAGTTCCTGCGGGACAGCTTCGATGACCGTTAAGGTCTGAGAGGTGGAGCCGCCTCGGTCTAGATCGAGGCGGCTTTTTGGTGTCTACACCCGGAAATGACTGACCATCTGCTGCAACTGGCTACCCAGCCGTGCCAGTTCCACACTCGACTTCGCCGTCTCGTCACTGGCCGTCGCCGTCTGCTCAGACACATCCCGCACATTCACGATACTGCGGCTGATCTCTTCCGCTACGGCGCTCTGCTGCTCGGCGGCCGCGGCAATCTGCTGGTTCATCGACTGGATATTCGACACCGTACGGGTGATGTTTTCCAGTGACACGCCGGCCTTGCGGGTCAGTTCGACACTGCTGTCGGTGAGGCTGCGGCTGTTGTTCATCACGTTGGCTACTTGCTGGGTGCCGTTCTGCAAGCCGGCCACCAGGCCTTCGATTTCTTCGGTGGATTTCTGCGTGCGCTGGGCCAGGCCACGCACTTCGTCGGCGACCACTGCAAAGCCACGGCCGGCTTCCCCGGCACGTGCAGCTTCAATGGCGGCGTTGAGGGCCAGCAGGTTGGTCTGTTCGGCCACGGCCTTGATCACGTCCATCACGCTGCCGATCTTATTGCTCTCTTGCTGAAGGTGCGTCATGGCGTCGGTGGAACGTGCCACTTCGGCGGCCAGGCGTTCGATCTGGGCGATGGCTTCGGCCACCACCTTGTCGCCTTCACGGGCCTGGCCGTCGGCGTCGGAAGCCGCCTGGGAAGCCTGCTCGGCATTGCGCGCGACCTCCTGCACGGTGGCGGTCATTTCATGCATGGCGGTGGCGACCTGATCGGTCTCGATCTTCTGGCTGTTCACACCGGCGCTGGTCTGTTCGGTCACGGCCGACAATTCTTCGGCGGCGCTGGCGATCTGAGTCACGCCATCGCGAATGCCGCTGATCAGTTCACGCAAGGTCGTGCCCATGCGCTGGATGCCTTGTTGCAACACGCCCAGTTCATCACGACGGGTCACTTGGATGTTGTGGCTCAGGTCGCCGGAAGCGATGCGCTCGACCACGGCCAGGGTGTCCTGGATCGGGCGCGTGATCTGGCGGGTGATGACCCACGCAGCGATGACGCCGACCAGCAGGGCCAGCAAGGTGCTGATCAATTGCAGGCTACGGGCCTGGGTGCTTTCAGCGTCGCGACGTTCCAGTTGGATGTCGTACAGCTTGTCGCTGATCGTCACGATATCGGCGCCTTGGGTGGTCATTTCGGCGCGGGCAGTGACGATATTGGCGTTGGCGGCCTTGTAGCTCTGTACGGCACTGCGATAGTCACCCAGCGCGGTTTCCAGTGCGGTCAATGCAGTTTGCTGGCCAGTACCGAATGCGGCGCTGAGGGTTTTCAAACCAGCGACGGCTTTTTCGATTTGTGCAGCGGCGCGGGCTTCGGTTTCTGCGCTGGGGCTATTGGTATAGCCACGCACTTCGTAGCGAGCTTGCTGGAACTCGTTCTTGGCTTGGGTCACGGCCAAAAACTGAGCGAAGCGCTCCGGGCTATCGGGTGATTGCTGCACGCTGGTTTCCAGCGCATTGATTTGCGCATTGGCGATGTCAGCCTTGGCGCCCATGACGTCGCGCGCGGCGTTGCCATTACGGTAGGCCTCGCGCATTTTGTTCAGGGACTGGCGATAAGCGGTAATGACGGCTTTCTGCTCATTGAGCAGCTTGAGGTTTTCCGGGCTCTTGAAGCTGTCCAGCAGCTTCTGTTGTTGAGCGGCGAAGGCGTCAAGGCTGGTTTGCACGTTCTGCGCCACGGCTTCGTCGCCGTTGGCCAGCATGTATTGCAAGCGCACGATCCGCAGCTTGGTCAACGAGGCGTTGAGCTGGGTGATGTCGCTCATCCAATTGCTACGATCGATCAGGCCGCCCAGGCTGGTCCAGCCGGTGAGTGCCAAGATCGAGGTGAGGACCAGCACCAGGCCAAAGCCCAGGCCGAGTTTGAGATTGACGCTGATGTTACCGAACCAGCTGTTCATCGAAAGCTCCTTGAAGAGTGATGTCTGTCTGCTGGACGGTGTGTTGTTGTTTGAGCCAGCCAAGATGTGTAGGGCTGTATCGGCGGCAGTGGACAATTCTGAAATACTTTTCTTGCCGGGCGACGAAGAGGTGTCATTCGGCTGTACCTGACCTACCACCTGGCGCTCTGATGGCCGGGGGAGGGGGCTGATCATGGGCCGCCCTTGTGTGCTAGTCTGCGGGCCCTTTTAGTTCTGGGCGGCGCGGGAAACCGTGTTGTCCTATAGCGGAGCCTCTTCATGTCCGAAGTTAATCTGTCCACCGACGAAACCCGCGTCAGCTACGGTATCGGCCGTCAGTTGGGCGACCAACTGCGCGACAACCCGCCACCGGGCGTGAGCCTGGACGCGATCCTGGCCGGCCTGACCGATGCGTTCGCGGGCAAGCCAAGCCGTGTTGACCAGGAGCAAATGGCTGCCAGTTTCAAAGTGATCCGCGAAATCATGCAAGCCGAAGCGGCTGCCAAGGCTGAAGCAGCCGCTGGCGCCGGCCTGGCATTCCTGGCTGAAAACGCCAAGCGCGATGGCATCACCACCCTGGCTTCCGGCCTGCAATTTGAAGTGCTGACAGCCGGTACCGGCGCCAAGCCGACCCGTGAAGATCAAGTGCGTACCCACTACCACGGCACCCTGATCGACGGCACTGTGTTCGACAGCTCCTACGAGCGTGGCCAGCCTGCAGAATTCCCGGTTGGCGGCGTGATCGCCGGCTGGACCGAAGCCCTGCAACTGATGAATGCCGGCAGCAAATGGCGTCTGTACGTGCCGAGCGAACTGGCTTACGGCGCTCAAGGCGTTGGTAGCATTCCGCCGCACAGCGTATTGGTATTCGATGTCGAGCTTCTCGACGTCCTGTAAGACTTGTAGCCGATTACGTGTTGGGGCGAACGCGTTCGCCCCAACAGGGATTTGCCCGGTTCTTCATGGATGGAACTTGCCGTTCAGATCGGTCGTCGGGCGCAGCGCTCGGGCATAGCAGAACAGAAACAGATTCCTCACCACTTCCTTCAGTACTCCAGGCTCACTGGAACTCAGACCGTTGACGTCCAGGTCTCCCTGATCCTGCAATTCGTTCAGCGCTTCTTCCTCAAGTACCGCACAGACTTCGCCGGTTTCCCGATGCAGGATCCGCAGGTAAGGGTGTGGGCGATCCAGCCAGGCATCTATCAAATAAGTCATGGTCGTTCTCCTTGATGGGTTTCAATGAGAATAATTCTTATTCGTAGAATAGCAAGTATCTATTGGCGGTTTCTGGTTTTTTTGTGTGGATATTATTGTCGATCAATCAGGAGGGCGAAACGCCATCCCGCGGCGGGCGCGGGATGGACGCAGCAGGATCAGACCTTGCGCACGAACTCGGACTTGAGTTTCATCGGGCCGATACCGTCGATCTTGCAGTCGATATCGTGGTCACCGTCGCACAGGCGGATGTTCTTGACCTTGGTACCGACCTTGACCACCAGGGAGGTACCCTTGACCTTGAGGTCCTTGATCACGGTGATGGTGTCGCCGTCCTGCAGGACGTTACCCACAGAGTCTTTCTTCACGGTTTCATCGCCGGCCACTTCGGCCTCGCCAGTGGCGGACCACTCATGGGCGCATTCCGGGCAGACCAGTTGGGTGCCGTCTTCGTAGGTGTATTCGGAATTGCATTTCGGGCAGGGTGGCAACGTGCTCACTAAAGCTCCTTGAGGTTCAGGGATGACTAAAAGTCGCACATTATATAGGGTTTTGTAGCACGGGCGGGATCTTGAATTGGCAATGGATTCCAAATGTGGGAGGGGGCTTGCTCCCGATGGCGGTGTGTCAGCCACCTTATACATTGGCTGACCTACTGCCATCGGGAGCAAGTCGAATCGTCGCACCGCCCCTCCCACATTGTCCTGCGTCTGCTGGTGATTTTAGTGAGTACGGGCGACCGCAAACTCACTCAGCTCAACCAATGCATCCCGGTATTCACTGGCCGGCAAGGCTTCCAGGCACTGGATCGCACGGGCCACGTAGTCACGCGCCAGTTGCGCGGTGTACTCCAGGGAACCGGACGCTTCCACGGCAGCGCGGATGGCCTCGAGGTCTTCGATGCCACCTTTCTGGATCGCCTTGCGCACCAGGGCGGCCTGTTCCGGCGTGCCTTCGCGCATGGTGTAGATCAGCGGCAAGGTCGGCTTGCCCTCGGCCAGGTCGTCGCCGACGTTCTTGCCCAGGGTCTCGGCGTCGCCCTTGTAGTCGAGCAGGTCGTCTACCAGTTGGAACGCCACGCCCAGGTGATCACCAAAAGTGCGCAGGGCTTCGGCCTGTTCGGCGGTGGCGCCACACAGTGCGGCGGCACTGTGGGTGGAGGCTTCGAAGAGCATCGCGGTTTTGCCGCGAATCACTTCCATATAGGTTTCTTCGGTGGTGCTGGCGTCGCGGACTTTGGACAGTTGCAACACTTCGCCTTCGGCGATGATGCGCGTGGCCTGTGAAAGGATCTTCATCACCGGCATCGAGCCCAGCTCGACCATCATTTCGAACGAGCGCGAATACAGGAAGTCGCCCACCAGCACGCTCGGCGCGTTGCCCCACATGGCATTGGCGGTCTCGCGACCACGGCGCATGCCGGACATGTCGACCACGTCATCATGCAGCAGGGTGGCGGTGTGCAGGAACTCAATGGTGGCGGCCAACAGGCGTAGGTCATCGCCTTCGCGGCCCAGGGCCTTGCCACACAGCAACACTAATAAAGGACGCAGGCGTTTGCCGCCCGCCGACGTAATGTAGTCGCCAATTTTGGAGACCAGCGGCACGTTAGACGTCAGCTGCTGCTTGATGATGCCGTCGACGGCGCTAAAATCGTCCGCGACCGCGCGGTAGAAAGCTTGGGGTTGCATCAGCGACAGTCGCTCCAGAAGGGTTGCGCGGCATGCTAGGACCCTGACCCCCGGGTGTCAAGGCGCGATAGACGGCCCCTTGCAACACCCATTTACCTTGCGTACAATCGCGCACCCTGAACTTCCTGGGCAGCACCTGCCTTACGCAATTGCATTCGGGACGTCCATCCCATGCAGCCATGCCAGCCAATACCTCTTCTTATAAAGCGCTGGGTGAGCAGGATTATCGGAGAAATACCATGTCGTACGCAGTAATTGTTACTGGTGGCAAGCAATACAAGGTCGCCCCAGGTGAATACCTGAAGATCGAAAAACTGGAAATCGCTACCGGCGAATCCGTTACTTTTGATCGCGTTCTGTTGGTCGCCAATGGCGATGACGTGAACATCGGCGCTCCAGTCGTTGCTGGCGCTACCGTTGTGGCTGAAGTGATCTCCCAAGGTCGTCACGATAAAGTCCGCATCATCAAGTTCCGTCGTCGTAAGCACCACATGAAGCGTATGGGCCACCGCCAGTGGTACACCGAGATCAAAATCACCGGTATTCAGGCTTAATTTCAGCCTAATTCCTCACTAGGAGAATTGACTCATGGCACACAAAAAAGCTGGTGGTAGTACCCGTAACGGTCGCGACTCAGAAGCCAAACGCCTTGGCGTGAAGATGTATGGCGGCCAGAAAATCATTCCGGGCAACATCATCGTGCGTCAGCGCGGCACCCAATTCCACGCCGGTTACGGTGTAGGCATGGGTAAAGATCACACCCTCTTCGCGAAAATCGAAGGCGTGATCAAGTTCGAAGTAAAGGGCGCGTTCAACCGCCGTTACGTGAGCGTTGTCGCAGCTTAATTGCGAGATCGCTGGAAAAGCCCTGTCTTGCGACGGGGCTTTTTCGTTTGTGGAGTGAGTCTCTTGCAAAGCTGTTTGTAATGGGCGAGGGCAGCAGGATTTGCGGTCGTTGCTTGAGGTCGCTGCGCTCATTTTTGCAAGAGTCTTATGTCTTGGTTTCTTAAGCTCGCCCATGCGGCGAGAGGCGTTTTGTTATGAAGTTCGTTGATGAAGTTTCCATCCGAGTAAAAGCAGGCGACGGCGGTAACGGTTGCATGAGTTTCCGTCGCGAAAAATTCATCGAAAACGGTGGCCCTAACGGCGGCGACGGTGGTGACGGCGGTTCCATCTATATGATGGCCGACGAAAACCTCAATACCCTGGTCGACTATCGTTACACCCGGCATTTCGATGCCGAGCGTGGCTCCAACGGCGGCAGCACCGACTGCACCGGTAAAAAAGGTGAAGACCTGGTACTGCGTGTACCGGTCGGCACCACGATCATCGACTCCGCTACCCAGGAAGTGATTGGCGACCTGACCAAGGCCGGCCAGAAGCTGATGGTTGTGCAGGGCGGCTGGCACGGCTTGGGCAACACCCGATTCAAGTCCAGTACCAACCGTGCGCCGCGCCAGACCACGCCGGGCAAGCCGGGCGAGCAGCGTGACCTGAAGCTGGAAATGAAAGTACTCGCCGACGTGGGCCTGCTGGGCCTGCCGAACGCCGGCAAAAGTACCTTTATCCGCTCGGTATCGGCCGCCAAGCCGAAGGTTGCCGACTACCCGTTCACTACCCTGGTGCCAAACCTGGGCGTGGTCAGCGTCGACCGTTGGAAGAGCTTCGTAGTTGCCGATATTCCCGGTCTGATCGAAGGCGCTTCCGATGGCGCCGGCCTGGGGATTCGCTTCCTCAAGCACTTGTCCCGCACCCGTTTGCTGCTGCATCTGGTCGACATGGCGCCGTTGGATGACACCAGTGCTGCGGACGCCGCCGAAGTGATCGTCAGCGAACTGACCAAGTTCAGCCCGGCCCTGGCCGAGCGTGATCGCTGGCTGGTACTGAACAAGTGCGACCAGATCCTCGAGGAAGAGCACGAAGAACGCGTCAAGGAAATCGTTGATCGCCTGGAGTGGGAAGGTCCGGTCTATGTGATCTCGGCGATTGCCAAAGAAGGCACCGAGCGCCTGACCCGCGACATCATGCGTTACCTGGAAGACCGCGCCGACCGCCTCGCGGCCGACCCGGTATTCAAGGCCGAGCTTGCCGAGCTCGACCAGCAGATCGAAGACGAAGCCCGTGCCCAGTTGCAGGCCCTGGACGACCAGCGTGCCCTGCGCCGCAGCGGCGTGAAGTCGGTCCATGACATCGGCGACGATGACTGGGACGAAGAAGACGTGGATGATGAAGATGGCCCGGAAATCATTTACGTGCGCGACTGATCCGTTGCGATAAACTTGAACGCCGCTCCCAGGAGCGGCGTTTTGGTATCCGGGTATAACGTTATGGGCGGCGCTGGGTCGCGCGGCCCTCACTCTAAGGTTGAAGATGATGCGGAGCAAAGTGACAGGTGCGCAGCGCTGGGTCGTGAAGATCGGAAGTGCGCTGCTGACGGCGGATGGCAAAGGTCTGGATCGCGCAGCCATGAGCGTCTGGGTCGAGCAGATGGTGGCCTTGCATGAAGCAGGCGTCGAGTTGGTGCTTGTCTCCTCCGGGGCCGTTGCCGCCGGAATGAGCCGCCTCGGCTGGACCGCGCGACCCAGCGCGATGCACGAACTGCAAGCTGCCGCCGCTATCGGCCAGATGGGCCTGGTGCAAGCCTGGGAATCCAGCTTTGCCGAGCACGGCCGCCATACAGCGCAAATCCTGCTGACCCACGACGACCTGTCCGACCGCAAGCGCTACCTCAACGCCCGCAGCACGTTGCGCGCCTTGGTGGAGCTCAAGGTCATCCCGGTGATCAACGAGAACGATACGGTGGTCACCGACGAAATCCGCTTCGGCGACAATGACACCCTGGCCGCCCTGGTGGCCAATTTGGTGGAAGCCGACCTGCTGGTGATCCTCACCGATCGCGATGGCATGTTCGACGCCGACCCGCGCAACAACCCCGATGCCCAGTTGATCTACGAAGCCCGCGCCGATGACCCGGCGCTGGATGCAGTCGCCGGCAGTGTCGGTGGTGCCCTGGGCCGCGGCGGCATGCAGACCAAGCTACGCGCCGCGCGCCTGGCCGCACGTTCCGGTGCTCACACCATCATCGTCGGTGGGCGCCTGGAGCGCGTGCTGGACCGTCTCAAGGCCGGTGAGCGCATCGGTACGCTGCTGTCGCCGGAGCGCGGCATGCTGGCTGCGCGCAAGCAGTGGCTGGCCGGGCACCTGCAAACCCGTGGCACCCTGGTGCTGGACGCGGGTGCGGTGTCGGCGTTGTCCCAGGGCAACAAGAGCCTGCTGCCGGTGGGCGTCAAACTGGTGCAGGGCAGCTTCCGCCGTGGCGAGATGGTGGTGTGCGTGGCACCGGACGGGCGCGAGATCGCCCGTGGCCTGGCCAACTACAGCGCCCTTGAAGCGCAGAAGATTATTGGACAATCGTCTGACGCCATTGTCGGACTCTTGGGCTATATGGCGGAACCGGAACTGGTGCACCGCGATAACCTCATTCTGGTTTAAACGAAGGAATACCTGATGCGCGTAATGAAGGGATTGCTTGGCCTGTTGCTCGCCATGCCACTGCTGGCCTCGGCCGAAGAGATTGCCCAGGTCTCGACAGTGTTCAAGTTTGTCGGCCCTAACGACCGGATCGTGGTCGAAGCGTTTGACGACCCCAAGGTCGACGGCGTGACCTGCTACCTCTCCCGCGCCAAGACCGGCGGCGTCAAAGGCGGCCTGGGCCTGGCCGAAGACCGCGCCGAAGCCTCGATTGCTTGCCGCCAGGTCGGCCCGATCCGCTTCAAGGGCGAGCTCAAGGACGGTGACGAAGTGTTCAAGGAGCGCACCTCCCTGGTATTCAAGACCATGCAGGTGGTGCGTTTTCTCGACAAGAAACGCAATACCCTGGTGTATCTGGTCTACAGCGACCGTCTGATCGAAGGCAGCCCGCAGAATGCGGTGACGGCGATTCCGATCTTGCCGTGGCCGACCGCTCAGTAACCGGCAAGCGTGTTTCGTCACCGACGTCTATGATTGCAGTCTTGCGGGTTGTAAGCTCCAAGGGCTGCAATGCAAAGAACATGGGATATCTGGAGTTCGTCATGAGTGCTTTCCACGATCTGAAACTCAAAGCCTTGGACGGACAAGAGCTGCCGCTGGCGCCCTTTAAGGGCCAGGTTGTGCTGGTGGTCAATGTGGCGTCCAAATGTGGTTTGACCCCGCAGTACGCGGCATTGGAAAACCTCTACCAGCAATACAAAGACCAGGGGTTTTCGGTGCTTGGTTTGCCGTGCAACCAGTTTGCAGGCCAGGAGCCGGGCACCGAGGAAGAGATCCGCGAGTTCTGCAGTCTGAACTACGGCGTGACCTTTCCTCTGGGCAGCAAGCTCGAGGTGAACGGTCCTGACCGTCACCAGTTGTACCGTCTATTGGCGGGCGAGGGTGCAGAGTTTCCGGGGGATATCACTTGGAACTTCGAGAAGTTCCTGTTGGGTAAAGACGGCCGGGTATTGGCGCGCTTCTCGCCGCGTACCGCTCCGGACGACCCGACAATCGTGCAGGCCATCGAAAAAGCCCTGAGCTGAAACACACCCATTGTAGGAGCGAGCTTGCTCGCGAAGATCGCCAACGGTAACGCGTTTATCCTGACTTAACGCGTGTGTTTGTGTTCTTCGCGAGCAAGCTCGCTCCTACAAGTATTCGGCTACTTTTATCCCCTTAATCACCCAGATCAATAGTGCTATTCGGCACGCTGCACTGCCCATATTATCCGCATCATAATTTTTTTTGCGGTGGAGTGCTGCCATGCCTGTCCAAGCCTTGTTCAAACCGTTCCAACTCGGTGCATTGCAGCTGCCTACCCGCGTGGTCATGGCCCCCATGACCCGTTCGTTCTCCCCGGGGGGCGTACCCAACTCCAAGGTCATCGAGTACTACCGCCGTCGCGCCGCTGCCGGTGTGGGCCTGATCATCACCGAAGGTACGGTGGTCGGCCACCCTGCATCCAACGGCTATCCCAACGTCCCGCACTTCTATGGTGAGGCGGCGCTGGCTGGCTGGAAGAAAGTGGTGGATGCCGTGCATGCCGAAGGCGGCAAGATCGTCCCACAGCTGTGGCATGTAGGCAGCGTGCGTCGCATCGGCACCGAACCTGACGCCAGTGTGCCGGCCTACGGCCCGATGGAAAAACTCAAGGACGGCAAGGTGGTCGTGCATGGCATGACGGCCCAGGACATCAAGGACGTGGTCAATGCCTTCGCCCAAGCCGCCAAGGACGCCCAGGCCATCGGCATGGACGGTGTGGAAATCCACGGCGCCCACGGTTACCTGGTGGACCAGTTTTTCTGGGAGGGCAGCAATCAGCGCACCGACGAATACGGTGGCAGCCTGATCAACCGTTCGCGCTTTGCCATCGAGCTGATCCAGGCGACCCGCGCCGCAGTGGGCCCGGATTTTCCGATCATCCTGCGTTTCTCCCAATGGAAGCAGCAAGACTACACGGCGCGCCTGGTACAGACCCCGCAAGCATTGGGTGAATTTCTCAAGCCGTTGTCTGACGCCGGCGTGGATATTTTCCACTGCTCCACCCGCCGTTTCTGGGAGCCCGAATTCGAAGGCTCCGATCTCAACCTGGCCGGTTGGACGCGCCAGCTCACCGGTAAGCCGACGATCACCGTAGGCAGCGTCGGCCTGGATGGCGAGTTCCTGCAGTTTATGGTCAACACCGACAAGGTCGCGCAGCCGGCCAGCCTGGAAAACCTGCTGCAGCGCCTGAACAATGATGAGTTCGACTTGGTGGCGGTGGGCCGTGCACTGCTAGTCGACCCGGATTGGGCCGTGAAGGTGCGCGAAGGGCGCGAGGGCGACATCTTGCCCTTCAGTCGTGAGGCGTTGACGACGTTGGTATAAGGGCTGGACTCCCTGTGTCGACCACAGGGAGTTTTGCGGCTCTAGTGATTAATACTCTGGACGCTTATTCAGCTCTTTGTGGTGATCAGCCTTGAGCGCATCTTTATGCCCGGGCTGACCATAGGTTGGCGGCTCTGCACGAGATTGATCCAGCCATTGTTGCTGGCGTGTCCATTCCGCTGTTGGCATATTGACGCCATTGCGTACACCCATTCCATAAATTGGCATTGTTAAATATCTCCATTATTTAAAAGGGCCTGCTTGACCGGCAGGTATCAATGGTTGGCGTTTCGCGGCCCAAGGGTTCCCCTTTTAAATACCAGGCAAAACTTGAGTGGCCTGCAGCGGGCTCATCGCGGTTTGCACGTAAATGGCAGGTTGCTCAGCGCACGTAAGGTTGCGTTGGAAGGGCGAAACGCTCCCCGCACACACCACGCAAGTGATGCTCGAATTGCTCGATAATCGCTGCCCAGCCTTGGCGGCTGGCATGTTGGCGAGCATTAAGGCGCATGCGCCTTAAACTCTCCGTATCCTCCAGCAGCCAGTTGGCGGCATCGCAAAACGCATCTTCATCCCCTGGCATCGCCAGCACGCCGTTGTAGCCGTGACGAATGTGCTGGGTAGCGGCTGCCTGGTCATAGGCCACGACGCCCAGCCCCGAGGCCATGGCTTCCAGTACCACGTTGCCGAAGGTTTCGGTCAGGCTGGGGAACAAGAACACATCGCCGGACGCGTAATGCCGCGCCAGTTCTTCACCGCGCAAGGCGCCGCAGAAAATCGCTTCGGGCAGTTCCTTTTCAAGCATCGCCCGTTGCGGCCCATCACCAACGATGATCAGTTTCATCTGGCGCATTGGGTAACGGTCCTGCAGCGTCTCGAAGCAGCGTTTCAGCAGGCCCAGGTTCTTTTCCTGCGCAAGCCTTCCTACATGCAGCACGGCGATTTGCTCATTGTTCAACGCCCAGGTTTCGCGCAGCGCATTGTCGCGTTTGGCCGGATGGAACAATTGGCTGTCGACGCCCCGTGACAACATCTCCAGGCGCTCGAAATGTCGACGTTCCAGTTCCAGCCGTTGGCTGGCGCTCGGTACCAGCGTCAGGCTCGAACGGTTATGAAACCAGCGCAGATAATGGGTGACCAAGCGACTGAGCAAGCTCAAGCCATACTGGTTCGAATACTGCTGGAAGTTGGTGTGAAAACCGCTGACGACGCTGATACCCAGCCGACGCGCTGCTCGCAGGGCCGATAAGCCCAGCGGCCCTTCCGTGGCGATATACAGCACGTCCGGACGTTGGCGGCTCCAGCGCCTGAGCAATTTGTGCATCGACGATTGGCCCCATTGCAATCCTGGGTAACCCGGCAACGGCCAGCCGCGACACAGCAGCAATTGGTCGTCACTCGACCGGCTCTGGTCGGCACCCTGGCGAGGGCGTACCAGTTCGACCTGATGGCCACGCAAGCGCAAACCCTCGCACAGACGGCCAAGCGTATTGGCCACCCCGTTGATTTCCGGCGGGAAGGTTTCGGTGATCAGGGTGATGTGAAGCGAGGCTGTCGTCATGACCCACAGTGTCGCCGTGGGCCATGTCGTCATTGTGTCAGTGGGATGATGGATTTATGACTTGGCAACGGCTTGCTGAGCCATCGCCTCGGCGCCTT
The DNA here is from genome assembly GCF_900105675.1 of Pseudomonas synxantha. NCBI lineage: Bacteria > Pseudomonadati > Pseudomonadota > Gammaproteobacteria > Pseudomonadales > Pseudomonadaceae > Pseudomonas > Pseudomonas synxantha. The sequence goes on along the minus strand of NZ_LT629786.1, from coordinate 4,977,788 downwards.
GCTCGCGCACCCAGAACAACGTCGCCCCGGCGACCGCCGCCGGCATCATCAGCAGGTTGACCACCGGCACCAGCAGCACCAGGTAGACGATGCCGCCGAAGCTCATGCTCTGCCAGCGCTTCTGGCGCAGCCAGGCGAGCATTTCGTTCCAGCCCAGCTTGTGGTTGTCGGCCGGGTAGTCGATGTATTGGATCGCCATCATCCACACGCCAAACAGCAACCATAGCGGCGCCGCGATCAGGTTGACCACCGGAATGAACGACAGGATAAACAGGCCGATGGCCCGTGGCAGGAAGTACCCCAGCTTGCGCATTTCCCGGGCCAGGGTACGTGGGACCATGGCGATCAGCTCACCCCAGCTGAAAGGCGGGAAGTCATCGGTGCCACGTACCACCACCTCGACTTTTTCGGCAAGGAAGCCGTTGAATGGCGCCGCGATGATATTGGCAAGCATGGTGAAAGTAAAAAACACCATCAGCACCACCAGCACCACAAACAACGGCCACAACAGGTAATTCAAAAAACCTAGCCAACTGGGCAGCGTCGGTATCAAGCTATCGACCCACAGGCTGAACTGATGGCCGGCAAAATAGATCAACCCGACGAACAGCACCAGGTTGATCCCCAACGGCAATAATACAAACAGGCGCAGGCCGGGGCTCAACACCAGCTTGAGGCCTTCACGCAGGTATTGCGGGCCGGAAAGAACAGGGGCAGGCATGGACAACTCCGAGCAGGATGACGAACGCGCCGACCTTACCGGCTTTGCACAGGATGTGAAAGCGCAGGCACGTAGGCGACATCCACGGTAACAAAGGTGTCGATTAACTCGATCAAGCACATAGAGAGTCGCTATGAGCTGGATTGTTAATGCGTATTTCCTTAATCTTGCCCCCCTCGATACCCTGCACCCATTATTTTTCAGGACCTGGCGAGTCAAAGCCTTCCCCAAGTGCTTCGCGGTCCTTTTTTATTCCAGCCGCTCTGTGGTTCGAGCGGTCGATAGGAGTGAGTCATGTCTGATACCCGTCATTCCCGAGTGATTATTCTCGGATCCGGCCCTGCCGGTTACAGCGCTGCCGTCTACGCTGCCCGGGCCAATCTCAAGCCGCTGCTGATCACCGGCATGCAGGCGGGCGGCCAGTTGACCACCACCACGGAAGTCGACAACTGGCCGGGCGACGTCCACGGCCTGACGGGGCCGGTGCTCATGGAGCGTATGAAAGAGCACGCCGAGCGTTTTGAGACCGAGATCGTCTTCGACCATATCAACAAAGTCGATTTCTCGAAAAAGCCTTACAGCCTGACCGGCGACAGCGGCGTGTACACCTGTGACGCACTGATCATCGCCACCGGTGCCAGCGCACGTTACCTGGGCCTGCCCTCGGAAGAAGCCTTCATGGGCAAGGGCGTTTCTGCCTGCGCCACCTGCGACGGTTTCTTCTACCGCAACAAGCCGGTTGCCGTGGTTGGCGGTGGTAATACCGCCGTGGAAGAGGCACTGTACCTGGCTAACATCGCCAGCACCGTGACTCTGGTCCACCGCCGCGAGACCTTCCGCGCCGAAAAAATCCTGATCGACAAGCTGCACGCCCGTGTCGCTGAAGGCAAGATCATCCTCAAGCTCAACGCCACCCTGGATGAAGTCCTGGGTGACAACATGGGCGTGACCGGTGCTCGCCTGAAAAACAACGACGGCAGCTTCGACGAGCTGAAAGTCGACGGCGTGTTCATCGCTATCGGCCACACCCCGAACACCTCGCTGTTCGAAGGCGTGCTGGAAGCCAAAGATGGCTACCTGGTGGTGCAAGGCGGCCGTGAAGGCAATGCTACCGCGACCAACATCGAAG